>JAPPNT010000234.1 GCA_028873745.1 Chloroflexota bacterium | reverse complement strand
GCAGTGTGGAGAGTGACGTGGCCCGTCGCGGTCGGGACACCGAATGCCATACGTCTGCCGTCGTGGGAGAAGCCGGGAGTGCGGAAACCTGCAGCTGTGAGCGGGAGCTCCTCGGGTTCCAGCTTGCCGCTCCATTCGGCGGTGTAAAGTTGTCCCTGGGCGTTCAGGAGTGCGCCCTCGCCAGTCCGCGACCAGACAAAGTAGAGCGGCGCGCCGGAGATAACCTGGGCGGCGCCTCCGCCGGTTGCGGCGTCCGCCGTATAGAGGGATAGCCCCGGCGCACCGGACGCCAGGAAGGCAACATGCTCACCGCCCGGTCGCCAGTACGGGTAGTGTGGGGCGCCTTGAGCGACGAAGCCTACGCCGGAGGGGTCGTTCTGGAACACTACGGTCTCGGCGCCGTTGGCGAGGTCGATGACGCGCAAGTCGACGCCAGTCCCCGGCACGCCTTCGGTCACGACGCGGGAGGCCGCGATCCGCGTGCCGTCGGGCGACCATGTCGGCCAGGCGTAGTAGGCCGAGCGAGACTGCGCCAGTCCCGCGACGGCGAGGCTCGCGACGGGCCCGGAGTTGAGGCGGGTCACCTGCTCGCGGCGGGACCCGTCACCTCGCACGGTGTAGATGTTGCCGTCGTCACCGACGTAGGCAATGCGGTCGACGGGCGGGGGAGGGCGCGGCGTGGGCGTGACCGGCGCGCGCTCAACGTCGCCTCCGCACGCGGCGAGCGCCGCGGCAGCTACGGCAAGCAGGGCCCAGAACCACACGCATACGCCCCCTCGGCCGGATACACCTCGACCAGAGGAACGAACGGGGAAATTGCAGCCGTCGCCGCCCTGTGCGGCGCACGGCGGGACAGTGCGGAACACGGCTGGGCCGCGCCTACCGCATCTTGCGGCCCTTGTTCATCGTGATGACGCCGTCCCTCTCGATAATGCCGTCGTAGAGGACGCTGTCGCCGGCCAGGTCTTCGAAACCGCGGCCATCCTCGGCCTTGACGCCGGTGGACGCGAAGACTCGAAAGTTGGTTATTTTCCTGCCTGCCAGCTTGCCAGCTCGGGTGACCGCCAGCAGGGCTTCCGACTCCGGGTAGGGAAGACCGCACTGCGTCGCAAGCTCAATGCGCATCTCCCGGGTCACGGCTTTCCCGCTGGAACTTCCGCCAAAAGGCCACATCTTGGCCCCCTTTCCGCGCTCGCTGGCGCCGTGCCATCATACGCCCTTTTTCAACTTATGTATAATCGCGCGTCCCGGAAAGTTGATAAAACGGCGGCCGCGGAACGCGAAAGGGCCAGCACGGTGCTGGCCCTTTCATCGGCGTCGTTGGCAGGAGCGCGAGGATTCGAACCCCGGACCGGCGGTTTTGGAGACCGCTGCTCTACCAGGCTGAGCTACGCTCCTGCGTTGGTAATGGCGCCCCTGGAGGGACTCGAACCCCCGACGCCCTCCTTAGGACGGAGGCGCTCTATCCTCTGAGCTACAGGGGCATGGTGGAGATAGGGGGATTCGAACCCCCGGCCTCTGCGATGCGAACGCAGCGCTCTTCCAGCTGAGCTATATCCCCTCCCATTCAAAGTATATCACGCCCGTGCCAGACGGCGCGCCGCCGCCTGCCCGCTTGTCACCCCCCGTTCGGCGCGGCTATGCTTGGCGCGAATTCAATGGCCAGGAGGAACGCCATGCCCGGCACGGACCTGCACCTGCTCAGCGTCGCGGAGGCCGGCGCGGAGATCGCCGCGAAGCGCCTGTCGCCGGTGGAGCTGACGCAGGCGTACCTCTCCCGGATCGAGGCGGTTGAGCCCCGCGTCAACGCGTACATCACGGTCACGGGCGACCTGGCGATGGAGCGGGCGCGGCAGGCGGAGGCTGAGATTGCTGCGGGGCGAAACCGCGGGCGGCTGCACGGCATCCCCATCGGGCTGAAGGACCTGTACGAGACGGCGGGCATCCCCACGACGGGCGGCAGCAAGATCCTGGCGGAGTACGTGCCCGACGAGGACTGCCCAGCCGCTGCCTCGCTATCCGAGGCTGGCGCGGTGCTGCTGGGCAAGCTCAACATGCACGAGTTTGCCTTCGGCATCACCAACAACAACCTGCACTATGGGCCAGCGCGCAATCCGTGGAACACGGACTGCGTGACGGGCGGCTCGAGCGGCGGCTCAGGCGCAGCCATGGCGGCCAGCCTTTGCGCAGCGACGCTGGGCTCCGACACGGGCGGCTCCATCCGCATTCCTGCTGCGTTTTGCGGCATCGTCGGGCTGAAGCCCACGTATGGCCGGGTCAGCAAGCGGGGTGTGCTCCCCCTGTCGGCGTCGTTGGACACGGTTGGACCGATGACGCGAACAGTGGCGGACGCTGCCATAATACTGCAAGCCATCGCGGGCTCCGATGCACTCGACCCAAACTCCGTCGACGCGCCGGTGCCGGACTACTTGGCCGAGATGGCAGCGGGGGCGAACGGCCTGCGCGTCGGCGTCGTGCGTGGCGACTACCGGCTGCCCATGGACGCCGAGTTGGAACAGGCCGTCGAGGCAGCATTCGCGCACCTGGGCGCCCTTGGCGCGACGATCATCGACCCCGTGGAACTGCCGCTCCTGCGGGAGGCGCTGCCGCACAACTTCACCATCATCTCGTCGGAGGCGGCGGCCTTCCACCTGCAGTGGCTGGACGACCGCCCGGGCGACTACGGCGAGGACGTCTTCGGCCGGCTTTCGGGCGGGCGCAACAACGCGGCGACCGACTACATACTCGCGCGGGAGGCGCAGGCGCGGATTCGCGGGCAGCTCCGCGAAGCGATGTCCGGCATCGACGCGCTGGCCCTGCCGATGCTGCCGCTTACGGCGCCGCCCATCGGGCAGGACCGGGTGACCGTCGGCGGGGAAGAGATGGACCTGCGGACATCGGTGACGTGGTACACCCAGCCTTTCAACCTGACCGGCTTC
>JAPPNT010000168.1 GCA_028873745.1 Chloroflexota bacterium | reverse complement strand
CACCGCCTGGACTGAGAGCTCCGAGCTCTTCCCGCGCGCAACCCGGTTCATCTGCGGAATCAATAGTTGCGAGAATCCCAGGAGTTACACGAGAACTAACCTCACCGGTGGCACGCTGTACGAAATTGAAGTCCGGGCCAAGAACGCCAACGGCTGGAGCGGCTGGTCCCACACCCGCACCGCACGCCCCAATGACTAGAGCCCCCGTCGCCCCTCCCCTCCCCCCCGATTGCCCTGAGCCTGTCGAAGGGTCCTGCGCAGGCAGGAACCCCGACAAACCCAACCCGCCCCTCCGTTTCACCGGCGCAAGCCGGTGCCTAGGCCCCCCATCCCCCGCCGTCTTGACCCTCCCCGCGCCGCCATGCTAGCCTGTACCGTGCGTTGACGGAGACGAGTAGCCGGGAAGGCAGCCTCCAGCGAGTCCGGTACGGTGAGAGCGGACAGGCGGGCGCCCGGTGAAAATCCCTCCTGAGCATCGCGCTGAAACACCCAGTAGGCGCGACGGCCTCCCGCCGTTACCGGGAAGGGGCGTGATGGCGCCCTGCAGAGCGTCACCCCGGCGAAGGTGCCGGCGGTGGAAAAAGGGTGGTACCGCGGGTTTCCAAGCCCGTCCCTTGTTGGGGCGGGTCTTTTGTTGTTTGCAGCAACCGGCCGAAGGCAGTTCGGCCAAGGGGGTTAGCGGAATGGCCAAGGTGGAACTCTACGACACCACGCTGCGCGACGGGACGCAGCAGGAGGACATGTCCCTGTCCGTCGAGGACAAGCTCAAGATCGCCCGCAAGCTCGACGACATGGGCATCGACTTCATCGAGGGCGGCTGGCCCGGCGCCAACCCCAAGGACGCCGAGTTCTTCCAGCGGGCGCAGTCGCTTGACCTGCGCCACGCCAAGCTTGCCGCCTTCTGCAGCACCCGCCGCGCCAACGGCTCGGCGGAGACGGACCCCACCCTCAAGCACGCCCTCGACGCCAACACCCCCGTCGTGACGATGGTGGGCAAGACCTGGGACATGCATGTCACGCATGTCTTGGAGACCAACCTGGAGGAGAACCTGGCGATGATCTCCGACAGCATCGCCTTCTTCAAGCGGCATGGTAAAACCGTCCTGTTGGACGCCGAGCACTTCTTCGATGGCTTCAAGGCCAACGCCGAGTACGCCCTGCAGTGCGTCCGCGCCGCGGCCGACGCTGGGGCCGACACCGTCGTCCTGTGCGACACCAACGGCGGCTCCCTCCCCCATGAGGTCGCGGACATCGTCCGCCGCGTCCGCGAGGATGTCCCCGATGCCGCCCTCGCCATCCACCCGCACAACGACGGCGACGTCGCCGTCGCGAACGCCCTCGCGGCGGTCATGGCCGGCGCGACGCAGGTGCAGGGCACCGTCAACGGCTACGGCGAGCGCTGCGGCAACGCAAACCTCCTCTCCGTCATCGGTGACCTGCAGCTCAAGATGGGCTACGAGTGCGTTACCGAGCAGCAGCTCCAGAGCATGTCGGAGGTCTCCCTTTTCGTCAGTGAGATCGTGAACCGCACCCCCAACCCCTACCAGCCCTACGTTGGCGCCAGCGCGTTCACCCACAAGGCCGGCCTCCACGCCTCCGCCGTCGCGAAGCTGGAGGAGAGCTACCAGCACATCGCGCCGGAGCTCGTTGGCAACACCAACCACATCCTCGTCTCGGAGCTCGCCGGCCGCGCCAACGTCATCCAGAAGCTGGTGGAAATGGGCATCTACGCCTCCCGCGAGACCATCGAGAACGGCGTCGTGCTGGACATCCTCGCTGCCATCAAGCAGAAGGAGAACGCCGGCTTCCAGTTCGAGGGCGCGGAGGCGTCCTTCGAAATGCTGGTGCGACGCTCCCTGCCAAGCTACAAGCCGCCCTTCGACCTCGTCGACTTTATGGTCATCGTCGAGAAGCACCGCCGCCCCGTTGACGTCGACGCGGACAGCGTCGCCTGCGAGGCCACCGTGAAGGTGCAGGTCAACGGCGAAGTGATCCACACCGCCGCCGGCGGCAACGGCCCCGTGAACGCGATGGACGGCGCGGCCCGCAAGGGCCTCCTCACGTTCTACCCGGAGCTGGAAGCCGTCCGCCTCCTCGACTACAAGGTCCGCGTCGTAGACCAGGGCGCGGGCACCGGCGCCGTAGTGCGCGTCCTCATCGAGTCCACGGACGGCGACTCCACCTGGCATACCATGGGCTGCTCCGCCAACATCATAGAAGCCTCCTGGATGGCCCTCCATGACAGCCTCGAGTGGTGGCTAACCACCCGCCGTCCCTCAAGCGCGGCAGTGTAGGAACGCGGTTTCTTGGCAATGCCTTGATATTGAATGGAAGGGTCCAGATCTGCTGGAGAACCCGGATATTACTCCTTTACAGGGTTGACACATTACAGAAATGTAACTACACTTTAGTAGTGACACAAGGAACACGCCTTGCGCTGGGAATGGGATGATGCCAAGAACCGGAGCAATCTTCGAAAGCACAGAATCAGCTTTGAGTCTGCCTCACTTGTATTCGAAGACCCACTGGCTCTCTCAGTGCAGGACTTGCGGCATGGTGAAGACCGCTGGCATACGTTGGGAGCTATTGGCGGCGCTGTGATTTTGGTCGTGCACACATGGTCGGCGTATTCCCCAATTGCTGAGGAGGAGACAGGCAGAATCATCTCCGCGAGAAAGGCCACTAGCCATGAGAGAAGAGCGTATGAAGAAGGCACCCTCTGAGTTGCCGCCCAGGGTTCAACGGGAGTTGGCGGCCCTGGCAAACATGCCAGAGGACAAGATAGACACGGCGGACATCCCTGAAGTGCTGGATTGGTCGGGGGCGCGTCGTGGTGTCTTCTACCGGCCGGTCAAGCAACAAATCACCCTGCGGCTGGACGCGGATGTAGTCGCATGGTTCAGGGCCAATGCGTCCGCGGACCGAGGCTACCAGACCGCCATCAACACCACCCTTAGAGACCATGTTGCCCGGCAGTTGGCATCCGCAAGCGCGATTCACTCCAAAGATGCCGAATATCAGGCGGTCTCTTCACCTCGCCAGAAGTCGCCACGCCCTTCGAGAAAGCGGACGAAGGGCACTCCGCCCGGCTAGGGATCCTGCATCGCGCGTTAGAGCATGCTGACACAAAGAGGCCCCGGCGCCACACAGACGCCGGGGCCTCGCCCGTTCCAGTCGACCGAGCGTCTACTGCACGAAGATGTCCGCCTGTACTGACGGGTCCTCCGTGAAGTACACGTCGCGAGGCAGCACAGCGCCGCCCGAACGCACCGCGAACACCTCGGGGTGGGTCGCCGCGTACGGCTCGATGCCCTCCTCCAGCTCGCGCGCGCCCTGCACCAGCCGGCGCCGCATGCGGATGATCGCCATGTCCGTCGTGCCGAGGTGCTCTTGCGAGCGGTCCACGATGACGCCCATGCTGTCGGTCATCGCGGCGTCCTGCGCCCGGGCGTTGTTCTGCGGGATGCCCGTGTAGTTGACGTTCCGCTGCATCTCGCGGTCGATCATGTAGTCGTTGCGCTTGTTTGCCTGCCCAAGGTACGTCACGGGGGCGAGGCTGGCCTTCATGAGCTCATAGGTGCGGACTTCCTCTTCCTCCAGCGGGCGGAATGGGTTCCACCGCACCCAGAAGAACCAGCAGTTCTCGTCGTCGATCGGCACGATGAGGCCGGAGCGCGCCGAACCCCGGGGCTCACGCGGGATCATGGTGATGTATGGGTAGAGAAATCGGGAGATGCGCCAGTAGTAGCTGTCCTCTTCCGCGTTCCGACGCGCGCCGATGAGGATGCCGCTGTCCGTGTCCTCGACGAAGAAACGCGCGGGCCTGTCTCGGTACGAGTAGCGCCCACCGATGGTCGTCGCCGTGTCCGATTTGGACAGCGAGTCCAGGTTGCTGTGCAGGATGGACGCGTGCACCGTGTCGATCTCGCCCTCGATGACCTGCACGTAGTTGGACTCGTACATGACCTTGGTGGAAACGTACTGGTCCTCCGGCATGTCCAGGTACTCGAGCTTGGGCATGTCCGGCTGCAGTTCCGGCGGCCCCATGTAGGCCCAGACCATACCGGCGCCCTCGCGGCAGGGGTACGCCTTGATTCTGACCTTGTCCTTGAAGTTGGACTCCGCCGGCTCCGACGGCATGTCGACGCAGTCCCCGTTCACGTTGAACTTCCATCCGTGGTACACGCAGCGAAGACCGGCTTCCTCGTTCCGGCCGAAGAACAGGCTTGCTCGCCTGTGCGGGCAGTAGTTGTCGATGAGGCCCACATTGCCATTGGTGTCGCGAAACGCGATGAGTTCCTCGCTCAGGATCTTCGTCCGCTTCGGCGGGCAGTCCGGTTCCGGCAGCTCCTCAGACAAGAGCACGGGGTGCCAGAAGCGCCGCATGAAGTCGCCCATGGGCGTGCCGGGGCTGGTCTCCGTCATGTACCGGTTTTCTTCCTTGGTAAGCATCGCGTTCCCCTCCGTGTTCGCTGTTCGCGTTGAGCGTCCAATTACGCGCGAGCATACACGCGCAAGGGGAGGCCAGTCAATTTGAGGCGAGGGCTCTTGGCGTCTCCGCGCCGAATAGCCCGCCAACGGCGCAAAGAAACGCCCCCGGAGGCGTACCCTCGGGGGCGTTCAAGTTACCGAATCTCAGCGTCTACTTGGGCGTGGCTGTGATGTTGTAGTAGTGGGTCCAGTTGCCCGAGATGTTCCCTGAGAAGACGTAGCCGCTGACGATGTCCGGGTTGATGGCGATCTTGGTGGGCACCCAGAACAGCGGGATTGACTGGTTGACTTCATAGACCAGGTCTCCCATCGTCCGCATGGCTGTGTCCTGCTCGACCGGGTCGAGGGTGGAAGCCGCCTTCTCGTACTCGGCGTTGATCCGCGGGTCCTGGAAGTTGCCCGCCGTCGGGTGCTGCGAGGACATGTACACGCGGCCCGCCAGCAGCAGGTCCGAGGACGTGGACACGAGACCGATGTGGTTGTCGAATTCGTGCGCCCGGGCCTGCGCGCTGCGCGTCGCAGCGTCAAGGACGACCAGGTTGGCCTTCACGCCGATGTCCTGGTAGTAGCCCTGCACCGACTCGATGAGGTCCTCTGACCCTGCATAGGTGGTGAGGTTGATCAGGTGCAGGTTGGTCTCCAGCGGGTTGTTCTCGTTGTACCCGGAAGCGGCCAGCAGGTCGCGGGCGGCCGCCGGGTCGAAGTCGTACTTGTCACCGAAGTTCTGCTCCCAGGCCTCGTTCCAGCCGAGACGCGTGGGGTGGAAGTGGGCGGAGTGGGCCTTCTGGGCTTCACCGCCGAAGAAGGCCGTATTCAGCTCCTCGCGGTTGATGGCCTTGCTGAGGGCGGCCCGGACGTTCTGGTCCAGCAGCGGGCTGTCCGGGAACTTGCGGCCGCTCTCCGGGTTGCGGTGCTCCGTCCACCATGAACCCTGGAAGTTGAAGAAGGTGCGGAAGCCGGGCACGTTGCCCTGGACCATGCGCATGCCGTTGGAGATGGCGGTAGCCTCCTGGTCTGCGGTGATCGGCGCGATGTGCACCTCACCCGCGATCAGGGACGCCAGCCGGGTGGAAGCCTCGTCCATCCACCGCAGCTCAAGCTCCGGGAAGTCGACGTTGATGCGCCAGTGGTCGAAGGGGACGCGCTCATAGACCGCCTGCAGGCCTTGCTCGCGGGACTGGTACTGGTAAGGGCCGGTGCCGGCGGTTGGCGGCTCGTCCAGCGTGGGCTGGCCGGCGCTGTCGTAATGGTCCTTGCTGCTGATCTCCCATCCGCCCTGGAGTTGGCTGATGGCGTTGGGGATGTTCGGGTTGGCCGAAGCCAGATGGAAGACGACCTCATGGTCGTTGACGATTTCGAGGTTCTCCACGACCGTGCGGAACATGCCGGACGAGCTGTGGAGGGAGTCCTCCCGGGACATGCTCCAGAGTGTGTGCTCCACGTCCTTGGCGGTGAACTCGCCCCAGTCGTAGTGGAACTGCACGCCCTCGCGCAGCTTGTACCGGATGCCCAGCCCGTTGGGTTCGATGCTCCACTCGGTTGCGAGCATTGGCTCGAAGGCGCCCGTCGTCGGGTTGATCTCGACGAGGTAGTCGTAGAGCGCCCGAACCTGGACGCTGGGCGGAGAGCTGAAGTCGAAGTTCGGGTCCCACCCCTCGGTGCCCGGCGTCCGCTGTGCAAACACCACCCGGTCCACCTTAGGCTCGACCATCGCCATCGCGTCTCCCGATCCCGAGTCGGTCATCGCGGGCGCGGCCGTCGGCTCAGCCATAGCGGTCGAGGTGTCCGACGAGATCGCGCCGCCCGTGGGCTCCTGGCCCGTTACGGCTGGCGCGGTCGGTGCGGCCGCGGGCTCGGCGGTCGTCGTCTCCTCGTCATCGCCGCCACAGGCAGCGATGGCCGCGAGCGACAACAGCAACGCGGCAAGGATTAGGAACACACGCATACTGGTCATTGACTCCTCCTGTAATATTGTGCCTTCGGGTGGACGCGGCCGTTAGGAGTCCGTACGTCCAACTCCTAGCCAGCAATTGTACGTTATGCAATGCGCATTCGTCAGCAACCCGGCCGAGTGGGCTAATGCCGCTGAGCTGTTGGCCTCGCGTAACGTAGAACGCCAGTTGACGACATTAGACGCGCGCTCCGGCCATTTGGTTCCATCACTTACAGGCAACTTTGCAGGTGAGAATGTCCCAATGTGGACAGGTTCGGGGCAAAAGGCAGGAGGCCGGCAACTGCCGGCCTCCTTTGTGCGGAGAGGCCTTGCTCTTGGAGGCGGAATGACTAGGTCGTCTCGTCCTGCGGGGCCTCCAGTGTCCCGCCGAAGCCGTTCAGTGGCCCGAGGAAGTCCCGCCCCTCGAAGCCCGGCGGCAGCGTGAGTGCGCCGCCCCGGAACCGGCGCGAGCTTGCCCCGTCGCCGTCCCCGTTGCCGCCGAAGCGCCCGAATCGCTCCCGGTTGCGCCCGATGTCTTCCAGTGAGCCGATGATGAGCACGGAAAGCTCCCCGTCGATTATCGCCGCAAAGCCCTCGTCGTCTACGGCCAGGTCGCCGAGTTCAGCCTTCCCTCCGTTCTTGAAGATGAAGGAGCTGTCCGTCACCGTCGCCTCGATGTCGTCGTTGCCCTCCTCCGTCGGCGTCAGCGTCAGGGAGCCGTCGCCAATGGCTGAGACGGTCACCTTGCTGACCGTGATGCTGACGGGACCCTCCTCGTCACCGGAGAGGACACCCTGGAGGTTGACGAGTCCCCTGAAGTTCAGGCCCAGGCTCCGGAACCCGTACCCCTCCTCGACGGTCACGCTGAGCGTGAGGTTCGCGCTCTCGCCCTCCCGGTCGACGACGATCGAGAGCGTGTCGCCCACCTCGGCCTCGCGCACCGCGGTTGCCACGGCCGACACCGAGTCGGCATCCGTGCCGTCCACCGACACGATGACGTCGCCCTTCTGCAGTCCTGCATCCTCCGCGGGACTGCCGTCGGCGACGCGGACCACCACCACGCCCTCTTCCGTCTCGATATCCAGCTTCTCCGCCAAGTCGGCGTTGAGCGATGCGATGGTCGCGCCGATGCCGGAGGCCCCCATCGCGCCGGACTTGCCCATGTGTCCCGAGCCTCGACGCTTGTTGGACTCAGACCGTTCGCCGACCGTCACGTTGTAAGTGGACTCACTTCCGGCGCGCTCGATGGTGAACGACAACGTGTCGTCCACGGACGCCGCGCCCACGGCGTCGCGCACGTCGGACACCGTCGAGATCTCGCTGTCGCCGATGGACACGATGACGTCGCCCCGCTCGATGCCCGCGTCGTCGGCAGGGCCTTCCTCAATGACCTTCACCACGGCTACGCCATCCTCGGCGTCGATGTCCAGCTTCTCCGCAAGCCGATCGGACACCTCCATGACGTACAGTCCCACCCACGGCTTTTGATCCCCGGCGGACGCTTCTGCATCTGTGGTCGTCTCAGACACGCCCTCGCTCTCGTTGGCCAAAACGCTCGTGCTGTGCTGCGTGTCTTGCTGCGACGCGAAAGCAAGCAAGACGGCGGGCACGATGAGGGCCATGGCGAGCACCAGGGCCCCTATCAAGAAAAATCGCTTCATGTTCTCCCCCCGGTCGACTTCTCATCCGAATCCGTTTGCGAACGCGTTCAAGGAATTGAACGGAGCGCGCGCCGTCAGGGTTAGCTCGGAGGCGGAAAACTGACGCGGTTCCCTTGCGTGTCTGTCCCGTAACTCCTATGTTGGTTGTGACACGAAGGAGGCGCCGAACATGGCCGACACCCCAGCTCCCCTGCACGTCCCACCCGCCATTCTTCAGACGATCTACGCCCACGCTCGCGAGGCCTTCCCCGCCGAGTGCTGCGGTTGGCTCGCTGGCCCGCGCGGCGGTGACGCTGTGACGACCACGCGTCCATGCCGAAACGCCCAGTCGCAGGGCATCCACCCCACGGCGGCGATGCGAGGCGAGGAGACCGCGTACGTCTTCAGCAAGGAGGACGTGCTCGCGTTCAATCAGGGGTTCGATTCCGACGAGCCGCCGCTCATCATCTACCACTCGCACCCCAACGGCCGTTCGTACCTGTCCAACGTGGACATTGAGAACGCGACTGACCCCTGGGGCGACGGCAAGATGTTCCCCGTGCAGCAGCTCGTGGTGGGCATAGACGCGGAGCGCGTCGTGGAAGCGAAGCTGTTCGACTGGTCGGAAGAGGCCCGCACGTTCATCGAGATCGCCAGCTTTGCGGGCGAGTCATAATGCCCCGTTTTACCGGCGCAAGCCGGTATCCAGAAACCCCGCGCCCCAGCCCGCTCGCCCTGAGCCTGTCGAAGGGCGTGCAAAGCACGGACCGCGCGACCGCTACTCCCTCCGCCGAAACCAATCGGGCGGCGGGCCGATGCTCGGGTCCTCGTCGCCGTCCGACTCCTCCAGCCGGCACTGGTCCGGGTCGACGCCGTACTCGCTGAGCAACGCCAGCATGTCCCCGACGAGCTCCTCGCCCATCGCGCCCACCATGGCCTCGCGCCCCGCCTGGCACCAGAACACGAGGAAGTAGTGCAACTGGCCCACCGTGTCGACCGGGTACGCATCGAGCAGCAGGGGCAGGACGTGCTCGTCCCCGCCAAGCTCGTGCCGCTGTATCACCGCAAGCATGGTTTGCGCCTCCCTCGGGTGCGCCGCCATTATCTGCGCGAGCGCCCGGCCGGGCAAGGAAATGCCAATTCTGCCACAGGGTATTGACAGACCTTGATAAGGCTTGTACCATCCTTCACGAGTCAGGAGGAAATAGTCAAGTTATGTACCGGAACCGGCAGACAGTGGTCATGGCAAGCAGCTGCGTGTGTTGTTGCTGTTGTATGCCCGCATCCGCCGGGTCGGAGGTTCTGAGCGGCTAGGACTACGCAAGAAGCGCGCAGACACCACGCAATCGCCCGGCGGATGAGCCAGGGCGATTTTTTTGTGCACCAACCACGGGGGAGAAGGAGAAGGACCCTTGCAGAACACGGCAGTCGAGAAGAGCAGGCAGTGGACCGACGAGGAACTCGCGGCCGTCAACCGGCGGCTGGAGGGCGCGTCGCCCGAGGAGATCCTGGCCTGGGCGATCGAGCAGTTCCCGGGCAAGGTCACGCTCGCATGTAGCTTCGGCGGAGTGAGCGGCATGGTCCTGCTGGACATGACCCTCAAACTGGACCCGAGGGTCCCCGTCTTCTACGCTGACACGGACTTCCTCTTCCCGGAGACCTACGAGCTCCGTGATCTGGTCGCCGAGCGCTACGGCATCGAGCCCCGCGCCTACAAGTCGGCCTTGACGCCCCTCGAGCAGGCCACGCAGTACGGCGAGGCCCTCTGGCTCCGCGACCCCAACCTCTGCTGCGACCTCCGGAAGGTCGAGCCGACTGCCCGCGCCCTCGAGGGCTTCGACGCGTGGATCACCGGCATCCGCCGCGACCAGTCCTCCACGCGCAAGGAAGTCGCCATCGTCGAGTGGGACGCCAAGTTCGGCCTCATCAAGGTCAACGCGCTGGCTGCGTGGGACGAGGCCCAGACTCGCGCCTACTTGGCCCAGCACGATGTCCCCTACAACCCGCTGAACGACCAGGGTTACCCCAGCCTCGGCTGCACGCACTGCACGCGCCCTGTCCAGATCGGCGAGGACCCCCGGGCGGGCCGCTGGGCCGGCTTCGACAAGACCGAGTGCGGCCTCCACTTCGACGCCCCCGCTGCCGACTCTAAGGGCCACGGCATCTTCAGCATCCTGCGCAACCTGGTGCCCGGCGGCTAGAGGCCGTTCAACCGCCACCACTGAAAGGACCCCGCAAGCACATGCGGGGTCCTTTCACGTCATGCGAGTCGGGCGTGCTTTAGAGGGAGTTGGAGCGGGCGATGGGAGTCGAACCCACGACAACTTGCTTGGGAAGCAAGGGCTCTACCACTGAGCTACGCCGCGCCGGACTGTAATTCTAGGGGGCCTCTTCTCGGGGTGTCAATGAATGCGAGGCCGTCTACGGCGCCTGCCAGCGCAGGTCAGGTTGCCGCGCCGCACGCGCCTCGTCGAGGCGGCCGACGGGCGTGAAGTGCGGCGCTTCGAGCAGCACGTCCGGCGACTCCTCCACCTCGCGCGCGATGGCCTCCATGACGGCGATGAACGCGTCGAGCGTCTCTTTGCTCTCCGTTTCCGTCGGCTCCACCATCAGCGCCTCGTCTACGATGAGCGGGAAGTACATCGTCGGCGGGTGTACGCCGTAGTCGATCATCCGCTTGGATATGTCGAGCGCCTTGACGCCCTTGTCCCGCTGCGGTCGGCAGGAGAAGACGACTTCGTGCATGCATGTCCGGTCGACGGCGACGCGGTAGACGTGCTCCAGCTTGCGGCGCAGGTAGTTGGCGTTCAGTACCGCGTCGCCGCTCGCCTGCCGAAGGCCGTCGGCCCCCAGCGCTCGCAGGTACGTGTACGCCCGCACCAGCACGCCGAAGTTGCCGTGCCCCGCCGACATCGCACCGATGGACTGCGTCGGCGTCGCGAAGCGGTACCGCGCGCCGCCGTCCGCATCCACGCGCTCCACCACGGGCGATGGTAGGTAGGGCTCCAGCCGCTCGCCGACGCACACCGGGCCGGCGCCCGGCCCGCCGCCGCCGTGCGGCGTGCTCATCGTCTTGTGCAGGTTCAGGTGCACCACGTCGAAGCCCAGGTCGTATGGCCGCGCCCGGCCCAGCAGCGCGTTCATGTTCGCGCCGTCGCCGTAGACCAGCCCGCCCGCGCCGTGCACCAGCTCGCACACCCGCGCAATGTACGGGTTGAACAGCCCCAGCGTGTTGGGGATGGTGATCATCAGCCCCGCGAGCCTGTCGTCGCACGCCGCCTCCACCGCCGCTAGGTCCACGCGGCCCATCTCGTCCGAGGGCACCGAGACCACCTCGAAACCGCCCATCGCCGCTGATGCCGGGTTCGTGCCGTGGGCGCTGTCCGGGATGAGCATGACCTTGCGGTCGGACTCCCCGCGCGCATCGTGGTACGCCTTGATCATCAGCACGCCCGCCAGCTCGCCGTGCGCCCCTGCGAGCGGCGCCAGCGAGCTCGCTGGCATGCCTGTGACTGCCTGCAGGTCCTCCTGCAGCCGGTGCATCAGCTCCAGCGCCCCCTGCACCGTCTCCTCCGGCTGCAGCGGGTGGATCCCCGAGAACCCTGCTTGCGACGCCACGACGTCGTTGATCTTGGGGTTGTACTTCATCGTGCAGGAGCCTAGCGGGTAGAAGTTGGTGTCCACCGCGAAGTTCATCTGCGACAGCCGCGTGAAGTGCCGCACCACGTCCAGCTCCGAGACCTCCGGCAGCCGCAGCTCGTCCCGCAGCAGCGACGCCTCCGGCATCGCCTGCGCCGGCACGTCCGACTCCGGCAGGCGAATGCCCGAGCGCCCCGGCCGGGCCACGTCCCAGAGCGACTGGTGCGTCCGCTGGGTGGACGCGGCTTCCATCGTCACCGCGCGCCCCCTTCCGCAATCTCCCGCAGCGCCCCGACGAGCGCGTCGATCTCCTCGCGCGTGTTCATCTCCGTGACGCTCAGCAGCAGCCCGTTCTCGACCGCCTCCCCCACGTCGATGCCGCCGATGATGCCCCGCCGCCACAAGCTGGCGTTCATCTGAGAGCCCATCAGCGGGCACCGCACGACGAACTCGTTGAACCACGCCCCGTTGTCGATCACCTCATACCCATCCAGCGCGCCGATCTCCGACGCCGCGTAGTGCGCCTTCTGGTAGCTCAACTCCGCCATCTGCCGCAGTCCGCCCGGCCCCAGCGCGGCGAGCGCAACGGCGGTCCCCGTCGCGATGAGCGCTTCCGACGTGCAGATGTTGGACGTCGCCCGCTCTCGCCGGATGTGCTGCTCCCGCGTCTGCAGCGTCAGCGCGTACCCGATGCGTCCCTCGTGGTCGACGGTGCGCCCGGCGATGCGCCCCGGCATCTGCCGGATGTACGCCATTTTGCACGCAAAGTAGCCGACGTACGGCCCGCCGAAGCTCATGTTGACGCCGATGGGCTGCGTTTCGCCCGTGACGATGTCCGCGCCCATGTCGCCCGGCGCGCGGAACATGCCCAGCGCCACCGGGTCCGCGCTCACGGCCAGCAGCGCGCCTGCCTCGTGCGCCCTGTCGGCCAGCGGCGTCAGGTCGCGCACCACGCCGTAGTAGTCCGGGTACTGCGCCAGCACGCACGCCGTCGCGTCCGAGAAAGCCTCGCTCCCCGGCGCGCACGTCGCTATCTCGACGCCCTGCGGCAGCAGGTACGTGTCGACGACGGCCCGGTAGCGAGGGTTCACCGTGTCATGGACGATGACGCTGTGTCGCCCTGTGACGCGACAGGCCATGAGCGCCGCCTCCGCCAAGGAGCTCGCGCCGTCGTACATGCCCGCGTTGGCCGCCTCCATGCCGGTGATCTCGGAAATCATGCTCTGGTACTCGTAGGTGGCCTGGAGCGTGCCCTGGCTCACCTCCGGCTGGTACGGCGTGTACGACGTGAGAAACTCGCCCCGAGAGATCATCGCGCCCACGACGCTCGGGATGAAATGGCGGTACACGCCCCCGCCGACGAAGCATGGGTAGTCGCCTGGGACTGCGTTCCGCTTGGCCAGCCCGCCAATCTCGCGGAAAAGCTCCAGCTCCGTCAGCGCCGGCGGCAGCGAGAGCGCCGGATTGCGGAACGCGTCGGGGATGTCGGCAAAGAGCTCATCCACGGACCCCACGCCGATGACGGCCAGCATTTCTTGGCGCTCGGCCTCGGTGTGCGGGAGGTAGGAGTGCGGAAAGGGGTCGGTCATATGCGCCTGCACCCTACGTCGCGATTGCGCTGTCGTACTGCTCGTTCGTGAGCAGCCCGTCCACTTCCGAGGGATCGGACATGCGGACGCGCACCATCCAGCCCGCCCCGTGCGGGTCCTCGTTCACCCGCTCCGGGTGGTCGATGACGTCCTGGTTGGTCTCGATCACCTCGCCGCTCACCGGCACGAACAGGTCCGAGACCGACTTCACCGATTCGATCTCGCCCATCTTGCTGTCCTTCTGCACCGTCGAGCCGACGGCCGGCAGCACGACGTACACGACGTCGCCGAGCTGGTCCTGCGCGAAGAACGTCACGCCGATGGTCGCCGTGCCGTCGTCCTCAACGCGCACCCACTCGTGTTCGATGGTGTAGCGCAGTTCGCGGGGGTGCTCAGTCATGGTGTGCTCCGTTACTGGGATTTGGGGCGCCGGTAGAAGGGAAGCTCGGCCACTTCCGCCTCCACAAGCCGCCCGCGAAGGTCGATGTGGACGCGCTGGCCCGGGGCCGTGTGCTCGGCCGAAACGTAGCCCATGGCAATACCAGTGTCAAGGATTGGCGAATACGTTCCGCTCGTGATTTCGCCTATCGTCTCGCCCTCGTACAGCACATCGCACCCGTGACGCGGCACGCCCCCGCCGAGCATCCGGAACCCAACGAGCTTGCGCCGCAGTCCGTCCTCGTCCTGCAGTTCCAGCGCGTCGCGCCCGTGAAAGATGCCCTTGTCCATGTTGACGAAGCGCTCCAGCGAGGCCTCCAGCGGCGTCGTCGTGAGGTCCATGTCGGAGCCGTGAAGCCGCAGCCCGGCCTCCAGCCGCAGCACGTCCCGCGCGCCGAGCCCACACGGCGTCGCCCCCGCCGCCGCGAGCGCCTCCCACAGTCGACCCCCGTACGCGGCCTCCATCGCGATTTCGACGCCGTCCTCCCCCGTGTAGCCCGTCCTGCCGATGAAGCCCTCCGCCACCGCGCCGTCGCCGACGGTCAGCGGAAAGGGCGCCGCGCCAAAGGGCCGCAGCGCCGAGGGCTTCGGCTCGTCCGGGCAGAGCCCGTCGACGATGTCCAGCGCGCGCGGGCCCTGCACCGCCACCAGCACGGTGTCCGCCGTGTGGTCGATGACGGTGACGCCGCGGAACGCCTGCGATTGCTGCGCCATCCACGCCTTCACCGCGTCGCGGTTGCCTGCGTTGCAGACCAGCCGCAGCATGTCGCTCCCGTCCTCGAACTGCGTGTGGTACAGGATCACGTCGTCAAGGATGCCGCCGTTGTCGGACAGCATGAAGCCATAGCGCGCCCGCCCCGTCGCCAGCGTCATCACGCTGAACGTGACCAGGCTGTCCATGAAGGACGCCGCGCCCGCGCCGTGGATGCTCAGCCTCCCCATGTGCGAGACGTCGAAGATCCCCGCGTCGCCCCGCACCGCCTTCACCTCTGCGATGACGCCCTGGTACTGCACGGGCATGTCCCACCCCGCAAAGGGCACCATGCGAGCGCCGGCGGCAACGTGGTTCTCATATAGGGCGGTACGTAGAAGCGGAGCGTCGGAGGTCAAGGCTTACTCCAATGTATGGGTACATTTATCGTAAGGAGCGGCAAAAGGGAGTGTCAATGCGGCATGGTACGTCTTGGTGACACATCGCCCTTGCCCGTGCGCGCCCTGTCCGCTATCCTGTTCCCTTGGAATCAAGCCGTACATGGCGAGACAGCCGCAAGGAGGATCCGTGAGCTGGCGCTACAGGCTACACCGCTGGCTGCATGACAGCCCTGGATGCCCGATTCGATTCACCGTAGTTAACCTTGCTATTCTGGTCGCTTTTGGCGCCATCCCCGCCGTCATCGACGCCAACATCGGCCGCGACGAGCTCCGCTGGAGCCTCACCGTCTGGTTCGCTTTCATCGTCGGCGTCAGCGCCGTCGCGACGTGGAATGTCTTCATTCGACTCATCACCCTCGATTACAACGAGGTCAAGGCCCAGTTGGAGGACGCCGAAGGTTAACGGCGTCCTGGCAGTCCCCACCCTCACACGGAAGAGGTACGGTGCCGAAGGTCGCCACCATCGCCATCGACGGGCCCGTGGCCTCAGGCAAGACCGTTGTCGGACGGCGCGTCGCGGACGCGTTGGGATTCCGGTTCCTGGACAGCGGTGTTATGTACCGTGCCGTCTCCCTCTCCGCCCTCCGCAACGGCGTTCCCATCGAAGACGACGCGCTGACGACGTGCGCCTCCGACTCCGATCTTTCCCTCGGCGACAGCCCCGAGGGTACCCGCGTCCTGCTCGACGGCGAGGACATCACCGACCGCCTGCGCGACCCTGAGGTTGAGGGCGTCGTGTCCCGCGTCGCAGCCATGGCCGGTGTGCGCCGCGTCCTTGTTGCGAAGCAGCAGGCCGTCGCCGCCGATGGCCCCATCGTCATGGTCGGCCGCGACATCGGCACCGTCGTGCTCGCGGACGCGGACGTGAAGGCGTATCTCCTGGCAAGCGTGGAGGAGCGCGCCAAGCGCCGCCACGCGGAGCGCGCGGGAACGGACAAGGAGACCTCTTTGGAGGCCGTCGAGGCCGCGCTCAAGGATCGCGACTACATTGACTCCCACCGGGCGGCGTCCCCACTGCGCCCGGCGGAGGACGCTGTGGTCATTGACACGGACAGCCTTACAATAGACCAGGTCGTTGAGAGGGTGATTGAGTTGGCTGCGGAGCGTAGCGGGAATGCCTGACAAGACGTACGCCGTCTCCAACACGATGATGCGAGGGGCCCTGCGCCTCTTCGCCAACTGGACGGTCACCGGCACCGAGAACGTGCCGATGTCCGGCCCGCTGCTCGTCGCCGCCAACCACCTGAGCAACCTCGACCCACCGCTCCTCGGCGCGAGCCTCCCCCGCCGCCTCAACTTCATCGCCAAGCGAGGGCTCTTCAAGCCCGTCATCGGCTGGTTCCTGCGCACGTATGGCGCCTATGCCCTCAACCCGGAGGAGCAGGGCAAGGACATCGAGGCCCTCCTCTGGATGCGCAAGCTGCTGCGTGAGGACCGTGCCGTCGTCGTCTTCCCGGAGTCCCACCGCAACCCGGACCTCGGACTGCAGGAGGGCGTGCCGGGCGTCGCCCTGATGGCCGTCAAGACGCAGACGCCCATCCTGCCGGTCGGCATCGCGGGGTCGGAGAGCGTCGGCCCCATCTGGCGCGTCGCCGTCCCGACGGGCAACATCTCCGTCACCATCGGCGAGCCGTTCACGCTTCCGGACGTGAAGGGCAGGATGGAGCCGGAGCAGCTCAAGGAGCTCATGGACAGCGTTATGGTCCGCATTGCGGCCTGCCTGCCTGAACGCTATCATGGCGTATACGGGAGGAACGCCCAGCCAGGGCCGGAACCGGCAACCTAGACGGCCCTATACCGACTGGGCGTTGTCGCGAAGCAGCACGGATGGAAGCCCAGACCACGACCGAACGAAAGCCCACACTCAAAGAGCGTCTCACAACCCTCACCGCCGCCCTGCACCACCGCAACTACCGCCTCTACTTCACCGGCCTCCTCTTCTCCATCACCGGCTTTCAGATGCTCCTTGTCATCCAGGGATGGCTGATCTGGGACATCACCGGCGATCCGAAGGGCCTCGCCTTTCTCGGCCTCGTCACGGCGACCCCCACCATCCTCCTCAACCTCTACGGCGGCGTCATCGCCGACCGGTTCGACCAGCGGCTCCTCATCCTTCTGGTGTCCACAACCATCGGTGTGCTGCTCGCAGTCATGGGCCTGCTCGTTGCCCTCGACGTGGCTGCATATTGGAACATCCTCCTGCTGTCCTTCCTCATCGCCGGCGCGCAGGCGTTCGACAACCCCGCACGGCAGGCCCTCTACCCGCACCTCATCGCGCGAAAGGACCTGATGAACGCCGTCGCCCTGAACTCCATCGTCTGGCAGGGCACGCGCGTCGTCGGCCCGCTCATCGCGGGGGCCCTCATCGCGAGCGTCGGCTCCGCCCCCGCCCTTTTCCTAGCATCCATCGGCTTCGCGTTCATGGTCGTGGCAATGTCGATGATCCGCGTGCCGCCCATCCCCCGCGCAGCACACGGCAGCATGGTCCAGAACCTCATCGAGGGCATCGGCTACGTGGTCAGGAACCAGATATTCGCCGTGCTCATCGGCCTGACCTTCCTCAACAGCTTCTTTGGCATGTCCTTCATCATCCTCATGCCCATCTTTGCGACGGACATACTGGAGGTTGGGCCGGAGGGCCTCGGCCAGATGCACGCCGTCGCGGGCGTTGGAGCGATCGTGATGGCGCTGGTGGCCGCCGCGATGAGCAAGTCCCGCAACAAGGGCCTCTGGCTCGTGAGCGGCGCGGTGGCCTTCGGCGCGACGGTCGTCGTCTTCGCCGTTTCGACCAGCTACCCGCTTTCGCTGGCCGCGCTCTTTGTCGGAGGCGCGGCGTCGACGTTCTACATGGTCATGGTGCAGACCTCACTGCAGGCCCTCGTTCCCGACCACCTGCGAGGCCGCGTGTTCAGCATCTACAGCCTCACCTGGAGCCTCCTGCCCCTCGGTGGCCTCCAGGCGGGCCTCGTCGCCGACTGGGTGAGCCCGCAGTTCGCCGTCGCCCTTGGCGGTGGCGTGGTTGCGGTTGTTGCGGTCTCCGTGCTGCTCCTCCACCAGGTCCGCATCGTCGGCATCACCACCCAGCAAGCCCTCGACCGCGCCTCCGCATAGACTGCGGCGGCCGCTGTTCTCGCCTCTTCTTGCCATTCCTGACCGAGGCTTCGTATAATCCGCCCATCATTGACTTGGCAGGGCCGCCTGCTGCGCGAGGAGCCGATGACGAACTCACCCGCACAACCCCTGCGTATTGCGCTGGACGCTATGGGCGGTGATTACGGTCCGCCTGAAACTGTTGCCGGCGCTGTCGCCGCCGTCACGGAGGCCCGCGGCCGTGTTGCCGTGCTCCTCGTCGGCGACCCCGAGGCCGTCCAGCCCGAGCTTGAGCGTCAGGCCGGGCAGGGGCTTCCCATCAAACTCATCCCCTCGGAAGGCGTCATCCTCGACAGCGAGTCCCCTATGCAGGCCCTGCGAGCCAAGCCGAAGGCATCCGCCCTCGTTGGCGTAGGTATGGTGAAGGAAGGCATTGCGGATGCCTTTGTCACGATGGGTTCCACCGGCGCGACGATGGCCGCCAGTGCCCTGCTCCTCGGCATGATGGAGGGCCTTGAGCGTCCGGCCCTCGGCGGCCCCATCATCGGCTACGCGCCCAACACCGTCCTCATGGAGCTCGGCAGCAGCATCGACTGCCGGCCGTCTCAGCTCGTCGACTTTGCCGCGTTGGGCGTCGCCTTCAGCCGCACGTACCTGGAGGTCGCTGAACCGCGCGTGGGCATCCTCAGCGTGGGCGAGGAGGAGAGCAAGGGCAACAGGCAGACCCGTGAAGCCTTCCCGCTCTTCCAGGCCAGCGGCCTCAACTTCGTCGGCAACGTCGAGGGCCACGACCTTGGCGCTGGCAAGGCCGACGTCGTCGTTTGCGACGGCTTCGTCGGCAACATCCTGCTCAAGACAATCGAGGGCCTCGGCGACGGCCTGTCGAAGTACGTTACGGAGCGCCTCTCCGGCCACGTATCCGGCGAGGACGCCGCTGCCATCGGCCGTGACCTCTACGACCTGCTCAACCGCACCGAGTACAACGGCGGCGGGCCGCTCTTCGGCATCAAGGGCAACGTCGTCGTCGGGCACGGGCGTTCCAGCGCCGCCGGCATAGCCCGCGCGGTGAGCACCGCGGCCCGCCTATGTGACACCGGCCTGATCGGCAAGCTGGAAGATGAGCTGAACGCGCTGCGGGCGCGCACCGCAAGCTAGAAGAGACTGGAGAACTGACTTGGCATCAGACGGCCGGGTGGCCCTGATTACCGGAGGGTCCAGAGGGATTGGCAGGGCGATTGCGCTGCAGCTTGCATCCCAGGGCATGCGCATCGTCGTGAACTACGTCAGCAACGCCGACGCCGCTGCCGAGGTGGTCAAGCGCGTCGAGGAGGCCGGTTCGCAGGCCGTCGCGCTGCAGGCCGACGTCACCAGGGGCGAGGACGTCGAGCGACTGTTCGCGCAGGCCGCCGAAGCCTTTGGCTCTGTTGAAATCCTCGTGAACAACGCCGGCATCATCAAGGACTCCCTCCTCATGCGCATGAGCGACGAGGACTGGGACAGCGTCGTCGATCTGGACCTGCGGAGTGTCTTCCTTTGCACCCGGGCGGCAATCCGCATGATGGTGCGGGGACGCTGGGGCAGGGTCATCAACATCGGCTCCGTGGTCGGCCTGCGTGGCAACCAGGGACAGGCGAACTACGCGGCCGCGAAGGCGGGCCTCGTCGGCTTCACCCAGAGCGTCGCGAAGGAAGTCGCGTCCCGCAACGTCACCGTCAACTGTGTCGCCCCCGGCTACGTCGAGACCGATATCGTCGAGGACCTCCCGCAGGAGCTCAAGAAGTACATCATGGACCGGGTGCCCGTCGGGCGCTTCGGCCAGCCGGAAGAGATCTCCGGCATTGTCGGCTTCCTCGCCTCAGACGCCGCCAGCTACATCACCGGCCAGGCCATCGCGGTGGATGGCGGTCTGGTGATCTCCTAGTCGCTATGACCACCACCGACGGCGGCAAGCCCTTTGCGGGCCGCGTCGCGCTCGTCACAGGCGCGTCGCGCGGCATCGGGCGCGCCATCGCCCGAGAGCTCGCCACTCTCGGCGCGGACATCGTCGTCAACTACTTCCGCAACCACGCCGAGGCCCGCGCAGCGCAGCAGGAGATCGAGGCTCTCGGCGTACAGTGCCTCCGCGTCGCTGCCCACCTCGCCGAGCCCGAGCAGGTCCGCAAACTCTTCGACGGCGTCCGCGACCGCTTCGGCCGCCTCGACATCCTCGTGAACAACGCTGCGTCGGGCGTGAACCGGCCGGGCCTGGAGCTCGAGGAGAAGCATTGGGACTGGACGCTGAACATCAACTCCAAGGCGCCATGGCTCTGCACAAAAGAAGCCGTCCCCCTGATGAAGGAGGGCGGCCGCGTGGTGAACATCAGCAGCCTGGGCGCCGGCCGCGTCTTCCCCAACTACACGTCCGTGGGCGTGTCGAAGGCGGCCCTTGAGGCCCTGACGCGCTACATGGCCGTTGAGCTTGCGCCGCTGGGCATCTCGGTGAACGCAGTCTCCGGCGGTTACGTGCAGACCGACGCCTTGGAGCATTTCCCCAACCGCGAAGAAATGCTCGCCACGGCCCGTTCCAAGACCCCCGGCGGTGAGCTCCTCACAGCCGAGGATCTCGCCAAAGCGGTAGCCTTCCTCTGCAGTGACGCCGCCGCGATGATTCGGGGCCAGGTGATCGTCGTAGACGGTGGGATGTCCCTCGCGCTCTAGCCTACCGCCGCCCCGCTCTCAGCAATGGCCTTCTGCACCTTCACTGGCGACATCGGCAGGTCCATCATCCGCACACCGGTTGCGTGGTAAATGGCGTTCGCAACGGCAGCCGGCGGCGGCACGATGGGCACCTCGCCGACACCGCGCGCTCCGTACGGATGGCCCGGACTCGGAACGGTCACCAGCAACGTCTCTACCAGCGGCACGTCCAGCGCGATGGGCATCCGGTAGTCCAGGAAGCTGGAGTTGACCATTCTGCCCTCGGCGTCCAGGTAGTACTCCTCGTTCAGCGCCCAGCCGATGCCCTGCACGACGCCGCCCTGGATCTGTCCCTCGACGTAGCTGGGGTGGATAGGCTGCCCCACGTCCTGCGCCGCTGTGTACCGCAGCACCTCGACCTTCCCTGTCTCCGGGTCGACCTCGACGTCGACCACGTGCACGGCAAAGGTCGCGCCCTGCCCTCGCGGGTTAACGGACGCCTTGCCCGTGATGGGGCCGCCCGTCGCATTGAGCTGCGCCGCCATCTCCTTGAACGACCTCGTCAGTGCGCTGTCCGAGCGGTGCTTGACGATGCCGCCCTCGTACACCACGTCGTCCTCGCTGACGTCCCACATCTTGGCGGCGCGTGCAATCATCTGTTGCTTGATGTCCTCGGCGGCCGTGTAGCACGCCCAGCCCGTCTTGAAGGTGACGGAGCTGCCGCCCGTGTTCGATGTGTAGCCGATGGAGTCCGTGTCGGCCACCGTCGGCTTCACGTCCTCTGCGGGGATGCCGAGCTGCTCGGCCAGGTGCATCGCTGCCGATGCCCGCGTTCCTCCGATGTCCGGCGAGCCCTCGACGAGGCTCACTGTGCCGTCAGGATTGACGGCGGCGATGGCCGTCGACGGCCCCGTGCCGTTGCCCCAGAAGCCCGCGGCCACGCCGCGCCCGCGCCACTTGCCGTCCAGTGTCGAGCGATAGTGGTCGTGCGCCTGCACAGCCTCGACCGTCTCCGCCATGCCCACGCTGCCGAATGCGGGGCCGGTCAGCCGCCGCTCGCCTTCGCGTGCCGCGTTGATGAGCCGGAACTGCAGCGGGTCCATGCCGATCTTCTCGCAGAGCTCGTCCACCACAGTCTCGACTGCAAATGCCGCCGCCGGCACGCCGGGCGCCCGGTACGCGGCGCTCTTGGGCCGGTTTACCACCACGTCGATCCCCTCGATGTAGCCGTTCGGGATGACGTAAGGCGAGAACATGCACTGGCACCCACCTGACACCGGCGAACCCGGGAATGCGCCCGCCTCGTACACAAGGTGGCCCTCGGCGGCAGTGATCTTGCCGTCGCGGGTCGCGCCCATCTTCACGCGGATGTGCGCCCCTGCCGTAGGGCCCGTCGCCTCCAGCACCTCGGTGCGGTTCATCTGCAGCTTGACGGGGTGTCCCGCCTTCCGCGACAGGATGGCGGCCACAGGCTCCAGGTAAACCAGCAGCTTGCCGCCGAACCCGCCCCCAATCTCCATCGGGATCGCCTTGACGGTGGAAATCGGGATGTTCAGCAGCCGAGAGGTCTGCTCGCGCACCATGAACTGCCCCTGGCTGCTGGACCAGATGGTCAGCTTGCCGTCCGGCCCCCAGTGCGCGGTGGCCGCGTGCGGCTCGATATAGCCCTGGTGGACCGGCGACGTGTGCACCTCGCGCTCGACGATCGCATCCGCCTCCGCGAAGCCCTGCTCCAGGTCGCCCATGCTGAACTCGAACCGGTTGGCGAGGTTCGTCTCCTGTCCGTCCTCGCCCTCTGCGCGATAACCGCCGGCCCGAACGTACGCCGTTTCCATCGTCATCAGCCGTGGGTGCAGGATGGGCGCGCCGGGCTTCAGGGCCTCCCGCGCGTCGGTCACTGCCGGCAAGACCCCGTAGTCTACGTCAATGAGATCGAGTGCCTGTTCGGCGGCCGCGGCGCTCGTGGCCGCCACGGCTGCGATGGCGTGGCCCTTGTACAGCGCCTTGTCCAGCGCCATCACGTTGTTGCTCAGGAAGCGGAAGTTGTGCAGCGAACCCTCCACCAGGTCCTCGACGAGGCCGGAGAGCTGCGGCAGGTCATTGGCAGTCATCACGGCGCGGACACCGGGGTACGCCTCGGCGCGGCTCGTGTCGATGGACCTGATGACGGCATGGCTGTGCGGGCTGCGCAGCACCTTGCCGTACAGCATGCCCGGCAGGTTCACGTCCGCGCTGAACCGCGCGTTGCCCGTGACCTTGTCGACGCCGTCGTGGCGGATGGGTCGGGTCCCCACAACGCTGTAGCCGTTGGAGTAGTTCCCGTTGCCGCTGCCGTTGGTTGCCATGTCAGCCTCCAATACTTATGTCGAAGCTAAGCCGCCGCACCCTGTTGCGCTTCCTCCGGGGCCCAGGTGATTGAGACAGGCGGCCCGCTCTCGCCCACGTGGAGCGTCGTCCCTACGGCTGCGTGCCCCGAGCGGATCGACGCCAGCGCCGCCTGCACGCCATCGTGCGCAATCGACGACACGCTCGTCAACCGGCCAACGGACACGCCGTCGGCCATCAAGACCGTGCCCGCCATGATGTCTGCGTTCGAGGGCACCTCGATGGCCACCATGAACCGTTGTATCCGGTGGTAATTGTACAGCCGCGCGACAACTTCCTGCCCCGTGTAGCATCCCTTGGTCCACGAGACCTCTCCGAGCAGCCCCGCCTCCAACGGGTTGTTGTCGTCCGTGAACTCATCGCCCCATCGCGGCACACGAGCCTCGATGCGCAACGCCTCCAACGCCTGCTGCCCCACCGGCGTCGCGCCGAAACCGATGGCCGCGTCCCACAACGCCTCCGCCGCCTCGGCCTGCACGACTATGTCGAATCCGGGCTGACCAGTCGAATCAGTCCGCACGACGAGCGCCTCGCTGCCCTGCCACGCAGCGATGGCGCATCCGAGCGCCTGCGGGGCAACCTGGACGTCGAGCAGTTGCGCCACCACGGACTCCGCGGGGGGACCCAGAATCGACACCGTTGCCGTCGACTCGGTAACGTCCTCCAGCGTCGTGTCCTCCTCGAAGGTGAACATGTCGATCCATTCGGCGACTTCCGTCCGGCGCTCCGGCGAGGTCAACAACAGGAAATGCTCCCCCCAGGGCAGCACGGTGATCCAGTCGTGGACGCGCCCTTTGCCGGTTGTGATGACGGTCGTCTGCCCCGCGCCCTCCGGCAGCGGGTCGACAAGGTTCGTGCTCAGCCGGTTCAGCAGGTCGAGCGTGTCCTTGCCCCGCGCAACGATGCGCCCGCGATGTGAAACGTCGGCGATGGCCGCGCCTGTGCGTGCCGCCTCGTATTCGTCTCTCACGTCGTCGAAACGACTCGCAACGGCCCACCCGGCCAGGTCTGCAAACCGTGCACCGAGCTTTTCTTGGGACTCATGGAGTGGCGTTGGCCGCATTCCCTCTCCCTTGCATATACAAAGGCCGCCGTCCAGCGGAGCGCGGACTGGCGGCCTTGCCTGAGTCGAGTGTGCGCTAGACGGAGAAACTGGTCCCGCAGCCGCAAGAACTCTTGGCGTTGGGGTTGCTGAAGGTGAATCCCTTGCCGTTCAGCCCGTCTGAAAAGTCCAACTCCGTTCCCGCAAGGAAGACGAAACTCTTCTTTGGGACGAAAATCCGGATGCCCTGGTCCTCAATGACCTTGTCCTCGTCGTGCGGGCCTGGCTCGACCGAGAGGGTGTACGTGAGCCCGGAGCACCCGCCACCCTTCACGCCGACGCGCAGCCCGAACTCGTCGCCCTTGCCTTCCTTCTCGGCAAAGAAGGCCACCTTCTTGGCGGCGCGTTCTGTGATGTGGATAGTCAGTGGAGTTACCGCGTCCGGCATTTCTCCTCCTCCAAACATGACCAGCCTGATGCAGTATCTGTATGGTAGCCAGCAAGCTAGTGGCTGTCAACGACGTTGCCGGCGGGGGCAGTTGCCTAGCTCTCCAGAAGGACTGTCCCGTACATGCGGGAGAACTTGCGGTCGAATGTGTAGAGCGGCATGGCCCCGTTGCGGTTGGCCGCTGACAGGATCACTTGGTCCGCAAAGTCGGGCCCGCCCAAGCGGTAGCTTTCGACGGCATGCGTGACGTCCCTGTCGTTCTCAAAGGCAAGCCCATCCGTGGCGAGCATCTCAAGAAGAACGTCCGCAATTTGTTCCCGGGTGAACCGGTATGATCGTTCAAGCACCCAGACCATCTCGGTGGTGACTTCCCGGCATATGAAACCCTGGTTGTGTTCAGTCAGGCCCTCCAGCAGTTCCCGAGCCACCTCTGCCTGCTCGGCGTCGTCCCGCACGAGATAGCGTATGAGCACGTTGGTGTCCAGGCTAATCACCTGCCCGCCGCTCCCGCCGCGATGGCCTCGTCCATCTCTTCTAGGGTCACGGGCGGGCCGTCATACGGCAGTGCTCCGTACAGCCTTTTGATGGAGCGTACAGGGAGTATCAGCACGCCATTGTCCACAATGGCGTACCTCACTTTGTCTCCAGCCTCTACGGCTAGCGCATCCCTGACGCCTTTGGGCAGGGTGGTCTGGCCTTTGGAGGTGATGGCGGATTCCAGCATGAGTGCTCTCCTGTTTCATTAGCAATGACAAGTGTCCCTTACCCTTACATGCCAGAGTATACAATGCATTATTATAATTGGCAAGGGGTTATGCAAGAAGTCCTTACAATCCACGCAATTCCAGTGTCGTCACCTCGCCCGTGTCGAGATCCGCCACGCGGATCGCGTGATTGTTGGTGTCCGCGATGTACAGCCGGTCGCCCGCGCAGTCGACGCCCGACGGCTCGTTCAGCCGGCCGTCGCTCCACGCGCCGTCCCGCAGACCCGGTTCCATTCCGCCGAACAGCGTCGTCGTCTCCTTTGTCAGCGGGTCGATGCGCTTGATCTTGCTGTTGTACGTGTCCGCTATGTACAGCACGCCGTCGCCATAGCACACCCCCTGCACGTGCTGCAGCAGCGCCCGTTGCCCGACGCCGTCCCGGTCGCCAAAGTCGAAGAGGTCGATGCCTACGAGCGTCTCTACGCTGCCGCCAGGGTCGGTGCTCGCGGTCCGCACCGCGCTCGTCTCGCTGTCCGCGAAGTACAACCGACCCTCGCCGTCGTGGTCGATGCCCGTTGGCTGGGCGAGCCACGCCTGCTTCAGCGGGCCGTCGCTCAGCCCTTCGCGGCCGCTGCCCGCAAAGGGGCCGATGTTTCCGCTCGTCAGGTCGAGCGACCAGAGCTGGTGCGTCCCCGCCATCGCGATGTACAGCGTGCCGTTGAGGACGGTCACGTCCCACGGCGAGCGCAGCGGCATGCCTTTCGCCGGGCCCGGCGGCATGAAGGTCATTGCTGCCTGCCCGGTCCCTGAGATCGTCTCCACCGTTCTCTCGGTGAGATCCACCCTCCGTAGCGCGTGGTTCTCCTTGTCGGCCACGTACAGCGTTTCGCCGTCGAGCGCCATGCCTTGCGGGTCGTTGAACCGCGCGTCGCCGAACGCGCCGTTCGTTAACCCGGCTTCGCCGTTGCCGATGACGTCGCACAGCTCACCGTCCATCGTCGCCACGACTATGCGATGGTGTCCGGAGTCCGCGATGAACAGGCGGCCGCCCACCTCGTCGGCGAGCAGTTTGCCTGGGAATGCGAGCGCGTTTTCGGCGGCCTGCTTGTCTCGCTCCAGCGTCCACGCCGTCGGGCTCCGCTGGATGAGTCCCTTGATGTCGAAAGCCTCGATGAGCGGGTGGAGGAAGTGATCGAGGTCCTCGAAGCGGTACTCGCCCTCGTGCTTGCCGAGCACTTTGCCTTCCGGGTCGACAATGTACAACGAGGGCCACGCGCGTGCTGCGTATCGTTGCCAGACCTGGAAGTTGCTGTCGTTCACCACGGGATGCCGGATGTCGTAGCGGAGGATGGCCTGCCGGAGAGCGTCGGTCTCCTTCTCCGCCGGAAACTTGGCGGAGTGCACGCCGATGACCACCAGCTCCTGTGGGTAGGCCTCTTCCAGCTTCCGCAACTGCGGAAGTATGTGCATGCAGTTGACTCAGCAGAAGGTCCAGAAGTCCAGGAGTACCAGCTTGCCCCGCAGGTCCTCAAGCCGGACGGGGGTGTCAGTGTTCAGCCACTCCAGACCCTCCGGGAACTCCGGCGCGTAGATCGCCCCTCGCGTCGCTTCCGTCATCGCTCTCTCCTGCAGCGTGCTCGCCACCCTCATTGTGCACCACATCGAGCCCGTACGCACCCCGAAGCCCGTCCCTTGCTACGCGAGCCTCTCAGCAGGTATGCTCACAAGGTTGCGCCCATACGTGCAACGGCGATGAGACGATGGCAATCAGCGACGCACCGCAACCCACAGACCGAGACGACGGCAGACGCCGGGAAATCTTCCACGGTTGGTTCATCCTGGCGGCCAACTGCCTCGTCATGGGCTTCTCCTCCGGCGTCACCAACTACGGCGCGACGGTCTTCTTCAACCCCGTCTCTCAGGCGTTGGGCATCAGCCGCACGATGACGTCCATCGCGATTGCCCTCGCCCGCGCCGAGAATACTGTCCTCGCGCCCATCATCGGCTACTTCATTGACCGCTTCGGGCCGAGGCCGCCCATCATCGCCGGCATGTTCCTCATGGGCCTCGGCATGATCCTGTTCGGCCTCTTTGCACGCAACCTGTTCCTGTTCATCGTCACTTGGACCTTCATGGTGTCCCTTGGCGCGAACATCGGCGGCTTTGCGCCCAACTGGGCCGCCATCAACAACTGGTTCAACCGCAAGAAGGGCCGCGCGATGGGTATCGGTATGGCGTCGCAGGCCATGGGCGGCGTCATCCTCGCCCCAATGCTCGCCTTCATCATCGCGCGATGGGGCTGGGAAACCGGCGCTGTCGTCACGGGTATCGCAATCTTCGTGCTCGTCATGCCGGTGACGAAGGTCATCCGCACCCGCCCGCAGGATATGGGCCTGCTGCCCGACGGCGATCCTCCCGCGCCCCCCGTCCCGCCGACGGCCATGCTGGACGGCAGTCCCGCCGATCCGAAGCCTCACGGCCTCGTCGACGCGCCTGGCCGGAACTTCACCGTCGGGCAGGCGTTCCGTGCGCCCGCGTTCTGGTTCTTCATGGCCGCGCTCGCCCTCCGGCAGATGAGCCAGGCCGGTATGGTCCTGCACATGTCGCCCATGCTGCAGGACCGCTACGAATTCACCGGCGTCGAGGCCGGCTTCCTCGTCGGCATGCTGGCCGCGATGGGTGTCGTCGGCGCCCTTGCGGGCGGCTACATCAGCGACCTCTTCCAACGGCGCAAGGTGATGGGCATCATCGTCGGCCTGGAGTCGTTCTCGCTCTTCCTGCTGCTGCTCAATGAGCTCCCGCTCGTGTACGCCTTCATAGTCCTCTTCGGCTTTGGGCAGGGAGCGCACGCGCTCAACAGGGCCATCCTCGGCGAGTACTTCGGCAACAGTCACTACGCGCGGTTGTGGGGCATGCTCAGCATGGGCACGACGCCCTTCGCCGCCGCTGGCCCAGTCTTCGCTGGCTGGGTGTCCGACGTCTCGGGCTATGGCGCGGTTATCCTGACGTTCATGTTCATGTACGGCGCATCCGGGCTGCTATACTATAACTGCCGCCGTCCTCCCATCCCCTCATCGTCCCCCAGGCCCCGGTAGAGCGGCCCCCCATTCCTGATGAACGAGCGAGGCTGATGGTATCCACCGTTCGCTATGAGCGCACATTGGTTGGCGGCTTGGACATTCACTATGCCGTCGCCGGAGAAGGGCCGCCCATCATCTTCCTGCACGGCCTTGGCGCGTCGAGTATCACCTGGCAGGACAACATTGGGCCGCTTTCGCAGGACTTCACGGTCTACGCCCCCGACATCCCCGGTCACGGCGACAGCGTGAAGATCGGCGTCAAGTACACCACGGAAGCCGGCATCGACCTGATTTTCGGCTTCATGGATGCCGTTGGCATACAGTCCGCCGCCCTCTGCGGGAGCTCGATGGGCGGCCTCATCGCGCTGCTCGGCGCGCTGCACACCCCTGAGCGCGTCTCGCACTTGGTCCTCATCAACTCCGCCGGCTTCGGCCGCGAGGTCGCCGGCTACCTGCGCGTTATGTCGCTGCCGTTCTTGGGCGAGCTGCTCGAAGGGCCGACGCACCGCAGCGCCCGCGCCATGATGAAGCTGGTCTTCGGCCCGCGCCGCGAGTATCCCGAGGCCCTGTTCCAGGAGCTCGTGCGCACGCGATCTCTTCCCGGCGGCCGGGAAGCCGTGCTGAAGTCGCTCCGAGAGGGTGTGGACATCTTTGGCATGAAGCGCCGGTACCGGCTGCTGCACCGGCTCCGGGACCTGCGGATGCCCCTCATGATCGTCTGGGGCGCCCTCGATCCCGTCTTCCCCGCGTCCCACGCTCACGCCGCCGCAGAGGCTGCGCCCGGCTCGCGCCTGCTCTACTTCCCCGACGTGGGCCACTGGCCGCACATGGAGGAGGCCGAGCGCTTCAACGCCGAGGTCACCGCGTTCCTGAAGGGTGAGCCTTCGCCTTCACCCACCGGAGGAGATGAGCATGAGCTTTGACACAATCGGCCTCCTCGGCGTCGGCGAGATGGGCAGCGCCGTCGCGCGCACCCTCGCTGCCCACACCCGCGTCGTGACGACGCTCGAGGGCCGCAGCGATGCGACACGCGCACGCGCCGAGGCCGCGGGCGTCCAAGACCTCGGCTCCCTGGCCGAGGTGGTCCGTCAGTCGGACCTCGTCCTCTCTGTCCTCGCCTCCGACACCGCTCCCGCCGTCGCCGCCGAGGTCGCCGACGCAGCTCGCCGAGTCGAGAAGCGCGTCCTGTTTGGCGAGTTCAACGCCATCGCCCCCGTAACCGTGCAAGCCATCGCAAACGAGGCCGCCGACGCCATGGACGTCGTTGACGGTGGCATTGTCGGCGGGCCGGGCAACCTCGGCTCCGCCAGCTTCTACCTCTCCGGTCCCCGCGCCGAGGAGGTCGCCTCCCTGCGCGAGTACGGCATCAACACCGTGCTGCTGGGCCCCGTCGTCGGGCAGGCGTCCGGCGCCAAGCTGTGCCACGCCGGCATGACCAAGGGCGTCTCCACCCTCGCCCTTGACATCCTGCTCGCCGCGGAGGCCCTCGGCGTCGCCGACACCGTCATGGCCCAGTACACGCGCTCCATGGCGGGAGTGTTGCAGTTCGTCGACCGCTTTGTGCCCGGCAACCCCAAGCGCGCCTACCGCCGCGCCGAGGAGATGCCGGAGATCGCCAGGATGCTCGACGCTCTCGGTTTCGACGGCGGCATCCACCGCGCCGCCTACGAGCGCATGCGGTGGCTCGGCTCGCTGGAGCTCGACACCGACGGCGCGCCCTCAGCCTCTGATGTCGCGCGCCGCATCGTTGAGTCCATGGCTGAGGCTGCCGAGCAGGAGCGCGCCTAGCCCTCGCCCGCCGCCTCAACCGCATGGTGCCGCGGCTTCCGCGCCGCCAGCAGCGCCAGAAACACCAGCGACTGCATGGCGACGTACGCCCAGAAGACAATCGTGTAGCTGCCCTGTGTGTCGAAGACGAGAGTCGCCGCCAGCGGCCCGATGGCGTTCGACGCCATCTGCCACGGCAGCACCGCGCCCCGGATCGCTCCCAGGTGACGTGAGCCGTAGTAGTCGGCCAGGATGACCTGCTGCGCAAGCAAGCTGCCGCCGAACGCCGTGCCCTGTACGACGGCAAACACGAGCCCCATTGGGAGGTTGACCAGCCAGATGAGCATCAGCGTCCCCACGGCCATCCCGAGTTGGAACCCACCCAGCACCGCCTGCACCGGAATCCGCTCCACCAGCAGCCCGGCGGCCAGCGCGGCAGGAATGCCGATCAGCGACCACACAAGGATGACGACGGCCACTTCGCCCTCGGTCAGTCCCTGGTCGCTCATGTATGGGATGAAGTTGAAGTTGATGCCTGTGTTGACGAAGCTCGTGATGCACAGGACGGCCAGCAGGATATAGAACGTCCGGGTCCGCAATGCTTCGCGTAGCGTGAAGTGGATCTCAGTCGACGGTGGCCGCCGTTCGCGGTCGTCGGCTGCTGCGGATGCCCCCTCCCGCACGGGCGTGTCGCCGTCTGGGCGGAGGCCCATGTCCTCCGGCTGCCGCCGCATCCAGAGCAGCACCGGAATGAGCGTCAGCGTCCACGCGAAGATGCCCAGCGAGGCAGCGGCCCATCGCCACCCGGCCCCCGTGATGATGAGCTGCGTCATCACCGGCACCGCGCCCTGCCCGAACCGCTGCCCCAGGTTGCCGTAGGCCAGCGCCCGCCCCCGCAGCCGCACGAACCACTTGGCCAGCACCGTCTGGTTGGTGAGGTTGATCATCCCCTGCAGCAGCATCCGGGCGAGGATGATGACGGCGTAGAACTGCCAGAGCGAGGTGACGCCGCTCCATGCGACGAAGAGGCCGCCGACGATCAGGAACGCGGTGAACAGCACCCACTTGGCTCCGAACCGGTCGATGATCGGCCCAATCACAAGCGCAATCACCCCGCCCGCGAGGGTGCCGATAGCCACCGCGCCCGCGATGACGGAGCGGTTCCAGTCGAAGGTCTCCTCCATCGGCTTGACGAAGACGCCGATGGTCGGGTTAATGACGACGGCCGACGCGATGGCTGAGAGCACGGTGACCCAGACAATGACCCAGCCGTAGTAACGGCGTGGGCGCTGTCGTGCGTGGGGTCCCGTGCTCAAGGGTGAATGCCTGCTTTCTGCCCCGTGAGGCGGCTGTCGGCTGTGTGGCCGGAGCCTACGGGAACCCCTGCCGCCGCTCCTTCAGGCTCACGTGGCCGTCGCGCGCCAGGATGACGTGGTCGAGCAGCTCGATGTCCAGCAGTTTGCCTGCATCCCGCAGCTTGCCCGTCACCTGCACGTCCTCGTTGCTCGGCGTCGGGTCGCCCGAGGGGTGGTTGTGCACCACGATGACTGACTTGCAGTCCTCCCTCACCGCGTCCCGGAACACCTCGCCTACCCGCACATCGGCGGAGTTCACCGTGCCGTTGTAGACCTCCCGGACCCCCAACACGTAGTTCCGCGTGTTCAGCAGGATGACCCGCAGGCTCTCCCGGCTGAGCCACATCATCTCCGGCAGCAGCAGGTTTACGACGTCCGCCGACGAGTTCACCTGCGTCCGGGCGTCGCTGGGCACCGAGGCGATCCGCTTGCCGAGCTCCATCGCCGCCATCACCTCGGCTGCCTTGGCCGGCCCCAGCCCGTGCTGCTGCATCAGCTCGCCGAAGCTGGTCTGGGCCAGCCCTGAAAGTCCCCGCCGCATGGCGAGGAGGCGTTTCGACAGGGTGAAGACGTCCTCGTCTCTGGTGCCGGTGCGGAGAAGAATGGCGAGGAGCTCATGGCTGCTGAGCGCGCCGGGTCCCTGGTCGCGAAGCCGCTCCCGCGGGCGCTCCTCAGAGGGGAGGTCGTGTATCCGGCCCGAATACTCGTTGGGAGGCGGCTGGTCGATCACAGGGGGTCCTCCCTGACGGAGTTTCGTCTACTGTGCCTGGGACGATGCTTCGGCGGCGCTGGCTGCCTCCCGCTCGTCGAGGCAAGTCATACAAACGTAGCC
>JAPPNT010000193.1 GCA_028873745.1 Chloroflexota bacterium | reverse complement strand
GGGGGTGTTTTGTGGCGGCGGTTTTGCGCTTTTTTTTCCCCGGGGGGCTTGGGGGGGGGGGGGGGGGGGGGGGGGGGGGGGGCCATGACGTAACGATGCGCGTGGGGTATGCTAGGCGGAGCGACTTCAGGAGCGGCGCGTGTCCACAGCGACAACCGAACGGGCGCCTCGATTCTTCTACGGCTGGGTCATCGTCTTTGCGGCGGCCGTCAAGGGCGCGTTCAACGTGGGCAGCGCCGTCTTTGCATCGAGCGTCTTCCTCGTGCCCATGCAGGACGACCTCGGGTGGAGCCGGACGCTTATCTTCGGCGCGCTGGCGGTGCGGACGCTGTGCGGCGGGCTGCTCAGCCCCATCGTCGGGCCCATGGGCGACCACCCGTGGGCGCCGCGGCTTGCGCTGCCGATCGGCTCGGTGCTGTTTGGCCTCTCCTTCATGCTGGTCAAGTGGGCGGACACCCCCCTCGAGTACTACCTGAGCTACGGCGTGCTGGGCGCGGCAGGGCTTGCGCTGACCAGCAACCCCATCCTCGAGGGGGTCGTGCTCAAGTGGTTCATCCGCCGGCGCGCGCAGGCCATCATGTGGATGCAGGTGGGGCCGCCCACCGGCCCGATGATCTTCCCGCTGCTGCTGACGCTGCTGATCGGCGCGGTGGGCTGGCGCGACGCGTGGATGTGGATGGGCATCGCGTCCATCGCGCTGTTCCTGCCGCTCTCGCTGCTGGTGCGTACCTCGCCGGCGTCAATGGGGCTGCTGCCGGACGGCGACCGGCCGGGGCAGGAACCGCCGCCGTCGCTCGGGGGCGGCCGCCGCCCGAGCCCGGCCAACGAGCGCAGCTTCACTCGACGCGAAGCGCTCCGCAGCGGGGCGTTCTGGCTCATCTGCGTGGCGCTCATGTTCAGCATCATCGGCCTGCCGGGCTTCCAGTCGCACTGGGTGCCCTATCTGGTGGAGATCGACTTCTCAAGCGAGACGGCAGCGACTGCCGTCCTCGTCTTCGGCCTGTTCTCGGTGCTGGCGCGTTTCGTGTGGGGCTTCCTGACGGCGCGGTACGACATCCGCAACCTGATGATCATCCAGGCGCTGCTGGCGGCGCTGGGCGTGCTCTTCCTGCTGAACGTGCAGAACGCGGTGATGATGTATGCGTGGGCCGTGTACCACGGCCTGACGCTGGCGGTGTTCTTCCAGCTCCAGGCGCTGCTGACGGTCACCTACTTCGGCAGGGGGCATATCGGGTCGATACGGGGCGTGATGTTCCCCTTCATCACGCTGGGGTCATCGGCGGGGCCGATCCTGCTCGGCGCACTGCGGGACTGGCAGGGGTCGTACTGGGTGCCGTTCCTCGTGGTGGTGGCGACGTGGCTGGTGGCCGCGGCGCTGGTGTTCATGACCCGGCCGCCGCAGCCGGTCGACGAACCCGCGCCCGCGGCGACAGCTGATGCAGAGACGGCGCCGAAGGCCGAGGCGGCCTCGTGACGACGGCCATGACCACGCCCTACACCTTCGTGGACGGGTACCCGGAGTTCCTGCACGTCTGCCGCGAGCTGGAGCGCGCGCGCCGCATCGCCGTCGACACCGAGGCGGACAGCATGCACCACTATCCGGAGCGGGTGTGCCTGGTGCAGGTAGCGACGCCGGAGTCGACGTACCTGCTCGATTCGCTGGCGCTGGTCGACCTGTCGCCGCTGGCGAAGGCGCTGTCGGCGCGGGGCGTGCTAAAGCTGCTGCACGGCGCCGACTACGACATTCGCGGGCTCGACCGGGACTGGGGGCTGGCCGTCGCCAACCTCTTCGACACGCACGTGGCAGCGCGGTTCCTGGGACGGGAGCGCGTGGGGCTGGCGGCGCTGCTGCAGGAGCTGCTGGGCATCGAGATACCCAAGGAACGCCGGATACAACGGGCCGACTGGTCCAAGCGGCCGCTGGACGACGAGGCGCTGCGGTATGCGGCGGCCGACGTGTGCCACCTCTTCGCGCTGCACGACATTCTGGCCGAGCGGCTGCGGAAGCTGGGCCGGCTGTCTTGGGTGGAGGAGGAGTGCGAGCGCCTCTCCGAAGTGCGGCACACGCCGCTGGACCTCATCGCGACGGTGCTGTCGCTGCCGGAGTCGCGGAAGATGGACAGCCGTCAGCGGGCCGTGCTGCTGTCGCTGTACCGCTACCGGGAGGAGCAGGCGCGCCGCCTCGACCGGCCGCCGTCGCACGTGCTGCCGCCAAAGGCGCTGGCAGCGATCGCCGCGGACCCGTCGGCGCGGCTGGAGGCGCACGAATCGCTGACGCCGAGGCAGGCGCAGCGCTTTGGCAGGGGGATACGCTCGGCGGTCGGCGAGGGACTGAGTGCGCCGCCGCTGGAGCGCCCGGCGCCGACGTCGCCGGTGCGGGGCAGGCCGACGGCGGGGCAGACGCGGAAGCTGGCGGCGCTGAAGGCGTGGCGGCAGGCACAGGCGAAGGAGCTCGGCATCGAGGTGGGACTCATCTGGCCCATGCGGAGCCTGGAGCGGCTGGCCCGCGAGCCACAGACGTTCGCGGAGGAGCTGCACTCGCCAGAGGTGCGGGCGTGGCAGCGCGAGCGGTTCGGGGCGTCGCTGCGGCTGGCCGTTGGCGGCTAGAGGGCCGCTGCCTTCGGCGCGAGCTCCTCGCCGAGGTAGGCGATGAACTCGTCGTCCGCGAAGTTCATGTGCTGGAACATGATCTCGCCTACGCCCAGCTCCGCCAGCTGTCCGAGCCGCTCCAAAGCCTCCTCCGTGCTGCCGACGATCATGCCGCGCTCGCGGGCGGCGGCGACCACGTCGTCGACTGACGCGCCGCGGACGTTGCGCATGAACTGGCGATAGCCCTCGGCGGCGACGGCAGGGTCGGGGCCGACGACGCCAAATGTCATCATGGAACGCTTGAGCGTCGTGGGGTCGCGGCCAAGCGCGTCGCAGTGGGCCTGCAGCACCTCGACCTTGTGGGTGTATTCCTCCGGCGTCATGCTGATGCAGTTCCACTCGTCGGCGTA
>JAPPNT010000160.1 GCA_028873745.1 Chloroflexota bacterium | reverse complement strand
GTGCGAAGCTCCGGATACTCGACTTCCCACCACCATTGGTGGCCCGTGATGTTCACGATGAACGACCCCTCGGGAATGTCGTCCGTCCGGAAGATGGTGATCCACGTCGGCACCGCGATGGCGACCAGGATCAACGCGGGAATGATCGTCCAGGTGACCTCGAGGACCATGTTGCCCTCGGTCTGCTTGGGGATGCCGGAGTTCGCCCGGCGCCGGTAGCGGAACACCGCGTACACCAGCGCGCCCTCCACGACGACGAACACCACGACGGACACCCAGAAGATGAATGCGTACGTGCCCTGAATCTCCCGTGCGACGTCCGACTGTGGGTTGATGGTGGTCTGCGCCGAGTCGACGGTGCCGCAGGCTGCGAGAATGGGCAAAACTGCAAGGGCGAGGAGTGCGAGCAGGGACTTAGGGCGGATGTGTATTCGGTTCGCCATGGTCCTCTCTCAATGTCGTTGTGACCGGTCGCTGCCGTCCCCATGAGCGCTGAGAGGCTGTTCGCGTCGGGGGCCAGGGAGCCTTCCGTGCTGGCACGGGCGCGCGCTCCCCTTTGCAGCAGCCACATTCTATAGGCGTGAAACTTTCGCAGTCAATGGGTTGGTGAAAAATCGCGCAAAGTTTTGCCGCCGTCAACGCTGCGGCGCCCTCACCACCGCCGCGGCCCGCTCACGGGCCGGCCCTCCAGCCGCCGCATTCGCTCGTCATCCTTGTACAGCATGACGAAGAACAGCACGGTCAGCACCGTGAAGTAGATCCCCGCGCCCGGAATCCACATGATGAGCCCCGCGATCATCTGGTCCTCCCCCGGCGTCAGCCCCCACAGCCGGGGCACACTCACGTAGTAGGTGTACAGCACCTCTTCCGAGAGGGTGATGATCGCGGCCAGCACCGTGCTCTGCAGCGTCGCGAGGAACAGGTACAGCAGCCGCAGCGGGTACGGGAGCCGCGGCTTCAACGGCACCGGGTCGATGACGCTCCACCAGAAGAAGACGGCCGCGCTGGTGAACATGACGTGTTGCAGGAAGTGCAGTGCCTCGTTCGTGACCGCCTCGTTGTACAGCGCCGGGATGTGCCATATCCACACCGTGAACACGAAGGCCAGCCACGCCGTCAGCGGCGACGCCAGGAAGCTCAGGACCTTGCGGACCCGCCGCATCTGCAGCAGCGGTATGGCAAGGTCGTCTCGAAGGAGTTTCGGCAGTCCCCGCAGCACCGGCACCACCGGCGCTCCGACGAGGATTAGCGGCGGCCCCACCATCATCATGAGCATGTGCTGCACCATGTGCATCAGGAAGAGCTCGCCCGAAAGCCCGTCGATGGGCGACGCGGCTCCTGCCAGAAGCGCCGTCCACCCGGCGTAAAACGAGGTCGGTCGCCACCACGGAAAGAGGTTGCCTGAGCGCCCGCGGCTGCGCCACAGTCCGCGCGTGTACAGAAGGAAAAGCACGGCCAACCCCGTAAGGGTCAGCGGGTCAAAGGTCCACGTGTTCCAGAACGTCATCGGTTATGTCGTGCCCTGCCCCTTCCCCCGCTCGCGAGAGAAGAGCCTGCCCCGTACTCGATACGGGGTCGGGATGGGGGTGCCCCGCCCCCTACGAGGAAGGCGGCTCACTCGCACAGTTGAACATCCAGTTGATCCCGAACTTGTCCGTGCACGCCCCGAAGTAGTCCCCCCAGAACTGGTCGTCCAGGGGCATCGTGACGGTCCCGCCCTCGGAGATCTTCTTGAAGTACTCTTCCGTCTGCTCCCGCGTCTCCGTCAGGTAGGAGATGGACATGTTGTTGCCTATCGTTACCGGCGGACCGAACGCGCTCGGAACGTCGCTCCCCATCAGCGTCGTCCCACCGATGTCGTACGAGACGTGCAGGATCTGGTTCATCTCCTCCTCTGCCATGCCCATGTCCTCCGGCAACTCGTGGAAGGTCAGGTGCATGGAGAACTCGCCCCCGAACACGGAGCGGTAGAAGTCGAAGACCTCGCGGCAGTTGCCGTTGAAGTTCAGGTACACATTGAGCGGCATGGTTCCCCCTCCCAAAATACTGATTGCCTGAAAGACAGTATACTCAAGCCCATTCGGCGCGGGCCATGTTCCCCGACAGAGTCTCTGAAGTCGCCCGCCCGCCAATCGAGCACAGGAGCGCATCAAGATGGAGCTGGGAGCGTTTTCGGTCAGCCTCACGGTCAAGGACATCGAGGCGTCAAGAGACTTCTACACAAAGCTGGGCTTCGTCGTCATCGGCGGCGACCAGTCAGAGAACTGGCTCATCCTGCAGAACGGCGCCGCAACCATCGGCCTCTTCCAGGGGATGTTCGACAAGAACATCCTGACCTTCAACCCCGGCTGGAACGCCGACGCCCAGAAGCTCGACGCCTTCACCGACATCCGCAGCATCCAGCGCCAGATCAAGGGCAAGGGCATCGCCCTCATCAGCGAGGCCAACGAGACCACCAACGGCCCGGACAGCTTCTTCCTCGAGGACCCCGACGGCAATCCCATCCTCTTCGACCAGCACGTCTAGCCCCATCCGACGGGCGCACTCGATACGGACTGGTCCCGCCCCCACGTCTGCTGCAACGCCCTCGGTGTCCTTGACTAGCGGTAGACCCATGCGGTCCCCGGAAAGAACTGCTCCGGGTGGGCGTAGCCGTCAACCGGCGCGGCTACTGGCCCGTGAACCCCATGGCGGCGGCCATGGCCACGTAGAGCAGGAAGGCCAGGGTCAACCCCACCAGCCATGCCCACGGTTCCAGGTGCCAGTCCTGCCCCATGAGGGCACTGGCGGCAGGGGCACGGGTGCGCCACTGCCGCCACACCCGCTGGCCCGACCACACCCATGCGGCGCCGCTGGCCAGCAGCAGCACCACCGTGGCCGCCAGCAGGATCACTTGCTCCCCCACCGTGATCGTGCTGCCGTTAAAGCCGCCTTCCAGCACCACGGCCACCACGGGGGAGGCGAGGTAGTTGATGGCCCACAGGGCGTAGAGGGCGCCGAACACGGCCCCCGCGCTCACGTGGCCAACCCCCTGGGGCAGCCGGAGGC
>JAPPNT010000156.1 GCA_028873745.1 Chloroflexota bacterium | reverse complement strand
AACGCTTTTTTTTACGCCCCGCGCGGCCCCTGGGTGTTGCGGGCGTGGGCTCTGCCGGCGCCGGCCCGCCCCCGCCCGCGCGGGGCGGCGCGGCGGGCGGCGAGGTCGCGGCCGTTGACGGTGGCGGGCAGCAGCAGCGCGAAGGGGCGCCTGGTCGCAATGGCGTCGGCGAGGACGCGTGTGTAGGGGAGCGTGGCGTAGCTCGCGAGGCCGGGGTGGTCGGCGGTGAAGACGAGGTCCGCGCCGTGGGCAGCAAGCTCGTCGACGTGGCGCTCGACGCCGTGGCCGATGAGGACGGCGGCGACGGCGCGGTCCGACTCGGCGGCCAGCTTACCCGCGACGCCGAGCAGCTCGTACGTCACGGGCCGCAGCGCACCCTGGGCGTCCTGCTCGGCGATGACCCAGATGGCGTCATAGGGATTCTTGGGGAATCGGGCCTGCCCGGCCTTTTCGCCCTCCGCCTCGGCGCCCCAGCCGGTGAAGAGGCCGCGGGCCTCCAGGGCGTCGACCAGCCTGCGCACGTTCGTCCACACGTCCTCGTCGTCGTAGACCTCCGGCTGGCGCGCGCTCTCGAAGCTCTCGATGGCGTCGACCCACGTGGGGGAACCGGCGAAGCCGAAGATGGACGTGTCCTGGGACAGGTCGGTTGCGGTGACCTCCTCGATGGGCTTGGCCTTGGCGGCCTCGAGTTGCTCGGGGCCGGGCCACGCCTCCTCGGCGATGCCGTCGCCGCAGGCGAGGAGGACGGGCAGGGGGGCCTCGACGGTCTCGATGCCGTCGTCCGTGTCGCGGCGCGCGGTGACGACGTTGCGGGCGGCATCGAAGCCGAGGCCGGAGACGCTGGTCACCTGCGGCATCGCGAGCAGCTCGGCGACCTCCGGGCCGACCTGGCCGGTCTCGGCGTCGAGGCTGTGCTTGCCGCAGAGGATGAGATCGTACTCGCCGCGGGCGAGGGCCAAGGCGAGGGCGCGGGCCGTCGCGAGGGTGTCGGCGCCGGCGAAGGCGCGGTCGGTGAGGAGCACGGCATGGTCAGCGCCGAGGGCGAGGCACTGGGTAAGGGCATCTCGGGCCTGCGGGGGGCCCATGGTGATCGCGGTCACCTCGCCGCCGTGCTCCTTCACGAGCTCGACAGCGGCGGTCACGGCGAGGAGGTCGTAGGAGTTGACCTCGAGCGGGACGCCCTCCCGCACGATTGTGCGGGTCTCCGGGTCAAAACGAACGCGGGCGATGACGGGGATCTGCTTAATGCAAACGGCGATCTTCATCGGGGCCCCCTCGGGTGGTGTGCGCCCCGTATTCTACCGCAGGGGCGGGAGAATACGCCCGCAACGATGCGTAACCGGCAGAATCAAGCGTGCGGCTCGAAAACTTTACGCATTCGTGGCTCGGGGCTCAAGATTTAAGACAGAAACACGTCGATTTGTTCCGATAACTTGTGAATGGTTGCACATTCTTGACAAGAATCGTTTTTGACATACCATCTCAATTACTCAGGTAAATTATGTCGTGCGTCGACAGGGGGTGAGGAATGCGTGTTCGAACTAAGCACCCGGCATGGCTGTTCCTGGTGATCGCCGCGCTTGGGGCCGCACTGCTGAGCTTCGCCGCGTGCGGCAGCGACGACGGCTCGGCGGCGCCCGAGGTTGAAACTGCAATGGAACAGACAACGACGGCCGCTCCGGTCGACACCCCCATCGCGGCGGTGGTGGCGGCGCCGGAAACTTCCGCGCCGGTCGTGGAACCCACGCAGGCTCCCGAGACAATGGCAATGACGGACACCAAGGTGAAACGCCTGGTCTTCGGGACGAACATGCCGCAGGAGACCACCTCTCCGCCATTGGGCGGCGGCGGCATCGCCGGCTTCATCTCAATGAGGCCCATGTATGAATTCCTAGTGGACATCACGGCCGACAAGGGCCAATTCGTGCCCATGCTGGCAACCGAGTGGTCGATCGAGGGCGGCGACAAGATCCGCTACAAGCTGCGGGAGGGCGTGCCCTTCCACAAGGACAAGGGCGAGTTCACCGCCAAGGACGTCGTCCACACGTGGGAGCAGGTGACCCGGGAGGACGCCGAACACGGAAACACCACGCTGTTCAGGAGCTCCACCGACCACATAGAAATCGTGAACGACCACGAGATCCTGTGGCACCTCACCAAGCCGGAAGCGGAGCTCTTCTGGATCATCTCCCAGATGTCCGCCGGAGGGTTGGAGGTCCAGAGCAAAGACCACTTCGACGAGATGGCCGGAGGGGACCCTAATTTCCGCCCGGCATATGAGGGCGAAGCGGTAGCGGGCACGGGACCCTACCAGTTCCAGAGCCGCTCCCAAGCACAAAACATCCGGTTTGAGCGGGTCCCCTACGACCACTGGCAGATACGCGCAGACTTCCCGGAGTTCGAGTGGCGCATCATCAACGAGAACTCCACTCGCCTGGCGGCGCTGCTGGCCGAGGAGATCCACATCGCCACGCTGCCCGAGGACCTGAAGGAGCAGGCCGCGACAGAAGGGATGCGCAACATCGCAGGCAAGGTCAAGGGGCTTCGGACCTTCATGAGCTTCAACTGCTGCTACATGGTGGACGGCGACCGCAGCTCCGAAGGCAAGTACCTCCACCCTGACAGCCGTCTTCTTGACGAGCGCGTGCGCAAGGCCTTCAACAAGGCCGTCAACAAGGAGGCCCTGAACGAGAACTTCTTCAACGGCAAGGGCTTCCCCATGTACCACACCCACCTCAACGAGAACACGCTGGGCTGGGACCCGAGCTGGGAACAGCGTTACCCGGAGGAGTACGGGTACGACCCGGCAGCGGCGCGGCAACTGCTTCGTGAAGCCGGATACACGGAGAGCAACCCGCTAGAAGTCACCACCTACTCAGAAGAGGTCTCGGCATTCTCCGGAGGGGCCGACCTTGTGGACATCATCGTCGGCTACTGGGCAGACGTGGGCGTCAAGGTGACGCTGGAGCAATACGACCCGACCCGCTTCCGGTCCGCGGAGCGCGGCTTCGAAGTCTACAACGACATCGACCTTGTGGGCACATCCTCCTAC
>JAPPNT010000121.1 GCA_028873745.1 Chloroflexota bacterium | reverse complement strand
CCAGGGGACCATGCCGGTTTCGCGCCTTACCGCTTTGCCCGCCCCGGCTTTGCCGCCGGGGCTGACGCCTTCGGCGCCGGGGCCGCGGGACGGGCCGACAGCCATCGCCGCACGATGTCCGGCATGTCGCGGAGCTGCGGCTGCTCGACGGTGCATTCCGGCAGTGAGCGCATGAAGAGGCTGCCGTAAGACCGGGCCGTTAGCCGCCGGTCGAGCACCGCCACGACGCCCCGGTCGCTGGCCGTCCGGATCAGCCGCCCGAAGCCCTGCCTGAAGCGCAGCACCGCCAGCGGTACGGCGTAGTCTTTGAACGCGTCCTCGTATTCCTCCGATCGCGCGGCGAAGACCGGCTCTGTCGGCACGTCGAAGGGCAGCCGCGTCAGCGCGAGCACGGTGAGTGCGTCGCCCGCCAGGTCGATGCCCTCCCAGAAGCTGGCTGTGCCCAGCAACAGCGCCTTCGGGTTGCCCAGAAACTCCTCGATCAGCGCCGCGGGCGCCCCGTCGACGCCCTGCGCCAGCACGCGGATGTCCTCGCCCTCCAGCGCGCCACGCGCCATCTCTGCCGTGGCCCGCAGCGCCGCGTGCGACGTGAACAGCGCGAGTGTGTGCCCGTCCGCGGCCCGCGCAAGCTCCGTCACCGTCCGGGCGACAGTGGACGTGAAGCCGGGGCTGTTGGGCTCCGGCATGTCCTTCGGAATGCACACCAGCGCGGACTGTGGGTAGTTGAACGGCGATCCCAGCAGCAGCTCCTCGGCCTCGCGCAGGCCCAGCCGCTCGCGCAGCGGCGCGAAACTGCCGGCAACCGTCAGTGTCGCGCTCGTCAGGACGACGCTCTGCCGCCGCTCGAACAGCTGCTCCCATAGTGTCTCGCCCACACGCAGCGGCGCGATGCACAGCGCCACGTTGCTGAGTTGCGACCCCTCGACCCAGAAGATGCTTTCGGAGTCCTGCTCGTACATGAACCGGTCGGCGTTGGCGCGTAGCTCCAAAAGCGAGCCCTCTCGCGTCGCCAGCTCCGACCGCACGGTGTCGTAGTCCGTGACGTCATTCTCCTCCAGCCCGTCCAGCGACGCGTACAGCCCTGCAACCGCCCGAAGTAGGTCGCTCAGTGCACTGCTAGGGTTCTCCCACGCCACCTCCAGCGCGGCCCAGTCCGGCTGCGCACGCACCGCCGAGGTCACCCGGAGCGGGTTCTGCTGCCCCTGGTTGCCCTCATTCCGGTCCTGCGCGTAGCGCATGAGCCGGGGGAAGAACTCGTCGAGCCGCTCCCGGGCGCGCCCGGCGGCTTGCATCACCTGCTCGGCGGCGTCCGCCGTCGCCTGCCGCCGCGACTGCGCCGCGGGGGACATGCGGAAGGCGTTGACCGTGTCCATGACGATGCCGCGCGGGTTGGCCAGTTCGTCGAGCAGCTCCGCCGCCTGCGAGTGGGCCACGCGCGTGCTGAACTGGCTGGTGGCCTCCGCCTCCAGGTGCTGAGCCTCGTCGACGATGAGGTAGTCGTAATCCGGGATCAGCCCGCCGCCTCGCGCTACGTCCGACAGCAGCAGCGAGTGGTTCACAATGATGACCGAGGCGGCCTCAGCACGGTCGCGGGCGGCGCGCAGGAAGCACGCGCCGTCACCCGTCGGGCAGAGCCAGCTCCCCGAGGCGCTCAACCGGTCCCACACGTTGTTGTCGGGCCGCGCCATGCGCAGGTCGGCGCGGTCGCCCGTCGAGGTGTCCTGCAGCCATGTCGTCAGCTTGCCGAGCAACCGCGCCTCGTCGACGGACAGTGTCTGCGACGCCCGCATGTGCGCCCACCGCCGCATGCAGAGGTAGTTGGCCCGCCCCTTGAGCGTGGTGAAGCGCAGGTCGGCCGCGCCGGACAGCCCCGCCGCCTCCAGTGTTTTTGCCACGGTCTCCACGTCCTTGTTCGCAAGCTGCTCCTGCAGGCTGATGGTATTGGTCGAGACCACAACCCGCGTGTTGTTGCGCAGCGCGAAGGCCGCCGCCGGCAGCAGGTACGCCATGCTTTTGCCGACGCCCGTCCCCGCCTCCGCCACCAGGTGGTGGCCCTCCGCGAGGGCCTGCGCCACCGCCCGCAGCATCTGCTCCTGCTCCACGCGGTGCTCGAAGCCCGGCGCGACCGACGCCAGCGCGCCGTCCGGCCCGACGAGCGTAGCTGCCATCTCCGCCGGGTCGTCGGGCAGCGCGTCGGCTGTCAGCGCGCCGGCCTGCGACGCAGCCGTGCGACGAGGCGGGCGAATGCGCCGCTCCAGCGCCAGCGTGTCCACGCCGCCCAGCACTGCCGTGCGTGTGTTGCCCTTCGCCGCCTGCTCCGCCGACACTGCGTTCAGCAGCCGGGCTAGCGGCCAGTTGGCCGTCCGCGCCAGCCGAGCTATCTCGACGACGACGCCCGGGTCCATTTCCAGCGCCTTGGCAACGAGCCGCTCGAACACCTGCTGCGTCGCGACGGCGTCGTCCAGCGCCCGGTGCGCGTTCCACGACGTCAGCCCCAGCGAGCGGGCCAGCATGTTCAGCGCGTAGTTGCCGCTCGGCAGCAGCATGGAGGCGAGGTCTCGCGTGTCCCACACCGGCCCGGGAAACCGCACGCCCGCCCGCTGCAGGAAACCGATGTCAAACTGAACGTTATGTCCAATAACCGGCGCGTCGCCGACGAAGTCACGCACCCGGTCGGCAATGGCGGAGAAAGGCTGCGCGGCATTGACCTCGGCCTGCTTGATGCCTGTCAGCCGCTGGATGAACGGGGACAGCTGCCGCTTCGGGTTGACGAGCTCCGACAGCGTTTCCACCGTCTCCCTGCCCCGGAACTTGACCGCCCCCACCTCGATGATCGTCTCCTGGTCGGGGTCGAGTCCGGTTGTCTCCAGATCGAGGCAAACAAAGACATCATGAAGCGAAAGCTCGCCTGTGGAGAGTAGCGTCACTGGGGTATCTGCTCCTGTTTAGGAGATAGTGGACGCCGGGCTGTGGGTCTCGGCGTCTGTTGGACCCGTTTCAATGCGAACATTCTAGCGTAGCAAGGATACGGCCCGTCAACCGCCCCGTCCGATTGCCCTGAGC
>JAPPNT010000203.1 GCA_028873745.1 Chloroflexota bacterium | reverse complement strand
CCGTCGCCCGCCAGCGTGATGTGCGAGCTCGCCGTGCCGCCGGGAACCGTCCACATGCCGAGCGCCAGCCCGCGGCCGCGGTTCTCGCCCTCCAGCGGCGTCGTCCAGCACGGGTGCGCCGCGATGGCGTCCAACACCCGGTCGAGGCTCACGGAGGAGAGCGGCACGTCGTCCGGCATCGGGTCGCCCGCACGGGACACGTTGATGCGCCGCACCGCCAGCGCGTCCATCCCCAGCGCCTCCGCCAGCTCGTCGACCGTCGACTCCAGCGCGAAGGCGACGGGCGTGCCGCCGGGGGCGCGGTATGCGTGGACGTGTGGGTGGTTGGTCACCACGTCGAAGCCCTCGACGCGGAAGTTGGCGCAGCGGTAGTGCGAGAATACGCGGCGGATGGACAGCCGCATCGGGGCGCCGGGGTACCCGCCGGCGTCGTACACAAAGCTGCCCTCGATGGCCGTCAGCGTGCCGTCCGCCCTAGCGCCCAGCTTGACGCGGCAGGTGATGGCGTTGCCCGGCCCCGCCGTGCGCAGCACCTCCTCGCGGCTCAGCCCCACGCGAACCGGCTCGCCCGCCTTCCGCGAGAGCGCGACGGCGATCGCGCTGCACCGCACGTTCGTCTTCCCGCCGAAGCCGCCGCCGACCTCCGTCGGGATGACCTTGATGCGGCTCTGGGGCACGCCGGCGATCATCGCGATGTCCCGCCGCTGCCCGAAAATGCCCTGCGTGTTGGCCCATACCGTGACGTTGCCCTGCCGGTCCACGTAGGCCGAGTCGACGTTGGGCTCGATGTAGCCCTGGTGCACCACCTGCGTCCGGTACTCCCGCTCCACGACGACGTCCGCCTCCGCAAACCCCGCCGTTATGTCGCCGCGCTCGTACACGGCCTGCTCTGCCACGTTGCTCGGCTCGGCCGAGACGCCGTCGGGCGACTTGGTGAAGAGGTCGTTGAGCAGGACGGGCGCGCCGGGCCGCATAGCCTCGACGGCGTCGAAGACCGGCGGCAGCGGCTCGTACTCCACGTCGATGAGCTCCAGCGCCCGCTCCGCCGCCTCGGCCGTCCGCGCCGCGACGGCTGCGACGGTCTGGCCGTGGTAGACGACCTTGTCCCGCGCGATGACCTCCTGTCCCACGAAGTAGCTGCGCTCCGTCGCGGTGCCGAACGGTGTCTGCGTCCCCGGCCGCGCCAGCGGGAAGTCGTCGCCCGTCACCACGGCCAGCACGCCCGGCAGCGCCTCCGCCGCCGAGGTGTCGATGCGCACGATGCGCGCGTGGGCGTGGGGACTCGGCAGGATGCGGCCCACCAGCAGCCCGGGCAGCTGCACGTCCGCGCCGAACTGCGCCCGGCCCGTCACCTTGTCGACGCCCTCCACCTTGGGCGTCCGCGTCCCGATGACCCTCGGCGTGGGCGCCGTCGTCGTCATGCCCGCCTCCTCATACCGTCTGTGCCCCTTCCCCTGGCCGCTCCTCCCGTCATTCCCGCGAAAGCGGGAATCCAGAAAAGCCTGCCCATGGGAACGTTGGATGGGGGCGCTCTCCCCCGAGCCTGCGTAACCTCAGTATGGAAAAGCCCTCATGGAGCGTCAAGGAACCCCGAGCGCAAAAGAGACAGGCCTCGGGGTGGCTGCCGGGGCCTGTCGAGAGGAGGAGAGTCAGCGAATGAGCGTGGCCCGTCTACTCCTCGGACCGCTTCTGGAAGCGGTTTCGGATGTACACCGCCAGCGAGTTCATGGAGAGGAGCATGACCAGCAGCACGATGATGCCCGCCGCCGCGAGTGACTGAAACTCTGGTTGCGGTAGCGTAATCCAGTTGAAGATCTGCACGGGCAGCACGGTGAACCGGTCCACCGGCGTCAATGGAACAAACGTTATGAATACGACGGCGGCAATGACGACGATGGGAGCCGCCTCGCCTATTGCCCGCGACAGCGCGAGGATTACCCCTGTTGCGATGCCCGGCACCGCCGAGGGCAGCACGACGCTCCGCACCACCTCCCACTGGGTGGCGCCGAGCCCGTAAGCCGCCTCGCGGTGGGACCACGGCACTGAACGGATCGCCTCGCGTGACGCCAGAATGACGATCGGGAGCACCAGCAGCGACAGGGTCAGGCCCGCCGCCAGGATGCTGCGTCCGAGCGCCAGTGAATTCACAAACACCGCGAGACCCAACAGCCCGTACACGATCGAGGGCACCCCTGCCAGGTTGGCGATGTTGATCTCGATGAAGCTCGTCAGCTTGTTCTTCGGCGCATACTCCTCCAGATACACGGCAGCGCCCACGCCAATGGGGACGGTAAACAGCGCCGTCCAGAACATGACCCACGCCGTGCCAACCATCGCCGACAGGATGCCGGACTGCTCGGGGAACCGCGACGTCGACTTGGTGGTCAGGAAGTTCCAGTTGAGGGATGGAATGCCTTCGATGAGCACCTGCGCCAGCAGCGTAAGGAGGCCCACCACGCCCACCAAAACGCACAGGATGAATATGGCCAGGAAGAGGCCGCCGATGAGCCTTCGCATCTCGGGGCGCGGGTTGAATCTGGCCTTCGGCGCGTCCACTAGTATCGCTCCTGCCAGCGGCGAACAACGTAGTGCCCCGCAAGGTTCATGGCGAGCGTCATGAAGAAGAGCAGCAGGCCGACCGCGAAGAGCGTGTTATAGGCGACCGACCCGTGGGCGGCTTCACCCTGGCTCACCTGTACGATGTACGCCGTCATGGTCTGGATCTGCTCGACCGGGTTGAACGTCAGGTTCGGTTTGGCTCCCGCCGCGATGGTGACCAGCATGGTCTCCCCGATTGCGCGCGACAGCGCGAGGATGAAGGCGGCGACGATGCCAGAGAGCGCCGCCGGCACGACGATCTTGAGCGCAACCTCGATGCGGGTTGCCCCCAACGCGAACGCGCCTTCGCGCAACGAGCGCGGGACGGCCACCATCGCGTCCTCGCTCAGTGAGGACACCATGGGAATGATCATCAGGCCCATCACCAGCCCGGCGCTCAGGGCGTTCCAACCCTGCATGTCCGGCAGGAAGGTCTGCAGCACCGGGGTGACCAGGCTGTAGGCGAAGTATCCGTATACGACCGTGGGGATGCCCGCAAGGATCTCCAG
>JAPPNT010000161.1 GCA_028873745.1 Chloroflexota bacterium | reverse complement strand
ACCAGCCCTGCGACGAAGGGCAGTTCGAACCCGCCGAAAACGGCGTCGCGCGACGATCAGCGAGAGGTTCTCCGCGTGCCGCACGCCGATTGCCTTCGGGACCGTCTCACCGAAGACCAGCAGGAGCGCCGTCACGACGGCCGTTGCCGACGCCACCGCGAGCCCACCCTCGCCGATTAGCTGCACCGCAATCGCCGTGCCCAGCGCTGCGGCGGCGGTGTTGGTCAGGTTGTTGGCAAGCAGGATGGTCGGCAGGAATCGCTGGGGGTTTTCGACGAGCCGGGCAACGACCCGCGCCCCGGGCACCCTGCTGCGCACCATGTACTGCAGTCGCACACGCTGCACGGAGAGAAGGATGGCCTCTGAGGAGGAGAACAGTGCGGAAAAGGCCAGCGCAATAACGAGGAGGATGACGTAAATGGCCAAGCTGCCTTCCGGCATATGTGGAGGTCCCTCCGGACCCAGACTATGCCCCTTTCGGGGTCTTCGGGCGCTGGTCCATCGCCCAAACTCGGGAAGCGGCGCACATGCCTGCTTCTAGGCGGCGAATACTAGCATTCCGAGTGCCGGGTGTCAAAATCAGTGGCCTACAGGCCTTCAATCTGGCGACGCCAATGGCTGATTGCCAGAATACCTACCCTGCCAGCAACGCGGCCACGCGCTCGCGGATCCTCCGCGCTACCTCGCCTCGCGGCAGCGTCGCGTCGACGACGAGCCAGCGGTCCGGATCCTGCGCGGCGAGAGCCAGAAAGCCCTCCCGAACGCGCATGTGGAAGGCGACGTCCTCCTCGTTCGCGCTCGCGAGCCCCGCCTCGAACCGGTCGCCGCCGCGGGGAGCGCGGCGCATGAGCGCAACACCCACCGGCAGGTCGAGCAGGACGGTCAGGTCCGGCCGCAGCCCGCCAGTCGCCGCCTCGTTAAGTCCGCGCAGCTCCTCGACGTCGAGTCCGCGCCCGTAGCCCTGGTAGGCCAGCGTCGAGTCGCCGAAGCGGTCGGAGACGACGACCGCGCCTTCCTCCAGCGCGGGCGCGATGACCTCCTCGGTGAGCTGGGCCCGCGCAGCAACAAAGAGCAGCGCCTCAGCCCGTGCGCCAATGGGCATGCGGCCGTGTTTGACCAGCCGCCGCAAGCGCGTTCCGAGCTCGGTGCCCCCCGGCTCCGCAACGGTGACGACACGGTGGCCGGCGGCGCGGAGTTGTGAGGAAGCAGTGCGCACCTGGGTGGACTTGCCTGTGGCTTCTCCGCCCTCAAACGTTATGAAGAGTGGTTGCGTCATGAATTGCTCCTACGTGTTGTTACGGATGGAAGATGACGACGCGGCGCTGCGGCTCGCGGCCGAGGCTGGCGGAGCCAAGGTTGTAGCGCTCGGCGAGCTGGTGCTGCAGCCGCCGGACGTAGGACGACTGCGGCGAGAGCTCGACCGACGGCCCACCGTCGATGACCTGCACCACGGCGTCCTCCGTCTCCTCCATCGCCTCCGCAATGCGCTGCCGGCCGTCGCCGCCCCAGCCCGCGCTCAGCGACTTGAGGAACTGCTCCATCTGCACCTGCGAGTTCTTGCGCAGGACGTAGATGGGCAGCCCCTTCTCCTGCGCGTACTGCAGCGACTCGCCGCGCTTGCGGTAGTGCACTTTGGTTGTCAGCACCATGTCGGCTTCCTGCACGGTGGCCGTGACCTCCGCGCCGATGCCGAGCGTCCGGGCCGTCTCCATCAGCCGGTCCCGGTTCACTCCGTAGGAGAAGACCTTGGTGTTCTTGCCGACGATCTCCGCACCCGACTCCCGCAGGGGAGGCCCGTCCCGCAAGGGTCGTGACGGGTTCCCAGCCACCAATCGCGCGGGGCCGGCGCCGGAGGGCCTCGCCGGGGGCGTGTACGACGCCACTCGAGACGGCGGCGCATCCGTCCGGCGCATCCCGCCGCCCCTGCCAAACCCGCCGAATTGCTGCGGCCTGCCCGCGGAGGCGAGGTGGATGGGCTCGCCGACGCTGCGTTCGATGGCGCCGGCAGCGGTCAACCGGCGCTGCTCCGGCGCCACCGGGAAGCCGCGCAGCAACGTATCGACGGTGCTCGCGATCTCCTCGTGCACGGCCACGCGGTCCCACGTCTGGATCTCCACCAGCGCGTCGAAGGACGGCGGGGCCTTGCGCTCCAGCACGCTCTTGCGCGTGCCGCGCCGCCGCGCCTCCTCGTCGCCCAGGGTGACCGTCTGCACGCCGCCGAGCAGGTCGGCCAGCGTGGGGTTCATCAGCAGGTTGTCCAGGCTGTTCCCGTGGGCCGTCGCGACGAGCTGCACGCCGCGCTCGGCGATGGTGCGGGCTGCGGCGGCCTCCGCTTCCGTTCCCATCTCGTCGATGACGATGACTTCCGGCATGTGGTTCTCCACCGCCTCGATCATCACGGCGTGCTGCTCGGAGGGCGTCGTCACCTGCATGCGGCGCGCCCGGCCGATGCCTGGGTGCGGCACGTCGCCGTCTCCCGCGATCTCGTTGGACGTGTCGACGATGACGACGCGCTTGTGGGCGTGGTCGGCCAGCACGCGCGCGACCTCGCGCAACATCGTCGTCTTGCCGACGCCCGGCCGTCCGAGCATCAGGATGCTCCTCCCGGACAGCACCAGGTCCTCGATGATCTTGCTGGTGCCGAAGACGGCCCTCCCCACGCGGAGCGTCAGCCCGATCACCTTGCCATTCCGGTTCCGCATTCCGGCGATGCGGTGCAGCGTCCGCTCGATGCCCGCGCGGTTGTCGCCGCCGAAGGGGCTGAGCTGGGACACGACGCTGTTGATGTCATCCTCGGTCGTGTCCTGCTGCCCCAGCGCCTCCTCCCGGTCGAAGAAGCGGGCCTGCGGCGGCCTGCCCAGGTCAAGAATGATCTCCAACAGGCCGTCGAGGGGTTCCAGGTCCTGCAGCCAGCGGCGGACGCGCCGAGGCAACACCTGCAGCAGGGACTCCAGGTCATCCACAACCACCTTCTGCACAACGGAAACGTCGGCATGGGCCGGCGCCTCGGCGTCCGCCGGGACGGCGGCGCCGGCGAGTTGGGCGTTGGCGGCATCCGGGATGTACTGGGTCAATTCCCACCTCCGTCTGGGATGCGCTCGCTGTCTATCCGCCCACCGCTTGCGAGAGCGAGAGGGCAGCCA
>JAPPNT010000059.1:615-3156 GCA_028873745.1 Chloroflexota bacterium | reverse complement strand
TGATGACTAACCCCCCGTTTCACCGGCGGAAGCCGGTGTCCATGGCGCACCCCCCAACCCATCTCACAATTCCAACCAAACCCGCCCTGACCCAACCAACCCCGTTCGCCCTGAGCTTGTCGAAGGGCGATTACCCCCGCGCCCTACCCTGACGCCGTAACGTGCGCCCCCAGCGCGCTTACCCGCGTCACCTTAACGTCGCCGGGCACCCCCGCCTTGTCCGCCATGTCCGCCATCTCGTACCCGACGGTCATCTCCCGGTCGGTCGTCAGCGCGAGGATGGTCGAGCCCGCGCCCGACAGGAACGCCCCCGCCGCCCCGGCGTCCAGCGCCGCCCGGATGATGCGCGCCATCGCCGGGAACAGCACCCCGCGCGCCGGCTGGTGCAGCCGGTCCTGTGTCGCCGTCCGCAGCAGCGAGACGTCGCCCGTCGAGAGCGCGTTGACCAGCAGCGCAGTCCGGCCCATGTTGAACACGGCGTCGGCCCGGCTGACCGTCGGCCCCAGCAGCCCCCGCGCCTGCTGCGTCGGCATCTGCTGCGACGGGATGTACAGCACGGCCCACAGGTCCCGCGCCAGCGGCACCGCCGAGGTCACTAGCGCGTCGCCGTCCTGCACGACGATCTGGCACCCGCCCAGCAGCGCGGGCGTGACGTTGTCCGGGTGCCCCTCCATCTCGACCGCCAGCGACAGCACCTCGTCTTGCGACAGCGGGTTCTCGCACAGCGCGTTCGCCGCCGTCAGCCCGCCGACAGCCGCCGCCGAGCTGCTGCCGAGCCCGCGCCCCAGCGGAATCGCGTTCTCGCACGTCAGCCTGAGCTGCGGCACCGGCACCCCGATGGCGCGGAAGAGCGACTCGGCCGCCCGGAACACCAGGTTGTCCCGCCCGAGGCTCAGCGAACCCTCGCCCTCGCCCGACACCGAGACCCCTGTGCCGCCCGACGCCGAGACTCCGGTGTCGACTGTTTCTAGCCGAACCGTGTTCCAGATGTCCAGCGCCATGCCCAGGCAGTCGAAGCCCGGGCCCATGTTCGCCGTCGTGGCGGGCACGCGCACTTCCGCGTAGGACAACACCCGATGTTCCCTCCGTTGGTGATCGCCTCGGTCCTGACTGCCCAGCTACCGTCATTCCCGCGAAGGCCCCCCTGCGACAGCAGGGGACGGAATCCAGACCCCCGTTCGCCCTTCACCCCACCCCGCTCGCCCTGAGCGCACTCAACACGTTCGCCCTGAGCCTGTCGAAGGGCCGTGCTACTTCCGCCGCTTGGCCAGCTCCGCCCAGACGTCGCGCGGCGAGACCTCCGCGGCCGCGAGCAGCGTCAGCGTGTGGTACAGCAGGTCCGCGACCTCACCCGCCAGCGCTTCCTTCTCGCCCTGCGCGGCCGCGATGGCCGACTCGCCCGCCTCCTCCACGACCTTCTGCGCAACGCGGCCCACGCCCGACTGCAGCAGCTTGGCCGTGTAGCTCTCGGCGGTGGGGTTCGCCTGCCGGTCCTTGATGACCGCGAACAGTTCCTCCAGCACGCCGACGCCCGCATCGCTCTCGGCGTACGTCGGCTCGGCGTCGACGTCGTTGAAGAAACACGAGACCGCTCCCGTGTGGCAGGCGGGCCCAACCGGGTCGACCTTCATCAGCACCGTGTCCCCGTCGCAGTCCACCTGCAGCGACTTCACGCGCAGGTAGTTGCCGGACTCCTCGCCCTTGTGCCACAGCGACTGTCGGCTGCGGCTGTAGAACCACGCGTCGCCGTCCTGCAGCGTCCGCGCCAGCGACTCCGCCGACACGTACGCCAGCATGAGCACCTGGCCCGTCTCGTGGTGCTGCGCGATGGCGGGGATGAGGCCGTTCTCGTTGCGCCTCAGCGGTATGGTCATGACAGTCCCTCCTTACCCGCCCACCGGCTCGCCTGCCACAATCGGCAGCAGCTCTTCCAGGCTCCGCACCTCGTACGCCGGCGCCACACGGCCGTCCATCGGCGCCCCGTAGCGGTTGATCCACGCGCCCGGCATCCCCGCCATGTGCGCCCCGTAGATGTCGTCCAGCAGCGTGTCGCCCACCATCAGCGTCTCCGCCGCCGCCGTCCCCAGCCGCTCCAGCATCAGCTCGAAGATGCGCGTCGCCGGCTTGTACAGCCGCGCCCCCTCCGACGACACCACGGCGGCGAAGGCGTCCGAAAGCCCGTGCCGCTCCAGCACCGGCAGCAGGAACGCGTCGTCAGCGTTGCTCAGCACCGCGATGGGCGCCAGATCCCGCAGCCGCTCCAGCACGCTGACCGTCTCTGGGAACGCCGGCCGCGTCCCCAAGTCCTCGAGGAAGTACCCCGCGGCTCCGTCCGCGTCCCCGTCCACGCCCAGCGCGTCGAACGCCTCGACGAAGGTGTCGCGCCATACCTCGAAGTACGTCTCGAACGGCTCCTGCTGCGTCAGCGTCTCCACGTCCACCCGCCGACGCCGGAAGTCGTACTCGTGCGCGGCCCAAGCCTCGTACAGCGCGCCCGGATCGACGCTCCAGTCCAGTTTGGTGCGGCTCGCGAAGCCGGCC
>JAPPNT010000059.1:0-605 GCA_028873745.1 Chloroflexota bacterium | reverse complement strand
ATCGACGCTCAGCCCCTGGTCGTGGCATATGCGCACAAAACAGTCCCGCCAGAGGTCGCGGGTGTTCGGAAACAGCGTGTCGAAGGCGTCGAAAACTACCGCTCGGATGGCCATGTGCGCTCCCGTACAAATTGCATCCCTACCATTGTACCCCGCAAAGCCCTGCCGTGTGTCCCGCCACGAAGCCCTCGCCCGTAGCGCCGCCACTGCAGACAATGAGAAGGGGCGCCGGAGTGACCCGGCGCCCCTGAGCTATCGCCAACTTGCGGCTGGGCCGCTGCCGCTACCGGACACCCTTGATGTAGGGGATGTGCGTCCAGGTTCCGGTCACGTTGCTGGAAAACACCCAGTCCTCGACAACGTCAGGGTTGACGGTGGCCTCCGCGGGCAGCCAGAAGAGGTTGAGGTTGGCGTGGCTCCTGTAGATGGCCTCGCCCCAGACCTTCCACGCCTTGGCCTGTTCCTCCAGGTCCAGGATGCCCCGCACCCTCGTCCCTAGCACGTTGATCTCCGGGGACGTGAAGTTGTTGCTGGTGGCCCGGTATGCCCAGTTGTAGATGCGTTGCGCCACGAAGGGGTAGGAGGATGTGCCCACAAGGTCGATG
>JAPPNT010000112.1 GCA_028873745.1 Chloroflexota bacterium | reverse complement strand
ACGGGGCCGCTCCTCGCCCACTCCAACGGCCTCATGCCGCGCTTGTCCCTGTTCGAGGGGTTCATCGTGTGGGATACCGAGGCGGACGAGGTCGTAGTTGCTGTGTCCGACCCGACGCTGGCCTTCGCGTGGTCGCCGGACGGGTCCCGGCTGGCCTACGCCGCCCTCGACGAGGGGCAGGAGTGGCTGGTGTGGAAGGTGGCCGGCCTCGACGGGGCGGAGCCGAGGGAGCTGGTGCGATTCCTCCCGTCGCCGGAGATGTTCATCTGGCTCAGCTACTTCGACCAGTATGCCCACTCGCACGCCGTATGGTCGCCGGACAGCTCGCGGCTGGTATTCGCCGGCCGTGTGCCGGAGCCCGACGGCTCCGTCCCGGCGCGCGACCACGTCATTGTGCTGGACGTCGAGGGTCTCGCGGAGCCGATGCTGGTCGCGGTGGGGACGACGGCCTTCTGGTCGTGGCGGTAGGCAGCGCCGGCCGGCGCTAGGCGTCCCGCGCCAGCCGGAGGCCGGTGAACTGCCACCGCGCCGAGGGAGGGAAGAAGTTCCGGTACGTCGCCCGGATGTGGGACGCGGGCGTCACGCAGGACCCGCCCCGCAGCACCATCTGGCCCGACATGAACTTGCCGTTGTACTCGCCGATGGCGCCAGGCTCGGCCCGGAAGCCGGGGTACGGCAGGTAGGCGCTCTGCGTCCACTCCCACACGTCGCCGAAAGCCTGCGACATGCCGCCGTTCGCCGGGGGCGCGGGCGCGGGGTGGAAGGCCCGGGACTCCGCGAGGTTGCCCTCCGTCGGGAGGCCCGCCGCGGCGACCTCCCACTCGGCCTCAGTGGGGAGCCGCGCGCCCGCCCACCGGGCGAAGGCGTCGGCCTCGTAGTGGCTCACGTGACAGACCGGCTCGGCGGGGTCGATGGGAACCATGCCGTGCAGCGTAAACTGCACCCATGCGCCGTCGCGCTCTACCCAGTACAGCGGGGCCTGCCAGCCCTGCTCGCGCACTGTGCGCCACCCGTCCGAGAGCCAGAGGTCGGAGCGCGCGTACCCGCCGTCCCGCATGAAATCGAGCCACTCGCCGTTGGTCACCAGCCGCGACGCGATCTCCGCGTCCTGCAGCAGCGTCCGGTGGCGCGGCCCCTCGCAGTCGAAGTGGAAGCCGCCGCCATCGAAGCCTATGGAGTGCACGCCTCCCGGCACGCCCGTCCACCGCAGCGCCGGCGCGGCACTCTTGCTCGCCGATGCACCGACAAGGGTGTAGACCGGCGCGAGGGGGTTGTGCGACAGCATGTGCTTCAGGTCCGTCAGGATGAGCTCCTGGTGCTGCTGCTCGTGGTTGAACCCCAGCACCAACGTGCCCTCCATCGCCGCGAGCTGCTCTGGGGCCGCCGTCTCGATGTGGTCGAGCACCGCGTGGTCCACGTAGGAGCGGTACTGGTACACCTCACGCACCGTCGGCCGCGAGAGCAGCCCTCGCTCCGGCCGCGGGTACTGGGCGCCGACGGCGTTGTAGTAGGAGTTGAAGAGGTACTCGTACAGCTCATGGTACGGCCGGTAGTCCGGGATGAAGGGCTTGCAGATGAACGTCTCGAAGAACCATGTCGTGTGCGCCAGGTGCCATCGCGCCGGGCTGGCGTCCGGCATGGACTGGATGACGCAGTCCTCCGGCGACAGCGGCGCGCACAGCTCCTCCGTCCACTGCCGCACCCACCGGTACCGCTCCGCCAGCGACGACGCGGCCTCCCTGCGGCTTTCGCGCGACGCCGATTCCGCCATGGTTCCTCCCCGGCCTTCCGAGGCCCTTGACCGTGTCCCCGCTACGTGGCGCGCGCCAGCACAAGGCCGAAGTACTCCCGATCGTCCGTGTACCACGTGTCCAGCGTCATCCCCGCTGCTTCCAGCATAGCCGAGGCCGTCTCCCGCGTGAACTTGTGCGAGCTCTCCGTCCAGATGGACTCGCCCTCCGCGAAGTCCACCGTCATGTCCAGGTCCACGATGCGGATGCTGTGGGCGCTCCTCGCGTACAGGTGCATCTCGATGCGCGCGGCGTTCGCGTTCCAGTGCGCCCGGTGCCGCCACAGCGACAGGTCGAAGTCCGCGTGGAGCGCGTAGTTGATGACGGACAGCACGTTGCGGCTGAAGTCGGCGGAGACGCCCGCGCTGTCGTTGTAGGCGGCCTCCAGCACGTCCACGTCCTTCACCAGGTCCGCACCCAGCAGCAGGAAGTCGCCCCAGGAGAGGAGATCGCGCACCTGGCACAGGAACGCCTGCCGCTCCTCACGCTCCAGGTTGCCGATGGTGCCACCGAGGAAGAGCACCAGCCGCCGCCCCTCCGCCGGAGGGATCGTGCCCAAGTGCCGCTCGAAGTCGCCGATGACCCCGTGCACCTCCAGCCCCGGGTAGCTCCGCACCAGGTCTTCCCCCGCCTCCCGGACGATGGACTCGCTGACGTCGAAGGCCACGTACCGCGCGGGCGTCGCCGGGTCGGGTCGCCCGTCCAGCAGCGTCCGCACCTTGGTCGACGCGCCTGATCCCAGCTCCAGCATCTCGTGCGGCGCGGCGCGGCGAAGGATGTTCTCCCGCTCGGCGCACAGGATGGCCAGCTCGGTTCGGGTGGGGTAGTACTCGGGCAGCTCAGTAATCTGCTCGAAGAGCTGCGAGCCGTGGGCGTCGTAGAAGTACTTGGGGTAGAGGAATTTCCGGGGGGCGCTGAGTCCCCTGCGGACATCCTCGCCGATGGTGTCGAGGACTCCGCGCCCGTCAAGATGCACGTCGACAGTGAACCCTGCCATCTCTCGCCTCCGATGCATGTAGTGCGACCGCCGTTCAACCGGCCGAGGCTGCATCGGACCGCGATATGACGTTCGGATGCGCCGCGCGTAGAGTAGGCGGCCAATCGATCAACGTCAACTATGCAGCGATGGCGCATTCCCTACGCCGGCGGGGACTCCGGCATCTTGCGTGACGACACCACGTACACCGGGTCGGACGAGCCCTTGGGGTGCGGGCTGATGTCCAGCGTTCGCGGCTGCTCCCACCCCCCTGCGACGGCGAAGTAGGCGTTGATGAGCTGCGCATGCTCGTAGTCGTCCAACATGCGCCAGATGGCCGTTGCCTTGGTGGGGAACATGCGATTGGAGTAGATGATGTGGAGGCTGCCCCAGTCCTCCAG
>JAPPNT010000129.1:17141-33612 GCA_028873745.1 Chloroflexota bacterium | reverse complement strand
GGACCTCTTCGTCCCGAACGAAGCGCGCTACCGAGCTGCGCTACTCCCCGTCTGATGCACAACTATTCAATTATAGGCCACCGGGCACCCCGGCGCTATGGGCGGACTAGCCGCCGGCGCCGCCCTGGGGGGCGCGGTTCGGGTTGCGGCGGCGGTTGCGATTGGGGCGGATGCGGGGCAGGGGCTCGCCCGTGCGGGGCATGACCATCACCTTGCGGTCCTCTCCCTCGCCGACGCTCTGGGTGACGACGCGCGGGTGGTCCGTGAGGGCGACGTGGATGGCGCGGCGCTCGGCGGCGGACATGGGCTCGAGGGTGAAGGCGCGGCCGGAGCTGCCAACGCGGTCGGCGACGCGGAGTGCGAGGCCCTTCAGCACCTGCGTGCGGCGGTGGCGGTACTGCTCGACGTCGAGCATGACGCGGCCGTCGGGCTGTTCCGGGTCGCGGCTCAGGAGCAGGTTCATCATGAACTGCATCACGCGGAGGGTCTCGCCCCGGCGGCCGATGAGCAGGCCGGAGTCTTCGCCGGTGATCTCGATGAGCTGGGTGTCCGGCGAGTCGTCGGGCGGCTTGGAGATGGTGGAGATGGCGGAGACGCCCATGGCGCGCAGGAGGGTGTCGACGATGTACTTGGCGGACTGCACCAGCGCGCCGCTCTCAAGGAGGGTTGCGCGGACCCGGGCAGGCTCCGATCCGAAGCCGAAGATGCCGGTCTTACCGTGACTGAGAACCTCTATTACGGCCTCTTCGCGCCTTACGTCTAGCTGCTTTAGCGCCAGCTCGATTGCCTCTTCCACTGTCTTGCCGTTGGCTTCCACCTTTTCCATCACTCGAAAGCTCCTCTGTCGATTGGGAGTCGCCGGTCGCGCCCGCCGCCGCCACGGCGGGGGCTCCCGCCCCCTGCGGCTGCAGCCGGGAGGGCCGGAGACCGCCCCAACCCGTGGTTACGTACTGAATGGCCACGCCCATGATGTTGGTCGCCAGCCAGTAGAGGGCGAGGCCGCTGGGGAAACTGAAGGTCAGGAACACGAAGAGCAGGGGCATCATCCACAGCATCATCTGCTGGGTCTGCGCCTGCTTGGGGTCCTGGCTGGGGTAGGTCATCATCTTCTGCTGGACCCACATGGAGGCGCCCACCAGCAGCGGCATGACGGGGAGCGTGTCGGGCACCGCTAGGTCCAGCCAGAGGAAGGTGCTGTCGACGGGCACGGCCTGGTGCACGACGGGCAGCCAGCCGTACAGCAGCTGCGACAGGTCGGCGAGGTTCTCCGGGCTCGACGGCAGCACGCGGATGAGCGCCCAGTAGAGGCCGATCCAGATAGGGAACTGAATGACCAGCGGGCCCAGACAGCCGATGGGGTTCACGCCGTGCTCGCGGTAGAGCTTGAAGGTTTCCTGGGAGAGCTTCTGCCTGTCGTTCTTGTAGCGCTCCTGCAGCTCCTTCATCTTGGGCTGCAGCGTCGACATGGCGCGCGTCGACTTGATCTGCTTGAGGGTGAGCTGCATGGTGGCGATCCTGATGATCACCGTGAAGACGATGATGCTCAGGCCGAAGTTGTTGAAGAGACCGATATAGAGCAGCACCAGGCTGTTGGCCATGGGCCGCATCAGGATCTCTCGAAACAGGTCGCCTAGCAGTTCCACAGGCTGTCCCTCTACTCCCGCGTTGGATACGTCCAGAGCTCACGGCGCTGGGCCGTGTGCAGGGCGTGCACCACGCCCTCGGAATCTATCAGGTAGACCACGTCGCCGTTGCTTGCCATGCCGGCGCGCACCTGCTCGCCGACGCCGATGGACCACTCCTCCAGCCCGTCGATCCGGCTGAACTGGTGCACGATGTTCTCGGTGGTCGCGACGACGACCGAGCGCTCGAGCACCTCCGGCGCCGCGACGATGGGGCCGCTGGCCTCGGCGGGGATGGACCACACCCGGTTGCCGCCGGCGTCGAGCGCGTACAGGCTGCCGTTGAGGGTGGCGGCGTAGATGACGCCGTCCGCGTGCACGGGCGAGGCCCAGAACCAGCCGTCGCCCTCGAAGCTCCACAGCGCCTCGCCGTTCTCTGCGTTGAGGGCGTACAGCGAGCGGTCCAGCGAGCCGACGTAGACCGTGCCGTTCAGGACGAGGGGCGAGCCGACGACCGCGCCGTCGAGCTCGACGCGCCACCGCTGCTTTCCGTCGGCGAGGTTGACGGCGTAGACCGAGTGGCCCAGCGTCCCGAAGTAGAGCGATCCGTCGGACACCGCCGCCTGCGACCAGATCCGCCCGTCCGCCTGGAAGGGCGACCACGTCCTGCCGGGCAGCGCGGCCGGGTCCTCCGGCAGCGCGATGGCGTGCAGGCTGCCGTCGCCGGTGCCGATGAGGAGGGAGTTGCCCGCCAGCGAGGGCGCGCCGACGATGCGCCCCGGCAGGATCGTCGACCACGTCTGGAGGCCCGTCTCCGCGTTCAGGGCGAAGACGTTGGCGCCGATGTCGTCGTCCTCCTGGGGGTCCTCATAGGTGACGAGGTAGATGCTCTCCTGCCCGGGGCCGTTCTCGCCGGCGGGCGCGCCGACGACAGGGGTGCTGTAGACGGGGCCGAGGCCGTCCTCGTTCGTCGGGGGGAACGGGTTGTAGATGAGGGCGGGCCGTCCGCCCGCGCCCTCGGCGTCACCGGCGACGTTGAGGGCGAAGACGCGGCCCTCGCCGGAGGTCACGTAGAGGGTGTCGCCCTCGACGGTGAGGCCCGCCCATCCCCGCGCCTGGAACCGGTCGATGCCGCAGGCGCTCAACAGCGCGAGCATGGCGACGAGCAGGATGGGTACCCACCAACGTCCTGGTGTCACTGACGGATGTCCTCTTCCGGGCGCGCGACGGCCGCCCACGTAATCATCGGGACTCAATGCGGGATGCTTTGGGGTCCTCGTCCGCAAGCGGGACCGGGTCGAAGCCGTGGCCGCCCCACGGGGTGCACCGGGCGAGCCGCCGCAGGGCGAGCCAGCCGCCGCGGACGGCCCCGTGCGCCTGAATCGCCTCCTCGGCGTACTCGGAGCAGGTGGGCAGGTAGCGGCACCGACAGCCCAGCACGGGCGAGACGAAGCTCCGATAGAACCGGACCAGCGCGAGGGCCAACCCCTTCACCTGTCCTCTCCTTGTTCAGCCGTCGCGCCGCACACTCCGGCGCGCCTCAACAGTCCCAGCACGTCGGCGCGGAGCCCCGCGCAGGGCGAGTCCGCCGCCGACGGCCGCGCCACCACGACGACGTCGCAGCCGGGGGCGACTCCCGCCCCGCGCACGATCTCCCGCAGACGGCGCTTGACGCGATTGCGCGCAACGGCGTTGCCGACAGCCTTGCTGACGGACAGCCCCAGACGGTAATCGTCCGTCCCGTTGGGGAATGTTCTGATGGTCACGTGCCTGCCGTTCCACCGGCGACCGCGCGCAAAAACGGCGTCAAAGCTGGCCTTCCTGGTGAGGCGGTGTTGCCGCGGCAGCATGGTCGTATCGGCGCACGAGGCGCCCGCCGTGGGCCGGGCTATCCGGCAATGCGCGTGCGCCCCTTCAGGCGGCGGCGCTTCAGCACCAGCCGGCCCTCTCGCGTGCGCATGCGCACCCTGAAACCGTGGGTGTTCTTGCGATACCGTGTCTTGGGCTGCAACGTCCGCTTTGGCATCTTTTCACCGCGCCTGACCGCCGCTCGCCGGCCACGAGGGCCAAACCGGCGGCGTCACTCAATTGCATCGTGCGGAGAGAGTATAGCATTCCGCGTGCGCGGCGTCACTAAGGGGGCGAGGCCGTTCGTGGTGAGCCTGTCGAGCCACGGGTATGACACGGACAGCCAGGATGTGGCGAGCCGCCCTCCGCCGTCTGTGCTCTCCTCTTGTCAACCCTTGCCGACGCCCCGATACTCCCGGCACAGTTCCAGTCTTGGACGAGTGTCGGAGTAAACGTAAGCTCAAATGACATCTCCGCCACACACCGGGACGATGCTGACTGAGGTTTGCCAAGGATGCGAGGGTCTGAGGTGAGTGCGAGAAAGCCTGAGCTTCAGGATTTCGGGATCACGTCTGAGGAATACAAGACCTATCAAGGGCGTAATCCCAATGACCTAGACGGCTTAGGCGTCTTCTTGGGAATTGCGGCAACTCTTTCGGTAGTCGTCCCAATATTTTTCTCCATCGCCTTCTTTTACATAGTTGAAAAAGATGCAATAGGAGCAATTGTTGTAGGCAGTCTACTTGTCATATTCCCACCTGGGAGCCTCATAATTTACTTTATTATGAGGCTTATCTACCCAATTAATACACGATTCATGAGCTATCGTTTGTCGAAAACTCGTGTTGGCTCTGCGAGTAAGCTGTACGAAGAGGCTCTAGCTGCTTACGAAAGGGCACAATTAGAAGCCGCGTTGCAAGTACAGCGGGAGGCTGAGCTGGCGGAAGCAAGACGTTTGGAGATTGAGCGAGCCCGTGAGATAGAACGATTGAAGGCTGAGTGGGCGCGTGAGAGCGCGCGGTTGGAAGCTGAGGAAGCACGGAGCAAGGAGTTCTATGGTTATTGGATGGCCTTGAGCGGCCCCGAATTCGAGCGGGAGTTGGGGACTGTGTACAGGCGTCTGGGCTATTCGGTGCAATCCACCGCCGGCTCAGGGGATGGGGGCGTTGACCTCATCCTGAGAAAGAATGGGAAAACCACCGTCGTTCAGTGCAAAAGCCACCAAGCGCCTGTCGGGCCGGCCATCGCCAGAGAGCTGTATGGAGCTATGTTTGATTTCCGGGCTGACCGGGCAATCCTGGCTTGCACGGGAGGATTCACGCGGGGTGTCGTGGATTTTGTGCGAGGCAAGCCGATAACCCTGCTTTCCGCTTCCGAGTTGGTCCGCTTGGCAAGGGGCTTCGAGGACAATTCATTAGCTGAAACGAGCGGCCCTCCGATCTGCCCTGTGGTAGGGTGCGGAAAGAGAATGGTCGCACGTGAAGGACGATACGGACGGTTCTGGAGCTGCCCAAGATTCCCTCAATGCAGGGGGAGTAGGCCTATGTCAGGTACGCGGGGGTAGAGATTGGTCGGGTTGAGGATAGTATGTCTCAGCAGTGCTTAGTTTCCCGTTACCGCCAAGCTCCCCACTTTTCAGACTGCCGGAAGACAGGCCAGTGCGATGGGTCAAGGGTTGAATGGTCGGGGTCTCTATAGTGATCCTCATCGTCCAGTACGTCTACAAAGAGGACTGTGCGAAACGCCACTGACAGTAAGTTGTAACTGGCTTCCCCAGGGAGTGGATCATTGGGATCGTCCATCCTTAATCGGAATCCCTCCCAAACTTGCCGCTCAAAGTCGATGCAACTCTCCATCTCCACTATAGCTCGCATCAACGCACCGAATTGAATAAGGGAGGGGCCTATAGTCCTAATCGTCTGCGTACAGTACTGACCCAGTTCCTCGAATCCTCTGAAGACCCAGTGGAGAGACCCGTAGGAGTCAAGACCGGCGGGGTAATCTGTTGGGTTGAAATGCCGTCCCTCTACCATCCCGAGCATCCATTCACGAGCTTCTGGGTACTTCGGGCGCTTTGAGTCTGTTCCATACTCACGATGACGGGCCGGATGCCCCTGCCACTGTTGAGCAGTAGTCATAATTGCGTTCTTTGCCGTGTTCCTCAGGCGGTTAATTGACCATTCAATAAGCGGGGGAGGATTGTCACGTCCCATCGCAGCAATCTCATCCGGTGAAGCACGCCCGGTTGAACTTCCGTCCCTCATATAGACGGTGTTGGGGTCCACCTTACCGTATTTGCTGAGTGCGTAGACAGGACGAGTTTGAATGGGGATGCTTAGAATGCCTATCTCCGCATCTTCTATTTGGTATGCCTGGTAGCTGAATTCGACCGGCTTGTTGGTCTTGCCGGTGACAAATTGGTGCAAACTAGCATCCTCTAGGTGATCCCGAACGCCTATGACCTTACTGCGGTCGCCTGTGACCTCTTCCACGCCGATTAAAATGTAAGCAGTGCGGTAACGATGGGTGTTGGCAAACGCGAGTATGTCCTTCAGCAACTCACTCTTGTCGAAATCGGCAGCTCCAATGAAGCGGTATTGCTCTCTCTTGAAGTCAAGGGTTGGACCTTCCTCCATGTTAAGCAGAGTCTCAAGTGTTTCCTTATCTATGGGCATGTCACTCGATCTGTCTTGGGAGAACATGGTCATACTTTGCTCACCTCACACGACGCTCGATGTCCCGGTTATAGAAAAGTCTAGTGCCTCAATAGGAAGATCGCAGCGCTCCGCAAAACATTTTCGGTTTGTTTTCTCGAACTGGTCTCTTGTTACCGCTACCGCCCCATCGAGAGCACCGTCAGCACCGTCGCGAGGCCGAGGACGGCGGCGGCCTGCAGGGGCCTGTCGCTGAGGAACATCTCCTCCGGCGTCTCGCCGGACGCGCCGTCGCGGTGGAGGAGGCGGAGGTAGCGGTAGAGGCCGAAGGCGGCGAAGGGGAGCGTGAGGGCCATCGCCATGTTGCCGGGCAGGCCGGCGGCCGTCAGCGTGTAGGCCACGTAGGCGGCCAGCACGCCCGCCGCGCACACGTTGATGGCGGGGCCGATGGCGCGGAGGCTGTATGAACCCAGCACCGCCCGCTGCTGCCGGGCCTCGCCCATCGCGGCCGACGCCAGCTCGCCGCGCCGCTTGCCCAGCACGATCATCATCGCGCCGAGGCCCGTCACCACGTAGAGCCACGGCGAGATGGGCACCTGGATGACGACAGCGCCCGCGACAGCCCGGAGCACGTAGACGCTGCTCAACGCGAGGATGTCGGCGACGGGCACGCGCTTCAGGAGGAGCGAGTAGACGAGGGTCAGGGCCAGGTAGATGAGCACCGTCACGCCGAACCACGGCTGCAGCAGGAAGGAGAGCGTGAGGCCAGCGGCGAACATGACGGCGGCGGCCGTCGTCGCGGTCCGCGTCGACAGCAGCCCGGCGGCGATGGGCCGGTGGCGCTTGCGGGGGTGCAGCCGGTCGCGGGGGGCGTCGAGGAGGTCGTTGACCAGATACGTGGCGCTGGAGACGAGGCACCAGAGGAGGAAGGCGGCGGTGGCGACGGCGAAGAGCTCCAGGCCCTCGCGCCACATGGAGAACTCCCAGCGCTGGTTGATGGAGAAGACGAGGGCGAAGTAGATGATGCCGTTCTTGGCCCACTGCCGGGGCCGCATGGCACGCAGCAGGCTGCCCACCAGCGCAGTCCCCCCTTTCATACGGAGCGCGATGTGCCGCATCATAGGAAGTGCGGCGGGGCATCGTCAACGGCGCGGCGCTGGATTCCCGCCTGCGCGGGAATGACGGGGGTGCGGCCCCCTTCGAGAGGCTCAGGGCGAACGTGGCCCCTCCCGGCCGCCCCACTGGATTCCGGCTTTCGCCGGAAAAACGGTAGCGGGGATGCCCCTCGAGAGCCTCAGGGCGATCCTTCGACAAGCTCAGGATGAGCGGGTGAGAGCGCGGAATATGGCGACGAAGCGCAGTCGTATCGACGTGGTGATGGTGGAGCGGGGGCTTGCACCGACGCGGGAGAAGGCGCAGGCGCTGCTCATGGCGGGCAGCGTGTCCGTCGATGGACGCCCGGTCACCAAGCCGGGCACGGCCGTCGCCGCTGGCGCGGGCATCGACGTGCGCGCGCCGCTGCCCTACGTCGGGCGCGGCGGCGAGAAGATGGCGGGGGCGCTGGACGCCTTCGGCATCGACCCGGCGGGGACCGTGGTGCTGGACGTGGGCGCGTCGACGGGCGGCTTCACGGACTGCCTGCTGCAGCACGGGGCGGCCCGCGCCTACGCCGTCGACGTGGGGCGGGGGCAGCTGGCGCATAAGCTGCGGCAGGACGCGCGCGTGACCTCGTTCGAGGGCGTCAACGCCCGCAACCCGTTCCCGCTGCCGGAGCCGGTGGACCTGGCCGTCGCCGACGTGTCGTTCATCTCGCTGCGGCTGGTGCTGCCGCAGATGGCCGCGCACGTGCGGCATCGCGGGCGGATGCTCGTGCTGGTGAAGCCGCAGTTCGAGGCGGAGCGCGAGGCCGTCGGGCGGGGCGGCATCGTCCGTGACGCGAAGACGCACGCGGCGGTCGTCGGCGATTTCGCGCAGTGGGCCATCCGGCAGGGGCACCGGCTGCGGGGCATCGCGCCGTCGCCCATCACAGGCGGCGACGGCAACCGGGAGTTTTTCGTGCTGCTGGAGGCCGGCGGTGACGCCGGCGAGCGTGAAGGAACGTAGGCCGAGAAGGGAGGCGCGCGTTGGCTGACGACAGGATCATCCTGACCGGCATGGTGTTCTACGGCTTTCACGGCGTGACGGACGAGGAGCAGCGCATCGGGCAGCGCTTCATCGTCGACGTGGAGCTGGACACGGACACCCGCGCTGCGGGGGAGACGGACGACATCGCGCAGGCCGTGAACTACGTGGCCGTGTACGCGGCGGCGCGGGACGTCGTCGAGGGCGACTCGCGGCGGCTCATCGAGGCCGTCGCGGAACGCATCGCCGGGCGGGTCCTGGAGGAGCAGCCGGTGCGCGGTGTGCGGGTTCGCGTGACGAAGCCCTCGCCGCCGATACCGGGCGCGGTGCTGAGCGGGGCCGCCGTGGAGGTGTACCGGCGCCGGTGAAGGGTCGAAAATCGGACGGAAACGGCCCTTGACGGGCTGAAAACGGCTGCGGTATAGTGGTTTCACTCTTCTGAAGGACAGGGAATGCAGGGCAGCGCATAGCACGCAACCCGTGAGGGATCCCAGGCGGCGGCCGGGGAGGCTCCCCGGAGCGCCGTTTTTTTGTCCCTCGCCCAGGCCTCGGAAGAACGCACGTTACCAACTGAAGAGCAAGTCTAAAGCAAGTAAGGGAGCAGCATCGAGCCTTGTAGTGGGGAAGGTGCGAAGGGCTCACGGAGGATGCCTAGGCGCTTGGAGCCGATGAAGGGCGTGGCCAGACGACGATATGCCCGGGTGAGCGGTCAAGCACGCTAAGCCCGGGGTGCCCGAATGGGGAAACCCGGCAGGGTGTTTAAGCCCTGTCATCACTGGGGATTGGGCCCAGTGAGGGGAACCGGGGGAACTGAAACATCTCAGTACCCTGAGGAAAAGGAAGCAACCGCGATACCCCAAGTAGCGGCGAGCGAACGGGGTTTTGCCCAAACCGCATGGACCTAACGGTCTGAGAGCCTATGTCTGTGCGGGGTTGTGGGGCGCTCCAGGGAAGGTCTCAGACTTCCCAGGGCGCAGGGGTTCGGTCAGCCGAAAGACCCTGGAAAGGGCTGCCAGAGACGGTGAAAGCCCGGTAGGTGAAGGCTGGACCCCGGCCCGGAGTGTCCCCGAGTACCACGGGGCACGAGGAATCCCGTGGGAAGCTGGGGGGACCACCCTCCAAGGCGAAATACTCCAGGCGACCGATAGTGAACCAGTACCGTGAGGGAAAGGTGAAAAGCACCCCGGAAGGGGGATGAAAAGACCTGAAACCGTGAGCCTACAGACAGTCAGAGCCCTCCTTTTGGAGGGTGATGGCGTGCTTATTGAAGAATGATCCGGGGAGTTCTTAGGAGCGGCAAGGTTAAGAGAACGCAATCTCGGAGCCGTAGGGAAACCGAGTCTGAATAGGGCGTAGAGTCGCTTTTAAGAGACCCGAAACCGAGCGACCTACCCTTGGCCAGGGTGAAGGTCCACTAACCTGGACTGGAAGCCCGAACCCGTGGTCGGGGCAAAGACCTGGGATGAGCTGAGGGTAGCGGTGAAATGCCAATCGAGCTCGGAGATAGCTGGTTCTCCCCGAAATGCCTTTAGGGGCAGCCCTGCGATGAGGCTGCCGGAGGTAGGGCCCTGGATGGGTAAGGGGGCGCGAGCTTACCGACCCCAACCAAACCCCCAATGCCGGCAGACCGTGCGCAGGAGTGAGACGGTGAAGGATAAGCTCCATCGTCGAGAGGGCAACAGCCCAGACCGCCGGCTAAGGCCCCTAAGTGCGGACTCAGTGTGCAAGGATGTGGAGTTCCCCAGACAGCCGGGAGGTTGGCTTAGAAGCAGCCATCCTTCAAAGAGTGCGTAATAGCTCACCGGTCGAGGGGTTCTGCGCCGACAATGTCACGGGGCTAAGTCCGCCGCCGAAGCCGCGGACTCGGTCGTATGACCGAGTGGTAGGGGAGCGTCCCCGTCAGCGCTGAAGTTCAGACGGCAAGTCTGGGTGGAGCGACGGGGAGTGAGAATCCCGGAATGAGTAGCGCCAACCCTGGTGAAAACCCAGGGCGCCGAAAGCCCAAGGTTTCCTACGGAACGTCAGACGGCGTAGGGTAAGTCGGGACCTAAGCCAAAGCCGCAAGGCGTAGGCGATGGACAGCTGGTCAACATTCCAGCACCGCCCAGACCTCGTTGATCTACGGGGGGACGGGGAAGGCTAGGGGGAGCGCCCCCATCGGACATGGGGCGTGGGCCCGTGTAGGTCTATGACCGCCGGAGAAAACGGCGCGAGACGGAGGCGGGACCCAAATGCCTGGCTACGGCCAAGCAAATTCCTCTGAGGCCAGGCCTCCAAGAAAAGCCTCGTAGGGAGGCGTCTGGGCGCCCGTACCGCAAACCGCCACAGGTGGGCTGGGGTAAGCACCCCAAGGCGTCCGAGCGAACCTCCGCTAAGGAACTCGGCAAAAGAGCCCCGTAACTTTGGGATAAGGGGCGCCCGCTGGCGTGTAGAGCCTCGCGCTCGAAGCGTCGGTGGGCCGCAGCACGGCATCTCTGGCGACTGTTTACCAAAAACCTAGGTCTCTGCTAAGGGGAAACCCTACGTATAGAGACTGACGCCTGCCCAGTGCCGGAAGGTTAAAGGGAGGGGTGAGAGCTCCGAACTGAAGCCCCGGTGAACGGCGGCCGTAACTCTAACGGTCCTAAGGTAGCGAAATCCCTTGTCGGGTAAGTTCCGACCCGCATGAATGGCGGAACGACTGGAGAACTGTCTCAGCGGAGGGCTCGGTGAAATTGCAAGGCCTGTGAAGATGCGGGCGACCCGCGGCGGGACAAAAAGACCCCGTGGAGCTTTACTGCACCCTGGCACCGGGCTGGGGTCCGGGATGTGTAGGATAGGTGGGAGACTGGGAAGCTCAGGCGCCAGCCTGAGTGGAGTCGCTGTTGAAATACCACCCTTCCCTGATTTTGGTCCTCACCTCGGCACCCACCGAGGGACGCTGCCAGGCGGGTAGTTTGACTGGGGCGGTCGCCTCCTAAAAGGTAACGGAGGCGCCCCAAGGTCCCCTCAGGACGGATGGCCATCGTCCGGCGCGTGTATGGGCAGAAGGGGGCTTGACTGCGAGGGAAACACCCCAAGCAGGGGCGAAAGCCGGGCCAAGTGATCCCACGGTACCGAGTGGAAGGGCCGTGGCTTAACGGATAAAAGCTACCCCGGGGATAACAGGCTTATCTCGCCCAAGAGTTCACATCGACGGCGAGGTTTGGCACCTCGATGTCGGCTCGTCCCATCCTGGGGCTGAAGGCGGTCCCAAGGGTCCGGCTGTTCGCCGGTTAAAGGGGTACGTGAGTTGGGTTCAGAACGTCGTGAGACAGTTCGGTCTCTATCTGCCGTGGGCGTAGGAGGCTTGCGGGGACCCCTCCCTAGTACGAGAGGACCGGGAGGGACGGCCCTCTGGTGTGCCGGTAGTCCTGCCAAGGGCGTCGCCGGGTAGCCATGGCCGGCCAGGAGAAGCGCTGAAAGCATCTAAGCGCGAAACCCTCCCCAAGACGAGGCCTCCCATTCCAATTCGGAAGTAAGGCCGCAGGTAGACCACCTGCTTAGAGGACGGAGGTGCAAGGCAGGCAACTGCTTCAGCTGACCGTTCCTCATCGGCCGAGGCCTTCCCCACTCCAAGGCTCGGGGCTTCTCCCCAAACGTGAGATTTGCTCTTCATCCCCGTCCCGGTTTACCGGGACGCCGCGTGCGTCATGTGAAGCATTCCCCGGGTGACTAGAGCGAGGTGGAACCACCCGTTCCCATTCCGAACACGGAAGTGAAACGCCTCAGCGCCAACGATACTGCCTCCGGGAGGGGGTGGGAAAATCGGCCGTTGCCCGGGGGCTTCTTTTTTTGTGCCCCGCGCAAGCGCACGCACCCCCAGCATCCATATGCCCCCGATTTCAACGAACCGGACACCTAACGGAGATGCGAGCGATGGACTACGAGTTCGAGACCAGGCAGACCGAGGCCCAGCACGTCCTGACCATCCACGCGACGACCACCGCCCACCAGCTCCCGGAGCTCCTTGGCGAGCTCTTCGGCGAGGTGTACGGGCACATCGCCGGGCAGGGCGGGCAGCCGTCCGGCATGCCCTTCACGCGCTACTACGACATGGACGGCGTCAACGTCGACTTCGAGTGCGGCATGCCCGTGGCGTCGCCGATGGTGGGCACGGGCCGCGTGCGGGCCGGCGAGCTCCCCGCGTGCACCGTCGCGACAGTCACGCACATGGGCCCGTACGACAACCTGCCACAGTCGTGGAACGCGCTGCTGTCGTGGATGGGGTCGCAGGGCCTGGAGCCCGCCGGGCCGCCGTGGGAGGTCTACGTCACGGACCCGGGCGCCGAGCCTGACCAGTCGAAGTGGCGCACCGACATCTTCTTCCCGGTACGCTGAGCCGCCCGCGAAAGGGAACGCCGCAGCCCTTCCCGGCGTTATCTCAGATAGGGACGCGCTTCCTTGACCGAGGCATTCACGAGACTCGTGTCAAGGCTGTCAAACGGGGCGAATAACCTTTACATGACATATCGGGAAAGCTACAATGAGGGCGTCTTGGACTCGGGAAGCGGCAGGTAGTGACCGTGGTCTCCTCGCCACATGAACAGACCCCAGAAACCATGACCATGGGAGAACTCCTGGAGCTGGAGGGCGGCTGGAAGGACCTCCGGCGGGGAGAAGTCGTTGAGGGCGTGGTCATGCGCGTCGACCAGGAAGGGATCCTGGTCAACGTCGGCGGCAAGTCAGAGGGCATCATTCCCGCCAGGGAGGCCCGCAGCCTGACGCCGGACGCGCTCGCCGCCCTGGAAGTCGGGACACCCCTCGTAGCCTACGTTTTACAAACCGAGAGAGATGAGGGCACCGCCCTGCTGTCTCTCGACCGCGCCCGCAGCGAGCAGGGCTGGGTCATCCTCGAGAAGGCAGTCGATTCCGGCGAGCTGGTGCAGGGCGTGATCATCGAGCACAACCGCGGCGGCGCCGTGGTGCTGGTGGAAGGTGTGCAGGCGTTCGTCCCCCTCTCCCACCTGCTCCCCGCCACCCGCGATCAGCGCCAGCAGGCGGAGAGCGGCGGCCCGGTCAGCACGGGGGAGCCGTCTGACTACAAGGTGCTGGAGGTGGACCGGCGCCGGCGCCGCGCCATCCTGTCGGAGCGGCTGGCGTGGCAGAGCGCGCGGGAGGCCCAGAAGGCCCGCCTGATGGAGGAGTTGGAGGAGGGGGAGACCCGTACCGGCAAGGTGAGCGGCATCTCCAAGTTCGGCGTCTTCGTCGACCTCGGAGGCGCCGACGGCCTGATCCACACCTCGGAGCTCTCGTGGCAGCCGGTCGCGGACCCGGAGCAGATCGTCAAGGTTGGTGAAGAGGTCACCGTCATGGTGCTCAAGGTTGACCAGGAGCGGCAGCGGATATCCCTGAGCCTCCGCCGCCTCAACCCGGAGCCGTGGGACTGGGTAACTGAGAACTTTTCTGCCGGACAAATCGTTAACGGGACAATAACCCGGTTGACAAGTTTCGGCGCATTTGCTCAGATTGATGAGGGAGTTGAAGGCCTCATCCACATTTCCGAACTCAGCAGCAGGCACATTGAACATCCGCGAGAGGCGGTGCACGAAGGCGAGGTCCTGGAACTCAAAATCCTCAACGTGGACCCCGAAAGACACCGCCTATCGCTGAGCAGAAGGCGAGCGCTGGAGGAGCTATAGCTCCTGATACTGGGCGTTCGCCGTTTCAGAGTTTGCGGGAGACCCGCCCAGACAAAACAGGGTTGGGGGTAGGCCATGGCAAGCAGGTTTGAGAAGTTCTCGGAACGGGCACGCAGGGTCCTCTCTCTGTCACAGGAGGAGGCGCTCCGGTTCAACCACAACTATATCGGGACCGAGCACATCCTTCTTGGTCTTGTGCGAGAGACCGAGGGCGTGGCCGCTCGAGTCCTCAGCAACCTGGGGATCGAGCTGAGCAAGGTCCGCTCCGCCGTCGAGTTCATCATCGGCCGCGGAGAGAAGCCCGTTTCCGGCGAGAACATCGGCCTGACCCCCCGCGCCAAGCGCGTCATCGAGCTGGCGGTCGACGAGGCCCGGCGCATGAGCCACCACTACATCGGCACGGAGCACCTGCTCATCGGCCTCATGCGCGAGGGCGAGGGTGTGGCCGCCGGCGTGCTGGAGAGCCTGGGCGTCACGCTGGACAAGGTCCGGGCGGAGACGCAGCGGCTGCTCAGCCAGAGCGTGTCCCCGGGACAGCAGCAGGGCCGCGGCAGCAGCTCCGGCACCACCCGCACCCCAATCCTCGACCAGCTGGGCGTCGACCTGACGGCGCTGGCCCGCAACAGCAAGCTGGACGGCGTCTGGGGGCGCGAGAAGGAGCAGCAGCGGGCCGTCCAGATCCTCTCGCGTCGCACCAAGAACAACCCGGTGCTCATGGGCGAGCCCGGCGTGGGCAAGACGGCCATCGTCGAGGCCCTGGCCCAGAGGATCAGCGACAACGACGTGCCGGAGACGCTGAAGGGCAAGCGGCTGGTCACCCTCGACATGGGCGCGCTGGTCGCCGGCACCAAGTACCGCGGCGAGTTCGAGGAGCGCCTGAAGAAGGTGCTGGAGGAGATCAAGACCGCGGGGAACTGCATCCTGTTCATCGACGAGATGCACACGCTGGTAGGCGCCGGCGCGGCCGAGGGCGCGGTGGACGCCGCCAACATCCTGAAGCCGTCGCTGGCCCGCGGCGAGATCCGCGTCATCGGCGCGACGACTCTGGACGACTACCGCAAGTACGTGGAGCGCGACCCCGCCTTGGAGCGGCGCTTCCAGCCCATCCTGGTGGAGGAGCCCTCCGAGGAGGACACCACGGAGATCCTGAAGCGCGTCAAGGGCCACTACGAAACGCATCACAACCTGATCATCAGCGACGAGGCGCTGGCGACAGCCGCGCGGCTCGCCGCCCGGTTCATCCCGGACCGCTTCCTGCCGGACAAGGCCATTGACCTCATGGATGAGGCCTCGTCCCGCGTGCGCATACGCCACAGCACCATGCCGCTCTCCGTCAAGGAGGCGATGAAGGTGCTCGAGAGCGTCCGCAGCGAGAAGGAAGAGGCCCTCTCCGATCAGCAGTACGAGTACGCCGCGGAGCTCCGCGAGCGTGAGCTCAGCCTCGCCGGCAAGGTGGAGAGCCTGGAGGGCGAGTGGCAGGAGGAGAAGGAGAACGAGCAACCCGTCGTGACGCCTGACGACATCGCAGAGGTCGTGGGCATGTGGACGGGCATCCCCGTCACCCGGCTGCAGACGCAGGAGACGGAGCGGCTGCTCCACATGGAGGAGCACCTGCACAACCGGATCATCGGCCAGGACGAGGCCATCGTGGCCGTGTCCAAGGCGGTGCGGCGCGCCCGCTCCGGCCTGAAGGACGCCCGCCGGCCCGTGGGCGTGTTCACCTTCCTCGGGCCCACCGGTGTCGGCAAGACGGAGCTGGCCCGGGCCCTGTCCGAGTTCCTGTTCGGCTCTGACGACGCCCTGACACGGCTGGACATGTCGGAGTTCATGGAACGGCACACCGTCGCCCGGCTTGTGGGCGCGCCGCCCGGGTACATCGGCTACGACGACGGCGGGCAGCTGACGGAGGCCATCCGGCGCAAGCCGCACTCGGTCATCCTGCTGGACGAGATCGAGAAGGCGCACCCGGACGTCTACAATATCCTGCTGCAGATCTTCGACGACGGTCACCTGACCGACGCCAAGGGCCGCAAGGTCGACTTCCGCAACGCCGTCGTCATCATGACCAGCAACCTGGGTTCCGACCTGATCAAGCGCGACACGCGGCTGGGCTTCGCGTCCAAGCAGAACGACGGCCGCGCCTTCGAGCAGGACTACGAGCGGATGCGGGACAAGGTCATGGATGAGGTCAAGCGCTTCTTCCGGCCGGAGTTCCTGAACCGCATCGACGCGTCCGTGGTCTTCCACGCGCTGGAGCAGGAGCACATCGTCGAGATCGTCGACCTGATGCTCAAGCAGGTGCGGCAGGAAGTGAAGGACGCAGAGCGGGACCTCGACGCCACCATCGCCGCCAAGGAGAAGCTGGCCGAAGAGGGCTACGACCCGCACCTGGGCGCCCGGCCGTTGCGCCGCGTGATCCAGAGCAAGGTGGAGGACAAGCTCTCCGAGGAGATCCTCGCCGGCAAGTACGTGCCGGGCGACACGATCCTCATCGACGTGGACGAGGACGGCGAGATCGTCACCCGCCTCGGCATCGCCGTCGAGGAGCCCACGGAGCCGGCGCCAG
>JAPPNT010000129.1:5178-17131 GCA_028873745.1 Chloroflexota bacterium | reverse complement strand
CCAGCGCGGGCTTGGCCCCCCGGGCGCGGCCCCCCCCCCCCTCGCGCCCACCCCGCCCCCGCGGGGGGGGCCCCCTCGGCGGCCCGCCCGGCCCCTCTGGCTTTTTTGGCATGTACCATCCCGTTGGCTTCTGTTATACACTGTGTTCTACGACTCAATTGCCGAGGGCGTATTGATGAGCGATTCGATAAACATGGCCGAATTTCAGAGATTGATTGCGGGCGATGCCGACTATGATCGCCGCAGTAAACTCATTTCTTCCCAGCATGCTGAGTGTATCTCAGAGCATCCTCACCAATGGGTAGCGTTGGCGGAAGACGATGTTTGGGTCTTTGCCGATTCTCTGGAAGCGCTCGTTGCTGAGTTGGACGTCCAAGGACTGCCGCGCTCCAGTGCCGTAATCCGTTACCTCGACCCAAATCCGCCCAAGCTCAAACTCTAGGACATGCCTACCGGATGGTTCAGCCAAGATTGGCCCTTCCAGGGGCATCCTTTCCTCAAGGGCACAGTCTATCTCCCGCGTCTCAGCTCCATGCTCCGGGTGACTTTCTTGTGGATACCGGCTGCACATCTACTACGCTCCACCCAACAGACTCGCTCAGGATGGGTCTGGATTTTGGGCTCCTGAATGAAGGCACTGGGGCCCTGGGCATCGGTGGCAGACAAAGGGACTTTGCCGAAGAAGCCGTGATTTCCTTTGAGCACGGGCTTCAGGTAGTGACCTATCTCCAGCAAATTGACATCGCCCCGCCACTCGACCACAACCGTTGGCTTCCCTCACTCCTCGGCATGGACGTCATCCGGCACTGGCGCATGGTCTGTGATGTCCGCAACGACGTGTTGGCGTTCGACGTGCACGAGGCGGACATGACGCGCGAGGTTGGGACCACACCGTAGCGGGATTTCGGACTGTAGTGCTGCTATGCCCCTACCGTCCCCGGCGCCTTCGCTCCGCGCGCGGGCGGCGCGTGTCCGGCACGGGGCCGACGGGCTCCGGCGCGCCGAAGTTGCCGAACCGGCCCTTCCACACCAGCAGCGGCAGCGTGACGAGCACCACCGCCAGCGACACGATCTGCGCCTCACTCATGCTCCAGAACCAAGTGTTGTAGTCGTGCAGGATGAGGATGAAGAAGCGCCCGAAGGCGTAGAGGAGCAGCGACGCCGCGAAGACCATCCCGTCCGGCCGCAGGTACTTGGGCAGCACCCACATCGCGAGGCCGACGACCACGAGATCCAGCATCATCTCGTACACGACAGCGGGGTGCGTTGCGCCTCGACCGAAGGAGAGGCTGCCGGGGTGCGTATACACGAAGCCCCACGGCAGGTCCGTCTGGTGTGAGAGGTGCTCGCCGTTGATGATGTCGCCGATGCGGCCGATGGCCATGGCGAGCAGCAGGCCGGGCGCGGTGACGTCGGCGAGTCGGCCGCGCACGATGCCCGCCCGTGACGCGTAGATCCAGCCGCCGAGCAATCCGCCGAGCACGCCGCCCCACACTGCGATGCCGCCCGACCAGATTGCGAAGATGTCCAGCGGGTTGGCCGTGTAGTAGTCCAGCTTGTCGACTATGTGGAGCAGCCGCGCGCCGATGACGCCGCCGATGATGGCCCACACGGCCACGGAGAGCACGTCGTCGGCCGAGATCCCGTTCCGGGGCGCGAGCTTCGTCGTCAGCCACACGGCAACGGCCACGGCGATGACGCTGAAGAGCCCGTGCCAGCTCAGGATGATGCCGCCGGCCTCAAAAATGTTGGGGTCTATGCCAATCTCAATCATGCAATCGGTCCGCGGGGCCTAGACCCGGAGGCCCATCTTCAGGGCGACGTCAAAGGATGAGACGATGTGGCGGTTCAGGCCGAGCGTCGGGCCGTCCAGCCCGAGGGCCGCGCCGATGAGCTGCGGCAGGTGCAGGATGGGCACGTTGATCTGCCTGCCCACCTGCCGGGCCGCCTTCGACTGGAAGCCGTCCAGGTTCAGGTGGCAGAGCGGGCAGGGCGTCACCATCGCGTCCGCGCCCAGGTCCTGGGCCTCGGCCGTGTGCTTGGCGACCATCGCCAGCGAGTTGCGCTCGTTGATTGTCAGGATGGGGAAGCCGCAGCAACGCGTCTTGCCGTCATTGTCGACAGGCGTGGCGCCGAGAGCCTCGATGACGAGCTCCAGCGCGATCTTGCGCTGCGGGAACTCGTCGTACTCCAGCGCCGCCGAGGGCCGCACGATGTAGCAGCCGTAGAAGGGCGCGAGGAAGACGCCGTCGAGGGACCGGACGGCCATCGACTTGATGCGGTCGAGGCCGATGTCCTCCACCATGATCCAGAGCATGTGCTTGACCTGGATGCCGCCCGTGTACTCCAGGCCCTCCTCGGCCAGCAGTCCGTTGATCTGCGCCCGGTACTCGTCGTCCTCCAGCCGCACCCTGGCCTGGGCCATGACGCCCTGGCAGGTGCTGCAGATGGTCATGATGGGCAGGCCCATGCGCTGCGCCAGCGCGAAGTTGCGGGCGTTCAGCGTGTCGCCCAGCAACGGGTTGCTCTCCTGCAGCGCCCCGGCGCCCGTGCAGGACCAGCCCTCGATCTCCTCCAGCTCGATGCCGATGCGGTCGGCGACGGCCATCGTCGACTGGTAGAGCTCGGGAGCGCCCCCTCTCGAGACGCAGCCGGGGAAGAACGCGTATCGCACCTTGCCCTCCTTTGGGGTTGTGATGAGCAGGCCTACTCGACCTTGCTCAGACGATTCCACCTGATGCGGTTCGCCAGGCGGCGGACCTGTCCCACGCCGGGGGCCGCCCTGGTGATGGGGGGCGGCATCTTGCGCCGGAACATCGCGGACAGGGCCATGGGCGCCATACCCAGCAGCTTGGGCAGGTTGAACATGCCCAGCGTCTTCACGACAAGCTGGGTCTCCTCCAGCCGGCCCTTGTGCGTGATGATCTCCTCGAAGGCGACGGAGTGGCGGTAGCCGTACTGCGCGCCCTCGTAGCTGCCGGGCGGCGTGCCGGACTCGACGGCCTTCTCCCGCAACGCCATGATGCGGTCCATGGGCGCGACGCCCTTGGGGCACGCCTGCACGCACTCGCCGCAGCGGGTGCAGTCCCAGATGCCGCCATAGGCGTTGTATATGCCGAGGCGCTTCGTGTCCTCCTCGTCGCGGGTGTCCGCCACGAAGCGGTAGGCCTTGGCGAGGGCCGCCGGGCCGAGGAAGTTCGGGTCGACCTCCAGCACCGTACAGTCGGAGACGCAGGCGCCGCACATGATGCAGCCCATCACGTCGACCAGGTGCAGCATGACCTCGTTGGGAGCCAGGTACTCGGCCTCCGGCTCCGGCATGGCGGGCTGCAGGTACGGCTCGACGGCGCGGAGCTTGTCCCAGAAGGGCTCCAGGTCCACGACGAGGTCCTTGATGACCGGCTGGTTGCCGGCGGGCTCGACGGTGACCTGGCCGTCGTCCGAGAGGTGCTGGGAGACGCGGGCCTTGCAGGCGAGGACGGCGTGGCCGTTGACGCGCATGGCGCAGGAGCCGCAGATGGCCGCCCGGCACGAGCAGCGCAGGGCCAGCGAGCCGTCGATCTCCTCGCGGACCTTGATGAGCGTGTCCAGGACGGTGAAGTGCTCCTCCACCTCCACGTCGAACTGCTGCGTGTAGGACTTGGGCCGTTCCTCGTCCGGGTTGAAGCGCCGGACGTTGACCTTTGCCTGCATCAGTACTTCCTCTCCTCCGGCTGCCACTGGGTGATCACGATGGGCACGTACTCCTTCGTGATCTGGTCACCGGGCCCCTGGTACAGCAGGATGTGCTTGAGCCAGTTCTCGTCGTCGCGGGCGGCGTAGTCGAGGCGGCTGTGCGCGCCGCGGCTCTCCTTGCGCTCGATGCCTCCCACCGCGATTGCCTCCGCGCAGTCCAGCATGCAGCCGAGCTCCAGCGCGAAGATGAGGTTCGTGTTGAATGCCTTGCCCTTGTCCTGGACGATCACGTCCTTGAAGCGGCCCTTCATGCCGCGGACGGCGTTCAGCGCCTGCTGCATGCCCTCCTCAGTGCGGTAGACGCCGAGGCCCTCGTCCATGGCCGTCGCCATGTCCAACCGCAGCTTGGCGACGAGGTCGCCGCCGCCGTTGTTGTCCAGCAGCGCCTGCATGGAGGCCTTCTCGCCGCCGACCCAGGTGTCCTCCGAGAACTCCAGATGGCCGTTGGCGCCCGCGAAGTCCATCGCGGCCTCCGCGCTGCGACGCCCGAAGATGACGGTGTCCAGCAGCGAGTTTGCGCCAAGCCGGTTGCCGCCATGGACGCTGACGCAGGCGGTCTCGCCCGCCGCGAAGAGGCCCTCGACGCCCTTCCAGTTGCCCGCCGGGTCCCAGCAGCGGCCGTCGACGTCGGTCTTGATGCCGCCCATCTGGTAGTGCACGCCGGGCCTGATGGGCACCGGGTCCTTGGTTATGTCGACGCCCACGAGGTCCATCGCGACCTCGTGGATGTACATGAGCCGCTCCATGATCTTCGCCCTGCCCAAGTGGCGGCAGTCGAGCAGCACGCAGCCGTCGATGTCGTTGCCCTCGTTGATCTCCGTGATCTCGGCGCGGGACACGACGTCGCGGGAGGCGAGCTCCATCATGTTGGGGGCGTAGCGCTCCATGAACCGCTCGCCGCGGCTGTTGATGAGGTACGCGCCCTCGCCGCGGGCGCCCTCGCTGAGGAGCACGCCGGAGCCCTTCAACGTGGTGGGGTGGTACTGCACCATCTCCATGTCCATGAGCGGCGCGCCGGCGCGGTAGGCCAGCGCCATGCCGTCGCCGGTGCAGATGAGCGCGTTGGTGGAGGGCTCGAAGACGCGGCCGAGGCCGCCGGTCGCGAGGATGGTCGCCTTGGCTCGGATCGCATGGACCTCGCCGGTGCGCATCTCCATCGCGACGACACCGCCGCAGCGGCCGTGGTCGGTGATGAGGGTGGTCGCGTACCACTCGTCGTAGACGCGGACGTTGTACTTGAGGATCTGCTCGTACATCACGTGCAGGATGGCCTGGCCGGTGATGTCGGCGACGAAGAACGTCCGGGCGCGCCGCTGCCCGCCGAAGGCGCGGGTACCGAGGCGACCCTCGTCGTCGCGGTTGAAGATGACGCCCATGTGCTCCAGGTTGATGAGCTCCTGGCCGGCCTCTCGGCACATGACCTCGATGGCGTCCTGGTCGCCGAGGAAGTCGCTGCCCTTGACCGTGTCGTAGGCGTGCTCATGCCAGTCGTCGCCGCGGTCGGTGAGGGCGGCGTTGATGCCGCCCTGGGCGGCGTTGGAGTGGCTGCGGACGGGATAGACCTTGGAGAGCATGGCGACGTTGGCGCCGGAGCGGGCGGCCTCCAGCGCCGCGCGCATGCCGGCCAGCCCCGCGCCGAGCACCAGAACGTCATGTGAGTACAATGCCCAACCCCTTCTTGCCCCACACGGACACGCCGGAGAGAGTGGGGCGTTGCGATTCCAGCGGTAAAGCGGCCTTCGCCGACGGCTCGCGGGTGGCGCGCAGGCAGGACGCCCGCAGGCCTCCCTGAGCACCGCGTACTATAGCAGATACGAATGGGGGTGACAATTGCGCTGGGGGTTTGTTGGGGGCCGTTTACGTCCTGTGCCAAACCAACGACAATTCTCGCCCAAAAGGAGCCGCCCGTGCCGACGTACAAGCGCCTGCTAATCGCGTGGCTGTTCGTGCCGCTGCACCGGTTGCTGCTGCGGCTCTCGCGAGGGCGGGTGCTTGGCCGCTTCGAGGGACAGGGCGTGCTGCTGCTTGAGACGCGGGGACGGCGGAGCGGCAAGCCGCGCTCGACGCCGCTGATGTACTTCCGCTTCGACGACTCAGGCGAGTTCATCGTCGTGGGATCGAACTACGGGCGGGACCGGCACCCGGCGTGGTACCTGAACGCCGCGGCCGACCCCAATGTCACCGTCGAGGCCCACGGCGAGCGGTTCCCGGCCGAGGCGCGCGTCACGCAGGGCGAGGAACGCACCGCGCTGCTCGACAGGGTGATTGCGGCCAACCCGCGCTTCGGCGGCTATCGCGCGGCTACGGAGCGGGAGATCCCCGTCGTCGTGCTGCGGCGGGATATGGGTTGACCATAGAATATGATATGGGTAGTATGGGTGTCATGAAGACGACCCTTGACATACAGGACGAATTGCTGGCGCGGGCCAAGCGGCATGCACGCCAGACCGGGAGGCCGCTGCGGGCTGTGGTCGAGGAGGGACTGCGCCGGACGCTCGAGGCGGCGGCCCCCGTCGAGCCCTACGTGCTGCCCGACCACAGCGTGGGTGAAACTGGGGTGCGAGACCCGCTGGAGGCGTACTCCTGGCAGGACCTGCGCGGGGTCATCTACGGAGAGCCTGAAGTCCGATGATTGCCGTGGACACCAACCTGCTGGTGTACGCGCACCGGCGGGAGTCGAGTCACCATGAAGCGGCCTCGGCGCTGCTGCGCGGACTGGCGGAGGGCAGCGGCGCCTGGGCCATTCCTTGGCCGTGCTGCTATGAGTTTCTCAGCGTCGTCACGAATCCCCGGATCTGGAGGGAGAGCGCCTCCAGCCCGAATCAATCGTGGCGGCAGCTTGCGGCCTGGATGGCATCGCCATCGGTGCGGCTGCTCGGCGAGACCGAGGGATTCTGGGAGATACTGGAGCGATTCGTGAGGCGGCCGCGTGTGATCGGGGGAGTCGTCCACGACGCGAGGATAGCCGCACTCTGCGTTGCCCACGGCACGGAAGCGCTCCTCACCCGCGACCGGGACTTCTCGCTGTTTCCGGAGCTCAGGACGCGCGACCCCATCGCTGCGTAACGACTGGTTGCGCCCTCGTCGCGATGGCGGGTGATTCGCGGATCACCCCTACGACTTCGCGTGCAGGAAGTAGGCCAGCTGCAGTGCGGCTATGCTCTTGGCGTCCTGAATCGCGCCCTCGCGGATGAGGCGCGGGATGTCGTCCCACGCAACGGGCACCGTCTCGATGTCCTCGTCCTCATCGGCGGGCAGCGGGTCCGGGCGCAGGCCGGTGGCGAGGTAGCAGTACATGTACTCGGTCGAGTAGCCGGGCGCCATCCAGAAGCCGCCAAGGTAGGTGAGCGACTCCGCCGCGTGTCCGGTCTCCTCGCGGAGCTCGCGGTGCGCGGCGGGCTCCGGCGCCTCGCCGGCCTCGAGCATGCCCGCAGGCGCCTCGAGCATCAGGGTCTCGGCGGCCCAGCGGTACTGCCGCACCAGCAGCAGGTTGCCCTCGCCGTCCACGGGGACCACCGTCACGGCGGATGGGAGTTCGGCAATCTCCCGCGTCGCGTCAACCGGGCCGGTCGCCTTGTTCACGCGGATGGTGTCCCGGCGCACCTTCATCAACTTGCCGTCATAGACGCGTTCGCTGTGGACCAGCTCCTCATCCGGCACGGCCGTCTCCTTCCATGTGCGACGCGGCGATCTCGGTGCTCGAGGGCCGCTGCCGCCGCACCGAGCTCAGGCGTTGGGACAGCGTTGCGGGCAGGCGGTGCTTGGACCCCTGCCGCAGGAAGCGCGTCCGGTGGGGGCTCTCCTGCACCCGAATGGTGCTGCCGGACGCGATGTCCACGTCCATGTAGCCGTCGACGCTGAGCATGGCCTCCTGGTCCGGCTCGACGTCGATCTCGACCACCGCGCCGGGGTGCAGCACGACGGCCGCGTCGTCGGCGAGCTGGGGCGCGACGGGCTGCACCATCAGCGACGTGGAGTCGGCGAACAGAATGGGGCCGCCCGCGGCGAGGGCGTAGCCTGTGCTGCCCGTGGCCGTCGACACGATGACGGCGTCGGCGGCGTAGGCGGCGAGGGGCGTGTCGTCGACGCGCACCGCGACGTAGACCATGCGCGAGGGCTTGGTGCGGCTGACCACGGCGTCGTTGAGGCCGGTGTAGCTCGGCAGGCCGCGGCCGGAGTGTCCGGACGGCCTGATCTGCGCCTCCAGCATCGTGCGCTCCTCCATCCAGCCCTCGCCGTGGGCGTAGGACGCGATGCGCTCGACGGCCTCCTCGGCCGGCAGCTCGGTCATGTAGCCGACGCGGCCCAGGTTGACGCCGACGATGGGGATGGCGGCGGGGGCGGCAAGCCGGACGGCGCGCAGGATGGTGCCGTCGCCGCCCACGGTGACGAAGATGGAGCAGCTGCGGGCCTCCTGGCCGTGCTCGTCAAGCTGCAGGACGGAGCACACCCACGGGTCGAATTCGCCGCGAAGCTCGCCGGCGAGGGCTTCGGCCACGTGCGCGGCCTCTTCCACCCACGGGCTGTAGATGACGCCGATGGGCCCGTCCATGGGCACGCTCCTCACTCTCAGGGCAGGGGATGCTGCGTTCCATTATACGGCAGCGTCCTGTCCTCGTCGTTCCCGCGAAGGCGGGAACCCAGGGGGGATGGAACGGGAGGGGCCCGCTAGAATAGCCGCTCGACGGCGCGCTCCGCCGCGTGGAAGAGCGGCCGCGGCCACAGGCCGAGCGCGACGACGGCCAGCGCCGTCACGGCGACGGAGAGGTCGAGGGGGACGGCGCGCGACGGCTGCTCGCCCTCCGACGGCTCGCCGAGGTACATGACGCGGACGACGCGGAGGTAGTAGTAGGCGGAGACGACGCTGTTGACCGCGCCCAGCGCGACGAGCCACGCCAGGTCCGCCTTCACCGCGGCGCCGAAGACGAAGAGCTTGGCCATGAAGCCGACGGTCAGCGGGATGCCCGTCAGCGACAGAAGCGCGACGGTCAGGGCGGCTGCCAGCCACGGCGCGCGCCGCCCCATGCCGGCGAAGCTCGCGATGAGCTCGCTGCCCGTGCGGTTGGCGACGGCGATGACAGCGAAGAAGGCCGCGAGGTTGGTGACGGCATAGCCCCCCAGGTAGAAGAGCACGGTCTCCGGGCCGATGGTGACGCCGTCGGGCGTGCGCGCCGCCACGGCGGCTACGCCGACCAGCAGGTAGCCCGCGTGGGCGATGGTGCTGTAGGCCAGCATGCGCTTGATGTTGGCCTGCTGGATGGCCGCCAGGTTGCCGAAGGTCATCGACGCGGCGGCGATGCCCGCGAAGAGGAGCGCCCAGTCGACCTCCAGCGGCTCGAAGGCGGTGAAGAAGACGCGCATGACCACGGCGAAGCCCGCCGCCTTGCTCGCGACGGAGAGGAAGGCGGTGATGGGTGTCGGCGCGCCCTCGTAGACGTCGGGGATCCAGCCGTGGAAGGGCACAGCGGCCACCTTGAAGCCGAAGCCCGCCACCATCATGACGACGCCGAGAACCAGCACGCCCACGCCGAAGGGCCGCGAGCCGTCGAGGGCGGCGTCGGAGACGGACGCAGCCATGCTCTCGAGCACCGTCGAGCCGGTGTAGCCGAAGGTGAGCGTCATGCCGTAGAGCAGGACGGCGGACGCGACGGCGCCCAGGACCAGGTATTTTAAGCCGGCCTCGGACGCGCGCTGTCCGCCGGAGAAGGCCGCCAGCGCCACCAGCGGCAGCGTCGAGAGCTCCAGCGCGACGTAGAGCGTGATGAGCTCGCGGCCGGCGGCCAGCAGCATCATGCCCGTGGCCGCGAAGAGCACCAGCGAGGTGAACTCGGGGCCGCGGGAGGCGAAGCGCTGCGTGTAGGCGTAGGACGCCAGCAGCACGAGGGCTGTCGAGACCCCGATCAGGCCCTTGAAGAAGAGGGCGAACCGGTCGACGGCCAGCGCGCCGTGCAGGGCCGTCCCGCTGTCCTCGCCGAGGACGGAGCAGAGGTCGACGTTGCCGTCGAGCTCCGCCCAGAGGAGCCCGGTCAGGACGAGCGACGCGGCGAGGCCGAGCAGGCCCAGCGCCGTGACCACGCCGCGGTGGGCGTTCGCCATGCCGGCCACCAGCGCCAGCAGCGCCGCGGCGGCGACGCTCAGCTCCGGCGAGAGCAGGTAGACGTCGGACCAGGTCATGGCGTGAACCTCGGCAGCAGGTCATTGACGCCCGACGTGAAGACGTCGGACAGCAGCGCGGGGTAGATGCCGACGGCCAGGATGGCGGCCATCAGCAGCACGGGCGCGACGGCCTCGACGGCGGAGACGTCGCCCAAGTGCGCCCACCGTTCGCGAGGCGGGCCAAAGAGGCTGCGCTGCACCGTCCACAGCACGTAGCCCGCCGCCATCAGCACGCCGACGGTCGCGATGCCCGTCAGGACGCCGTGGGCGGGGAACGTGCCAAGGAAGACCATGATCTCGGCGGCGAACCCGCTCGTCGCGGGCAGCCCCAGCGAGGCGAGGCCGGCCACGAGGAAGGCGACGGCCGCGAAGGGCATCTTGGGAGCCAGGCCGCCCAAGTCCGGGATGTGGCGCGTGTGGGCCTTGTCGTACACGACGCCCACCATGACGAAGAGGAGGCCGGTGACGGCTCCGTGGCTGAACATCTGCATCGCGGCGCCCGTCAGACCGACGGGCGACAGCTCACCCGCGGCGGCGCCGACTGAGGTGACGCCCAGCAGCACGAAGCCCATGTGGCTGATGCTGCTGTTGGCGACCAGCCGCTTCAGGTCGCTCTGCCGGAAGGTGACCAGCGCCCCGTACAGGATGCTGATGACGGCGAGGACGGCCAGGGCGGTCGCGGCCTCGGCGGCAACGTCGGGGAACATGGAGACGTTGACGCGGATGAGGCCGTAGCCGCCCATCTTCAGCAGCACGCCGGCCAGCATGACGCTGACGGCCGTCGGCGCGTCCGTGTGCGCGTCGGGCAGCCACGTGTGCACGGGCCAGACGGGCAGCTTCACGGCGAAGGCGATGAAGAAGAAGGCGAACACCAGTTGGCTCGGCAGCAGGAGATTGTTGAGGTCCATGCCGACGAGCTGCGTCATGTCAAAGACGCCCGTCGAGAAGTACACCGCAAGCAGGCCGACGAGCATGAAGGCGCTGCCGGTGAAGGTGAAGAGCAGGAACTTCATGGCCGAGTGCTCTTTGCGCCCGCTGCCCCAGATGGAGATGAGGAAGAACATGGGGACCAGCTCCAGCTCCCAGAAGATGAAGAAGAGCACGAAGTCCTGCGCGGTGAACACGCCCATCACCGCCGCCTGCAGCGTCAGCAGCCACGCGAAGTACTCGCGGTGGCGCTGACCGATGCTCCACGAGCTGTAGATGGCCGCGAGCCCCAGCAGGCCCGTCAGCAGCACCAGCGGCGCGCTCAGGCCGTCGACGGCGAGGTGGTACTGGATGTCGAGCTGCGGTATCCACGCGTCGAACTTGTCGACGAGCTGGAAGCCGCCCTCGGCCCGGTCGTAGCTCCGGAAGACGAGGAGGGCGAGCGCGAAGTCGGCGATGCCCACGGCGGCCGCGAAGAGCCGCACCCGCCGCGCGCGGTCCCCCAACAGGAGGATGAGCGCGGCGCCCGCCAGCGGCAGGAAGACCGTCGCCGTCAGCAGCATGCCGGCCTCGCTGTTACCGTTGTCGTTCGCACAGCCACTCTCGCTATCACCTCAACAGGTACGTCAGCAGGATGACGAGGGAACCCATGACGAAGACGAGGCCGTACACCTGTACCTGACCCGTCTGTAGCTTGGCCACCAGGCCGCCAAGGCTGCGGCTGAACCCGCCTATCTTCTCCGAGACCTCGTCCACGAAGTCGTGGTCGAACCGTTCCATCAGTCCGGCGCCCCAGTCGTAGAAGACCTTGCCGGTCAGGAACCGCTCGTACAGGTCGTCAAGGTAGTACTTGCGGACGGTCAGGAGGTAGAGGGGGCGGAAGGTGAGCCGCTCCGGCGCGATAACGCCCTTCGCGTACACCAGCCACGCCAGCCCGATGCCCGCGAGCGCGAGGGCCATCGAGAGGGCGGCCACCCACAGTTCCACCTTGGGCGCTTCGCCGTGGCCGCCGGGCGGGAAGAGGAACTCGCTGAACCAGTGCGCGGCGACACCGGGCAGGTCGAAGGGCGCGTTGGCGACGAAGCCCGACGCGACGGCGAGCACGCCCAGCGCGGCCATCGGCGCGACCATGCTC
>JAPPNT010000129.1:0-5168 GCA_028873745.1 Chloroflexota bacterium | reverse complement strand
ACCATGCTCACCGGCGACTCGCCGGCGTGGTGCGTGTCGTCCGCCGCGATCTTCTCGGCCTCGTCGGCGGCGAGGGTTGTCTCGTTGTCCGGGTTGGCAGCGTCGTCGGCCTTGCGCGCGACGCCGCCCCGGTACGTGCCGTGGAAGGTCATAAAGAGGGCGCGGAAGATGTAGAATGCCGTCATGAAGGCGGCGGCCAGCGCCAGCAGGAAGACGAGGAGCGCGACGCCCGATCCCTCGTGGAAGGCCTCGGCGAGGATCTCATCTTTGCTCCAGAACCCGGCCAGCGGGAAGACGCCCGCGAGGCTCAGCGCGCCGACGAGGAAGAGGGCGTACGTCCACGGCTGCACGCGCCGCAGCCCGCCCATGTAGCGCATGTCGAACGTGCCGGCGGCGTGGTTCACGCTGCCGGAGCCGAGGAAGAGGAGCGCCTTGAAGAAGGCGTGGTTGAACAGGTGGAACATGGCCGCCCCGTACGCCCCCACGCCCAGCGCCAGCATCATGTAGCCGAGCTGGCTGATGGTTGAGTAGGCGACCACGCGCTTGATGTCGTTCGCCGTGACGGCCATCGTCGCCGCGAGGACGGCGGTGACGCCGCCGGTGACGGCGACGAGGTTCATCGCGGCGTCCGAGGCCTCGAAGACGGGGAACATGCGCGCGACGAGGAAGACGCCGGCGGCGACCATCGTCGCGGCGTGGATGAGGGCGCTGACGGGCGTCGGGCCCTCCATCGCGTCCGGGAGCCAGACGTGCAGCGGGAACTGCGCCGACTTGCCCACGGCGCCCGCGAAGAAGCCGATCGCCAGCCACGTCACCGCCGTCGAGCCGAGCAGCCCCGCGCCGACGGCGGTGTAGACGTCGCGCACCTCCAGCGCGTTGAGGCCCTCGGCGGAGAGGGCGCCCTGCTGCGAGAAGAGGTAGAGGATGGCGATCATGAAGCCGAGGTCGCCGAGCCGGGTGACCACGAAGGCCTTGACCGCCGCGCGCGCCGCCGAGGGCCGGTGGTGCCAGAAGCCGATGAGCAGGTAGGACGAGAGGCCGACGAGCTCCCAGAAGACGAACATCTGCAGGACGCTGCTCGCCAGCACGAGGCCGACCATCGAGGCGGTGAAGAGCGACATGTAGGAGTAGTAGCGGACGTAGCCGCGGTCGCCGTGCATGTAGCCGACGGAGTAGACCTGCACGGCGAGGCTGACGCCGGTGACGACGACCAGCATGATGGCCGTCAGCGGGTCCATCAGGATGCCGACGCGCACGTCCAGGCTGCCGACGGTCACCCACGCGTGCGACGCCCACTCGAGATCGACGCCCGTCGCCACCTGCTGCAGCGCCCAGAGGGAGAGCAGGAACGACCCGCCGACGGCCGCGATCGTGACGTGGCCGGCCAGCGGGCTCTGCGGGCCCAGGATGGGCCGGATGAGCAGGCCGTTCAAAAGAAAAGCAGCCAGCGGGAGGAAGAAGATGGCCCAGGCTGCGGCTTCGGTCATGCTAGAGCTTCCTCAAGATTTCTTCGGCCACGTGCTCGCGGCCCTTGGGGACGTACACGATGAAGGTGGCGGTCTCGCTCCACGCGGGGATGCCGTCGACGGGCAGAATGCGGCTGGGCAGGCCCTCCGCCTCGAAGGTGTCCTTCCACATCTCGGCCATCATCAGGCTTGGCGCCCGCTTGAACTCGACCCACATTGTCTGCTCTCTGCTCCTTCCATTGCCCGTTCGCCCTGAGCCTGTCGAAGGGCAACGGACAGTCTGGCGCTACCGCCGCATGGAGCTGGCCTCGTCCACGTGCACGGACCCGGTGTTGCGGTACATCATGATGACGATGGCGAGGCCGAGGGCGACCTCCGCCGCGGCCACCGTCACGATGAAGAGCGCGAACACCTGCCCCGTCAGCAGCGTCTCCAGCCGCTCGGCGGCCAGCGCGACGGGCGTCGTGTAGCGGGCCATGGCGACGACGGCCACGTTCACCGCGTTGAACAGCAACTCGATGGACATCAGCACCGCGATGGCGTTCTTGCGCGTCAGCGCGCCGTACAGCCCGATGCTGAACAGCACGGCGGAAAGCACGAGGAAGTGGTCCAGGCCGATCACTGGTCACCCCTCACCAGCGCAATCGCGCCGACCAGCGTCGCGGTGAGCAGCAGCGCGGCGGCCTGCAGCGGCAGGACGAACTCGCGCAGCAGCAGGCCGCCGATGGCGGGAGGGCTGTCGCTGTAGACGCCCTCCGCGCCCTCGGCCACGCCCGTCGCGAGGGCGGCGTCGCCCAGCAGGTCCCACCGCGTGTCCAGCACAACGACGGCGATGATGGCCAGCATGGCGGTGGCCAGCATGGCGGCGGGTATCGCCAGGCTGTTGGCCTGGCTGCCCCGCTGGGTGTCGCGGACCATCATGATGCCGAAGATCAGCAGGATGGAGACGGCCCCCGCGTACACCAGCACCTGCACGATGGCGAGGAACTCGGCGTTCAGCATGACGAAGAGGGCCGCGATGCCGAGGAAGGAGCCGATGAGGGCCATCGCCGCCTTCACCAGGTCCTGCAGCCGCACGACGAGCACGGCGCAGGCCACCGTCAGGACGGCAAGTACCCACCAGACGGCGGTGAAGACGGGGGTGCCCGCAATGCCTTCTGTCATCGTCCCTGCACCCACCGCTGCAGCATTTCCTCGTACGTCGGCGCGATGGTCTTCTCGCGCCCGGCGTCCTGCCACGTCACGTCGTCGCCCGGCTGGAACGGGTCGTAGCCGCGGTCCTGGAGCTGCGGGCGGAACCACGTGCTCGGCTTCTTGGCCGACGCCTTGAGCTCGTCGACGGAGATGACAAGGTCGGACTGGCGCGGCCTCGCGCGCTCGAACCCGCTGCCCATGTGGAGGGCGTCGTAGGGGCAGGCCTCCACGCAGAGGCCGCAGAACATGCAGCGGGCGATCTCGATGTCGAAGACGTCGAGGTGGTACTTCTCGCCCTCCTGCGTCATCTCGCCGCTGGGGGACGTGACGATCTTGATGATGCCCTGGGGGCAGTACTTGGCGCAGCTCGCGCAGCCGGTGCACCGCTCCTCGTACCAGACGAAGTCCTCGCCGCGGAAGCGGTGGTGCTGCGCGACGCGCTGCTCCGGGTACTGGACGGTGACGGGCTTGCGCACCAGGTTGCGCAGCGTCACCATCATGCCCTTCGCGATACCCAGTCCGTATGGCATCAGGACGCCTCCGCCGGGATTTCCACAAGCTGCACGGACGCCGTCGGCCGATCGCGGTGCCGCTCCAGGAAGCGGCTGAACGCCACGAGGCAGACGATGGCGACCGCCCAGTTGACCGCGGCCATGATCCAGAGCTGGCCGTACTCGGGCTCCGGCCACGCCACGACAAGGGCGGCCGTCACCAGCGTGTTGATGATAGCCAATGGGAAGAGCGCTTTCCACGCGAAGGCCATCACCTGGTCGACGCGCATGCGCGGCAGTGTCGCGCGGATCCACGCAAAAAGCAGCAGGAAGAAGACGAGCTTGAGGAGGAACCAGACCTGCCCCGGCAGCCACTGGGCGAAGTCGGGCGAGACGAAGGGGTTCTTCCACCCGCTGACGAAGAGGACGGCCAGCACGGCCGAGATGATGACCAACTCGCCGAACTCCGCGAGCTGCAGCAGCCCGAAGCGGACGCCGCTGAACTCCGTGTGGAATCCGGCCGTCAGCTCGGACTCCGCCTCCATCAGGTCGAAGGGCGAGCGGTTCATCTCGGCCGAGGCTGCCACGAGGAAGACGAAGAAGCCGAGGGGCTGCAGCACGATGAAGGGCAGCCGCTGCGCCTCGACCACGTCGACGAGGGACATGCTGCCGGCCAGCAGGAGCACGCCGGCGAGGGAGACGATCATCGGCACCTCGTAGCTGATGAGCATGGCGACGGCGCGGGCGGCGCCCAGCAGCGCGAATCGGTTGCCGGAGCCCCAGCCGCCGAGAAACATCGCCACCGTCGCGATGGTGGGGATGCCGACGAGGAAGAGGACGCCGATGTTCAGGTCGGCGAGGAACGTGCCCTCGCCGAAGGGCACGACGGCCGCGACGAGCAGGATGGCTGCGACCATGAGGACGGGCGCGAGGAAGAAGGTGAACCGGTCGGCCATGGCGGGCCGCAGGTCCTCCTTGATGAGCAGCTTGAGCACGTCCGCGAAGGGCTGCAGCAGCCCGAAGGGGCCGACGCGGTTGGGGCCGAGGCGCGTCTGGAACCGCCCCAGCACGCGCCGCTCCATGTAGGTCTCGAAGGCGGTGAGCAGCATGACGCCGTTGATGACGATGAAGACGATGACTGCGCCGGCCAGCAGGTACGCCAGCCACGCGAAGCCATCGGGCGCCAGGTCCGCAAAGAACCCGTAGAGCCCGGAGAACAGCCCGTTCCTGTCGAAGGGTGTGTCCATGCTCCGCTCCGCCGGCCGCCGAGGCGGCTACCGGTCGACCTCTCCCATGTTCACGTCTAGGCTGCCGAAGATGACCATCAGGTCCGCCACCTTCCATCCGATGAGCATCTCCTCCAGCACGGTCAGGTTGATGAAGGATGGCGAGCGTATCTTGCAGCGGTAGGGGGCGATGCCGCCGTCGCTGACGAGGTAGAAGCCGAGCTCGCCCTTGGACGCCTCGACGTGGGCATAGGCGTCGCCCGGCGGCGGGCGGAAGAAGTAGGGGAGCTCGGCGCGGACGGGGCCGCCGGGCATGTCGCGCCAGCACTGCTCCGCGATGCGCAGGCTCTGGTGCATCTCCATGACGCGCACCAGGAACCGGTCGTAGCTGTCGCCGTTGGAGCCGACGGGCACGCCGAACTCCATGCGGCCGTAGACGTCGTAGGGGTCGGCCTTGCGCAGGTCCCAGGCGACGCCGCTGGCGCGCAGGTTGGGGCCGCTGACGGCGCAGTCGACGGCCTTCTCCTTGGTGAGCACGCCCACGCCCTTCGAGCGCGCCAGCACGATCTCGTTCTCGGCGATGAGCCGCTCCAGCTCCGCGATGGCGTCGGGCGTCGTGTCGAGCAGGTGGCGGAGGGCGGGCCAGAACTCGGGCGGCGGCTCCTGGTAGACGCCGCCGGGGCGCATGTAGCTCACGGTGACGCGCGCGCCGCACAGCATCTCGAACAGGTCGAGGATGCGCTCCCGCTCGCGGAAGCAGTACATGAGCGGCGTGCCCATGGCGCCGAGGT
>JAPPNT010000083.1:2061-3182 GCA_028873745.1 Chloroflexota bacterium | reverse complement strand
GTACCGGGGCATGGAGACCGGCACCGCCGCGCCCTCGGCGGCGGAGCGGGCGGCCGTGCCGCACCACCTGTACGGAATCGCGGACCCCGACGAGGGCTTCAGCCTCGCGCGCTACCTGGCGCTGGCGACGGAGGCCATCGCGGGCATTGCGGGACGCGGCGGGCTGCCGGTGGTCGTCGGCGGGACGGGGCAGTACGTGAACGCACTTGTCGGCGGGTGGCAGGCGCCTCGGGTGGCGCCGGACCCGGCGCTGCGAGAGCGGCTGGAGGCGGTCATCGCGCAGGAGGGCGTCGAGGCGGCGGCGCAGGAGCTGCTCGAGGCCGACCCGGAGGCGGCGGCGCGCATCGATCTGCACAACCCCCGGCGGGTGGTCCGCGCGCTGGAGGTTGTCGCGGCGCTGGGGCCCGGCGCGCACGGCGGGCTGTCGGCGCCGCCGTACCGCACGCTGATGCTCGGACTGACAACGGGCACTCGCGAGGAGCTCTACGAGCGCATCGACGCTCGCGTGGACACGATGCTGGCGGGCGGGTGGGTGGACGAGGTGCGGGCGCTGCTGGACGTGGGATACTCGCCGGAGCTGCCGTCGCTCTCGAGCATGGGCTACCGGGAGCTGGCGCAGCACCTGCTCGGCGAGATGGCGCTCGACGAGGCGGCGCGGCGCATCAAGCTGGCGCACCACCGGCTGGCGCGGCAGCAGTACACGTGGTTCAAGGCGTCGGACGCGCGCATCCGCTGGCTCGTCGCGGGCGACGGCGCCGAGGCAGAGGCGGCGGGCGTCGTGGGGGCGTGGCTGGGGGAGGGGTGAACGCGGGGGGCAACCACGAGGGTTGCCCCTACGGCCGCGTTCGCGGTGTCCTTCGACGGGCTCAGGACGAACGGAGGGGTTACGGGCGGGCATCCTGGATACCGGCTTCCGCCGGTAAAACGGGGCACCCTTCGACAGGCTCAGGACGAACAGAGGGGGTTACGGGCGGGCGTCCTGGATACCGGCTTCTGCCGGTAAAACGGAGCGCCCTTCGACAGGCTCAGGGTGAACGGAGGGCGCGGGCTCAGGACGAACAGGGGCTGGGCGGGCCGCGATCCGTGTCCCGATCCGGCGGACGGGCCGGAAACCCGCCTGT
>JAPPNT010000083.1:0-2051 GCA_028873745.1 Chloroflexota bacterium | reverse complement strand
GGGGAGTCCGGGGGTTGCACGGCGAGGGGGGCGTGGGTGACGGGCGGGGGGGGGCTCAGGACTAACTGGGGCTGGGCGGGCTATTCGCTAATCGCCCCTACACCTCGCGCGCCGAGTCCTCGCGGATGATGACTACCGTGTCGCAGATGAGGTCGTGGATGCCGCGGCGGTCCTGGCGCGTGGCGACCATGAAGGCGCTGACGATGGCCGGGATGACGAAGAGCGCGAACGTGGCGGTCAGGACCACGAAGCGGGCAAAAGCCCGGCCCGGGCCTAGCATCGTGCCGTCGGGCCGGAGGATGCGCATGCGGAAGAGCAGGACGCCGATGGTGCCGCCGAGCAGAGAGACGAACGCCGTGGCGTACATGGCTCCCAAGATGATGTTGATGCCCTGACCGCCGGTGAAACCGCCTCCCGTTGACGTTACCGTGCCATCTTGGGCCGTCTCAAATTCCGGGGTGAAGGTGTCAAAGAAGTTCTCGCCGAAGAGCAGCCATGCGAGCAGCGCGGTCACGAGCGTGAGCGGTATGTTGTCGACGAGGGAGGCGAGGAGGCGGATCCAGAACCCGGCTGGCCGGCCCATCTCGAAGGCGGGGAGGACGCGGCCCTCGCCGAAGCCGACGGGTTCCGACTCGCGGAGCTGGGTCCAGCAATTGGTGCACAGACTGCGGTCGGCGAAGTTCTCGTGGCCGCAATTGGGGCAGTCGATGTAGAGGGACGTGCCGCAGTCCCGGCACAGCCTGGCAACCTCGGGGTTCTCGTGGCCGCAACTCGGGCATCGCATGGGGGGCACCTCCTGCCCGCCATTGTAGTCACGGGCAAGGGGCGGGGAAACCCCGGCGGAAAGGACTTTCCGCTACGAATGGCCCTTCGACAGGCTCAGGGCGAACGGCCTCCCTGCCCCTCTGGATTCCCGCCTGCGCGGGAATGACGGTTGGCAGGGGTGGGCGCCCTTCGACAGGCTCCTTCGAGAGCCTCAGGACGGGGTCAGGGCGGCCGGGGGAGATGGCCGCCCTTGTCCTGCAATGCCGCGCAAACTACACTGGGAGCAGCTACCGCAGGGGCAATTGCAACCCGCACACTCGACTGGGGGCAAGGTATGGACTTCGCGAAAATGCACGGCGCGGGCAACGACTTCGTCGTCGTGGACGGGCGTGGGCAGGACCGCGACTGGGGCGCGCTGGCGGCGACGATGTCGGACCGCCACTTCGGCGTCGGGTCCGACGGCTTGCTGCTGGTCGTGCCCTCGGACGTGGCCGATCTGCAGATGCGCATGTGGAACCCGGACGGCTCGGAGTCGGAGATGTGCGGCAACGGCATCCGGTGCTTCAGCAAGTTCGCCATCGAGCGCGGCATCGTCACCCTGCGGGACGGGCGGTTCACGGCTGAGACGGGCGCCGGCGTGCTGGAGATCGAGCCCATCCTGCGCGACGGCCGGGTGGTGCGGGCGCGGGTGAACATGGGGCGGCCGGAACTTACGCCGGAGCTGGTTCCCGTCGACCCGGCGCAGCGGCTCGTGCCCATCGGCGCGGGGCACTCGACGGCGCAGCTCGGACGCGGCGCCGATGCGCGCTACTGCAACCCGACGGACATCGTCTTCGACTGGCCGCTGGCGGTGCCGGGGCACTCGATGGCAATCACGGGCGTGTCGATGGGCAATCCGCACGCCGTCACGTTCCTTGACACGCCGGTGGAGGAGTTCGCGCTGGAGGCGATCGGGCCGCTGGTGGAGCGCCACCCGCTGTTCCCGAACCGGGTCAACTTCGAGATCGTGAACGTCATCGACCGGGCGCACCTGACGGCGCGGGTGTGGGAGCGCGGCGCGGGGCTGACGCTGGCGTGCGGCAGCGGCGCGTGCGCGGTGGCGGTGGCGGCGCGCATCCACGGCTACACCGACGAGCAAGTGTCCATCCAGCTCCCCGGCGGCACGCTCACGCTCACGTGGGACGGCGAGGGCGACGTGTTCCTCGAGGGCCCGGTTGAGCTGGTGTTCGAGGGGCAGTGGCCGGAGTAACAAAGGCTATGTTACATAACAACGCTCTCTTTATCGC
>JAPPNT010000051.1 GCA_028873745.1 Chloroflexota bacterium | reverse complement strand
ATGTCAGTCCGAACAACGCGCTCACCAGTGGGATGATGAGGAAAATGATCAGGATGATCGCAATCATCGGGCTGAGGTCCAGCATCCCGAAGGTCGGCAGGTACCGGCGCAGCGGCCCCAGCACCGGCTCCGTGATCTGGTCGAGCGCCGACTTGATCGGGTTGTACGGCGACATGGGGAACCATGACAGGATGGACCTGATGAAGATGACAAACACAAAGAGGTACAGCAGGCTGACCAGGAGACCTCCAATTGCTTGCACTAGTCCTCCTCACCCAGCTGCACGGCCTTCTCGTACGCCGCTTCCACCGCCTCCATCACCGCCGCCCGGAAGCGGTTGCTCTCGAGCGACAACAGCCCCTCCGCCGTCGTCCCGCCTGGCGACGTCACCGCGTTCCGAAGCTCCGCCGGGTGCCGCCCTGACTGCTCCAGCAGCTGCGCGCTCCCCAGCACCGTCTGCGTCGCCAGCGTCGCCGCGATGTCCCGAGACAGCCCCACCTGCACCCCCGCGTCCGTCAGCGCCTCGATGAACAGGAACACGTACGCCGGCCCGCTGCCGCTCAGCCCCGTCGCCATGTCCACGTACTTCTCGCTCGGCACCTGCACCTCTTTGCCGATGGCCTGCAGCAGGCTGCGCGTCTCCTCGATGCGGTCCGGGTGCGTGTCCTCCGTCGCCGTCCACACGCTCACCCCCGCGCCGATCTGCGCCGGCGTGTTCGGCATGATCCGCACGATGCCGTCGTGGTCCAGCCCCTTCCGGATCGACTTGATTGTCGCCCCCGCCACGATGCTCAGCGCCGCCTGCTCGTCCGAGAGCGACTTCCGCAGCCCCGACATCGCCTTGGGCAGGTCCTGCGGTTTCACTGCCAGCAGCACCAGGCTCCCGTGCCCCGCCGCCGCCTTGCCGTCGTCCGTCACGACGACGCCGTACCGCTCCGAGAGGTACTCCCGCCGCGGCTCGATGATCTCGGCAACCGCAATGTCCCCCGGCGACGCCAGCTCCCGCTCGAGCACGCCGCCAAGAATCGCCTCTGCCATAGTCCCGCCGCCAATAAACCCAATCCGCATGTCTTCTCCCGCTCTCGTCATACCGGCAAAAGCCGGTATCCAACCGCCCGAACCCCCGTCATTCCCGCGAAGGCGGGAATCCAGGACGCCCGCCTCCAACCACCATCGCTACCCAGCCGCGCCCCAACCCGTTCGTTTTACCGGCGAAAGCCGGTACCCAGAGACGCCGCCCCCAACACCGTTCGCACTCAGCCAACTCCCCAAACCGTTCGCCCTGAGCCTGTCGAAAGGCCGCTAGCTCCCAACCACTCCCGCTGACCCAACAAACCTCTCGTCATTCCCGCGAAGGCGGGAATCCAGGGAGTCCAAACCCGTTCGTTTTACCGGCGAAAGCCGGTACCCAGAGACGCCGCCCCCATACCCGTTCGCTCTGACCCAACCTCCCCAGCCGTTCGCCCTGAGCCTGTCGAAGCCTGTCCTGAGGCTCTCGAAGGGGGCGCCTACCCCGCAATTCCCGTCCCGGTGGCGAGGTCCACCGCCACCTTGATCGATTCCACCATGCTCGTGTCGTCCGCCTTGTTCTGCCACGCGATGTCAAACGCCGTCCCGTGGTCGACGGACGTCCGGATGAACGGCAGCCCCAGGTTCACCGTGATGCTCTCCTCGAAGCCGTACATCTTCACCGCGATGTGCCCCTGGTCGTGGTACATCGCGAGCACCGCGTCGTAGTCGCCGCGAACGCCTTGGAGGAACACCGAGTCCGCCGGCACCGGCCCCTTGGCGTCGATGCCCTCGGCCAGCGCCGCCTCCACCGCGGGCGAGATCTGCGTTGCCTCCTCGTCGCCGATGAGCCCCCCGTCCGAGGCGTGCGGGTTCAGCGCCGCCACGCCGATGCGCGGCTCCGGGAACCCCCACGTCTTGAACGCCGAGTCCGTCAGCCGCAGCGCCCCCAGGATGTTCTCCTGCGTTACGTAGTCGCACGCCCGCTTCAGCGAGCGGTGTGTCGTAAGGTGCACCACGCGCAGCCCCTTGGACACCAGCATCGTCAGCACCTTCGGCGACTCCGACAGCCGCTGCAGCACCTCCATGTGGCCGATGTCCTCGTATCCGGCCAGGCTCGCGGCCTCCTTGTGCAGCGGCGCCGTCGCCATCGCCGTCACAGAGCCGTTCAGGCACAGCTCGCCCGCGCGCACCACCCACTCCATCGCCGCTTTGCCCGCCGTCGCCGAGATCTCGCCCGGTCGCATCCCGGCAGCGTCGTAGTTCCCGATGTCCAGCACCGCAACGGCCCCATCGCCGGCAACGATGTCATCCGCCGACTCGACCGCCCGCACTTCGAACCCCGCGCCCGTCAGCTCGAAGGCCCGCCGCATGATCTCCGCGTTCCCGACGACCAGCGGCGTGCACCACTCGCCCACCGCCGGGCGCGCCAGCGCCTTCGCGATGACCTCCGCGCCAATCCCGCAAGGGTCCCCCATCGTAATTGCGATAACGGGCCTCTCACCCACGACATCGCCCTCCGCAACTGCTTCAACCCCACTGGGGTATTCCCTGTAAGTATACCCCGCACGCCTACGCCCATGAAACGCCGCAAACCGCGCAACAAGCACAGTTCCCCCGCACCGTCATACCGGCGAAAGCCCCGCTGCGGAGGCAGCGGACGGTATCCAGAAACCCCGCGCCCAACGGCCTCCGCCGCAAGACCGCCCGCCCCGTTCGTGCTGAGCCCGTCGAAGCACGCCTTGCTTGCCCTCACCCCCGTCATACCGGCTTTCGCCGGTATCCAGAAACCGCCGCGCCCAACGGCCTTCGCTGCCCGTCCCCCGTTCGCCCTGAGGGCAATCGAAGGGTGAACGGAGGCCACAGCCCCACAGCCGCCCGCCCACGCTGTCGAATCTTGCGCCGCTCTTGGGAAGACAGGCGAGGCGACCGTGGGGCCTCAACTCCTTACCCGAACGATTCACCAACCAGGTCCATGATTCCGGCGAACGCCGGTTGGTTCCATCCAGATGTAAGCAATCCGAATACTTCACCATTGAGGTTCAGTCCGGGGCTGCCGCTGGAACCGGGGCCACCCACAAAGTCCACGACGTACAACATGGGCGAACTGGCCCCACAGAGCCTGCAATTGTACGGTGTCAATGCTAAGTTAGATTTGACCCTTTTCCGCTAAGTTAGAACTGACCCAC
>JAPPNT010000135.1 GCA_028873745.1 Chloroflexota bacterium | reverse complement strand
GGGGCACGCCTTTTGCGCCGCTGCTCATGGGCGGCGGCCAGGAGCGGGAGCGCCGCTCCGGCACGGAGAACGTGCCGGCCATCGTCGGTATGGCCGAGGCCCTCCGGCTCGCCGAGTTCGAGCGCGAGGAGACGAGCGAGCACAGCGCCGCCCTGCGGGACAGGATCGCGGCGGGCATCCTGGAGCGCGTGCCCGGCTCGCTGCTCAACGGCCACCCCACGCAGCGGCTGCCCAACAACGTCAACGTCTGCTTTCCGGGGCTGGAGGCGGAGCCGGTGCTGCTGGGTCTGGACCTCAAGGGCATCTACGCCTCCAGCGGAAGCGCCTGCTCGACGGCCTCGTTGGAGCCGTCGCATGTCCTGACCGCTATCGGCCGCCCCGCAGACATCGCGCGAGGCAGTCTTCGCGTGACCGTGGGGCCAACGACGACCGAGGATGATGTAGACTATTTCTTGGAGACGTTGCCGCCGCTGGTGCAGCGCCTCCGCGAAATGCCGTCGTTCACCGCTGGCCGCGCGTGACGACGGCATTGACGGGAACCCCCGTCCACAAGACAACGTTAAATCCCTTCAAGAGGACCAAACTCTAATGGACGTGTGCACGTGAGGTTCATCGGACACTTTGTGCTGTTGGCGGCGATGGCCGCCCTGCTGACCGCCGCCTGCGGCGATGACCAGCCGACGGGCGTCACCCTTGGCGGGCGCGGCATCACGATGAATGTCGCCGACCTGCAGGAAGTCGGCGGTGTCATTTACCAGGACACCGACGGCGAGTACTACAACGTCGGGCCGGCCCAGGAAGGACACCACTTTGTCGTGGCGCGGATGACCATCTGGAACGTCCGCTCGGGCATCGTCTCCATCAACATCAGCAAGGACTCGGGACTGCTGGAGGGCACGGAGCGCGAGCAGGGCCTCCCCGTCGACCCGTACGAGCGCCGGGTGAAGCTCGACGAGCCGCCCGCCGCGCTCAGCCCGCACCTGCCCTTCCTCTGGGGGCCGTCAGACCTCCCCCAGGACTTCAACATCTCCGGGTGGATGGTCTTCGAGGTTCCCGACGGGGCGGAGATTACGCGCCTGAAGTGGGAGCAGGTGGACACCCTGCGCTTCCCGATTACGATTTCGTAATGAGACGCCGCGTCGGAGTGGTGGATAGCTTTGGGTTGTATCGGTATACTAAAGAGTTGTGCGCGAACGGTTAACGCCGGTTCGCAACACTGAGACACAGGGGCGGGCATGCCGGACACCATGATTGAGGTCAACGGCCTCACGAAGTACTACGGCGAACACCTTGCCGTGGACAACATCTCCTTCCACGTCGAGAAGGGCGAGGTCGTCGGCTTCCTTGGGCCCAACGGCTCCGGCAAGACCACCACCATGCGCATCCTCACCGGCTACCTGCCGCCGTCGACGGGCGCCGCCAGCATCGCCGGCCACGACACGATGACCGGCTCCCTCGAGGCGCGTCGCCACATCGGCTACCTGCCGGAGACCGTGCCCCTCTACACCGACATGACCGTCGAGGACTATCTGCAGTTCCTCGGCACCATCCGCGGCATGCGCGGCCCCTACCTGCAGAAGCGCATCGACGTCGCCATCGAGCGCGTCAAGCTGGGCGACTACCGCAAGTCGCTCATCCACAAGCTCTCCAAGGGCTACCGCCAGCGCACCGGGCTCGCCCAGGCCATCCTGCACGAGCCCGAGGTGCTCATCCTCGACGAGCCCACCGTCGGCATCGACCCGATTCAGGTGGTGGAGACGCGAGAGCTCATCAAGGAGCTCGGCAGGGAGCAGACCCTGCTCCTGAGCACGCACATCCTGCCGGAGGTCAGCGCCGTCTGCGAGCGCGTGCTGATCATTAACGAGGGCATCCTGGTCGCCGAGGACACGCCGGACAACCTGGCCGTGCGCCTCCGCGGAACCGAGCAGGTGCAGGCCGAGATTCGCGGCCCCAGCGCCGATGTCATTCGCGAGCTCCGCGCCCTCGAGGGTGTGACCAGCGCCCGCTACATCGACACGGCCACGGGCCCGCGCTACACCATCGAGTCGCCCTCCGGCAACGACCTGCGCGAGAAGATAGCGGAAATGGTGGTGATGCACGGCTGGGGGCTGCTGCAGCTCAGCGTCGTGCCCATGAGCCTTGAGGAGATCTTCCTGGAACTGACTACCGCCGACGATGAGGAGGCCTCAGCCCGTTGAATCGACCAACTGTATCGATGCCCAGGGTTTCCCCGGGCGGCGTCAAAACATATCTGGCATCCACGTGGCGAAACACCTTCGCCATTTTCTGGAAGGAGTCCAAGACCTACTTCACCTCGCCGATGGCCTACATCATCGGCGGCGTGTTCCTTGCCATCACCGGCTACCTCTTCGTCTCCAGCATCAGCGTCCCCTTTCCGGAGGCGAGCATCCGAGGGTGGCTGGAGCCCAGCACCACCGTCTTCATCCTGTGGGCGCCCGCCATCACCATGCGCCTCCTCGCCGAGGAGCAAAAGCTCGGCACCCTCGAGCTCCTGATGACCTCGCCCATCCGCGATTACGAGATCGTGCTCGGCAAGTTCGCGGCCGTCCTCGCGATTCTGTTCGCGACGCTGGTCCTCACCCTCTTCTACTCGATCATGCTCTTCCTCTACGGCGACCCTGACTTCGGCCCGCTCCTCACCGGCTACCTTGGCATCTTCCTCTTCGGCGGCGCGAGCCTGTCCATCGGCATGCTGGCGTCGTCCCTGACCAGCAACCAGGTCGTCGCCGCCATCGTGAGCTTCGGCGTGCTGCTGCTCATGCTGCTCACCCAGCAGGCCGCCGACATCACCTCCGGCCTCGCCGCGCAGGTCTTGGAGGGCGTCTCCCTCAGCGGCCACTTTGAGGACTTCTCCCGGGGCATCCTGGACACCAACAACGTGGTGTACTACCTCAGCGTGATGGCCTTCTTCCTCTTCCTGACCATCCGCAACGTTGAATCAAGGCGGTGGAGATAACATGGCAGAGCAAGATCTCCAGCGCGTGAGTTTCTGGGAGCGCACGAAGGGCATCCTGTCGGCGGCCGCGCTGCTGCTCGCCATCATCGGCGCTGTGGCGCTGCTCGGCGGCTTCGCCCTCTGGCTCTGGACGGAAGACCTCCGCAACACCGGCCAGTACCTGATGATCGCCGGCGGCGTCATCCTCGTCGTCGCCGCGCTGTTCTCGACGGTGAACATTCGAGAGGCGCTGTCTGGTCAGCGGGGCCGGTTCGCCATCAACGCCATCC
>JAPPNT010000251.1 GCA_028873745.1 Chloroflexota bacterium | reverse complement strand
TTCCTCGTCGGCAACGGCCACGGCTACCGGGCGAGGGACATAGCCATCGAACCGGACGCGTCGACGGCGTCGTACTTCGCAGCGGCGGCTGCGGTCGCGGGCGGGCGAGTCACCGTCGAGCACCTGCCGATGGAGGGCTCGCTGCAGGGCGATACGCGGTTCCTCCGCGTGCTGGAGGAGATGGGATGCCGGCTGACGCAGGCGGGAAGCTCGACGACGGTGGAGGGGCCGGGGCCGGGCAGCCTGCGCGGCGTGACCGTCGACATGGGCGACTTCTCCGACACGATGATGACGCTGGCGTGCGTGGCGCCCTTCGCGGACTCGCCGACGACGATCACCAACATCGCGCACGTGCGGGGCAAGGAGTCGGACCGCGTTCACAGCGTCGCGGCGGGGCTGGAGGCGATGGGCGTGCGTGTGGCCGAGACGGAGAGCACGATCACGGTCTACCCGGCCAAACCCCACGGCGCGACCATCGACACTTTCGGCGACCACCGCATCGCGATGGCGTTCAGCGTCATGGGGCTCGTAACGCCGGGCGTGGTCATCGACGACTACCGGTGCGTGGACAAGACATGCCCGGAGTTCTTTGAGCTGTTTGAGGACATGGTGGCGCAGGGGTAGGGGACAGGCCTACACCTTCGCCATCACCTCTTCCGCGAACTGCTGCATCGCTTCCAGCGTCTCGTCCAGAGTTCTACGCTCGAAGCGGAACGTCATGTCGTCCACGCCGACCTCCGCAAAGCCTCGGATGTCCTCCGCGACCTGCTCTCCGTCGCCGGTGAAGGGACGACGGCCTCCCTCGGGCTGCCCTTCGCCGAGGCTGGGCATCCCCGCGCTATAGGCCACGCCCACCTTCGACGGGTCGCGGCCTGCCTCCTCCGCAAACACGCGCACTCGCTCTAGCGACTCGGCAAGCTGCCGGGACGTGCGGACGGGGTAGGTGGGGTTTGTGCCGATGGGGAACCACTTGTCGGCGAGACGCCCGGCGCGACGCAGGGCCGCTGGACTCTCGCCGCCGGTCCAGATGGGCGGATGCGGCTTCTGCACCGGCTTCGGCTCGAAGTGGAGGTTGGAGAAGCTGCAGAATTCGCCCTCGAAGGTGGGCGCGTCGCTGGTCCAGAGCTCCTTGAAGGCACGGATGTACTCGTTGGTGACGGCGCCCCGGCGGTCGAAATCTGGTGCGCCAATGGCCTCGAACTCCTCACGGAGCCAGCCGGCGCCGCAGCCGACGATGAGGCGGCCGCCGGACAACACGTCGACGGTCGCGAGCACCTTGGCGGTCAGCACAGGCGGGCGGTGCGGGACGACCATGACGGAAGTGAGCAGCCGCAGCGACTTCGAGCAGGCGGCCAAGTACGCGTGCAGCGTGAGCTGCTCCATGCACTCGGCGCCGCCGCTGAACGAGCCGTCTGCGCTGTATGGGTAGGTGGAATTCGCAGTGCGCGGCATGACGACGTGATCGCTGACGGTTACGATGCCGAACCCGAGCGCCTCGCCGTGCGCGATGAGTCTCGCTAGCGCTTCCGGCGTCGACTGCGGGCCTCGGGTGGGCGCGCTGAAGCCGAAGTTCACGAGAGGCCCCCTACCCGCCCGCCGCCTGCGCGGCGCGCTCCCGGCGGATTTGGGCGTAGTCCTCTCGGCGCCAGCGATACGGCAGGTGCACAACCGTGCCAGGCTCCGTCGCCGACTCCAGCACGCCCAGGGCATCCTCTAGCAACACGCGGCTCTGGTCGGCGTTGCCCGGCTCGCCCATGGGTCGGCCGAAGGGGAAGCGGACCCGGCAGACCCGCGGCGGCTGCAACACCTCGGCCAGGCCGCTGTTCATCATCACGAGGACGGTTGAGATGCCCTCAGCTTCGAGGGCGCGTGCTATCAGTCCACTGGACCGATTGCAGATCGGTCAGGTTGCCGTGATGACGGCCGCGTCGACGCCGTCCTTCTTGAGCAGTCGCGCGACCTCCGGGGCGGTCTCGGACGCGAGGAGGTCGGGCTTCTGGATGAAGCCCATGAAGGAGTAGTAGGTGTCGTTGAGGCTGCCGATGAGGCCCTCGGCGTGCATCTCAGCGGCGCGGTCGATGGGGAAGACGCAGTTGCGGTCCTCTCGGGGACCGGACAGGTCGTAGTGGATGTGGGCCACGTCCATCTCGTCGGCCGAGGCCGTGCGAGGAATGGCGCGAAAGGACCAATCACCGAGGTTCTCGGGGCCGTCGGTCTCGTAAGGCTCCTGCGACTTGAGGTAGAAGCCGCCGGTGGTGACGAGGGCGAGCTTCGCCTCGCTGACGGGCACGCGCAAGGGCGCCCACGGCGTCGCGTCCAGCTCGATGGGCGACTGGGCGCGGCCGGCGACGATGGCCATGCCCTTCTCCTCCCACTGCTCCAGGTAGTCGAAAAGGGCAACGCCGCTCTTGGCCTCTCGGGCGAGGACCGCCTGATTGAAGAGGCCCTTCAGGAACTCGGCCTGCTCTTCCTGCGACATGAGCTGTCCGATGTATCGGACGCGGTTGAAACCGGCGTCGCGCCCCACCGCCAGCACGTCCTTCAGGAGTTCTTCAACGTCCATGGAGCCCTCCGACCAACAGTCTCGCAGGGCCAAATGCTAGCCGCTGGCGAGGGCGTGCGCAATGCTGGACGCTCCCCATGCGCTTTGGTACGCTTCCACTCGGCCAATACGGATTGGGAGGAACGACGATGACCCAGCAACAGCCTGTCGGCTTTCAGCAGCTCTACGACGAGAACGCGCCGGACTTGGCGGCGATGATCGGCGGCGCCAGGTCCGCGATTACGGAGGACGGCGTGCTTCCGGCCCGCATCAAGACACTCATGATGATGATCTGCGACGCGCTCCTGAACCACGAGCAGGGCGTGACGAACCTTGCGAACCGGGCTCGAGCGCTGGGGGCGTCCGAGGAAGAGGTCGCCGAGGCGCTGGGCGTCGCGTACCTTATGGGCGGGCTGCCGGCGGCGGTGGCCGGAGCCAACGCGTACCGCAACGTGCAGCGGTAGGGACACGATGGTCGGCGCAAGGAGGAGTTCGTGGAAGCCATAGTCGGCGTGTTGATTGGCTTGGTTGTTGGCGGAGGCGCTGTGTGGCTTCTTTTCGGATTGCGGGCCAAGACCAGCGAGAAGTTGCTGGAAACCGCCAAGGAAGAGTTGCGGGACACGTTCAAGGCGGCTGCAAGCGATGTGGTCGCCAACAACTCTCAACAGTTTCTGCAACTGGCCAATGAGAACTTCGGCCGGTCAATGG
>JAPPNT010000122.1:20749-34268 GCA_028873745.1 Chloroflexota bacterium | reverse complement strand
CATCGACGGGGTGAGGGAAGGTGCCGTCGTCGTCCAGTGTGGCGGTGAAGCGGATCTGGGTAGCCCCGTCGCCCTCGCCCACCGAGATGGGAGTGGCCGTCAGCGTGTACGAGTCGGGGTACGCGTCATCGTCGGTGAAGGCATCGGTAATGGTCGTGGTCCTGGCGCCTTTCCGTATCACGGGTGCTGGCCCGCCGCCTTGGGCGTTCGAGAGGGTGACGGTGAAGTCTTCCGTGACCTCGAACCTTTGGTCACTGAGGGTGCTGACTGTCACCGTCTTGGTGGTGTCGGTGGAGGTGAAGGTGACGGTCTGGTCCACCGCCGTGTAGTCCTGTCCTGCGGTGGCAAGGTCGCCGTCGGCCCCGGTCTGGAAGTGCACTGTGACGTCACTGGTGCGGTTGCCTTCGATTTGGATGGTGTATGTGGCGTCACTCCCTTCAGTGACAGAGCTCGGCGCGGTCTGGAAGGAGATCACCGGCACATCGTTGTCGGTGATGGTGACGTCCGCCGAGCTCACCGTCCGGGCGCCCGACTTACCTGCTACGGTGATGGTCTCGTCTCCCTCCACCTCCGTATCATCGACGGGCGTGATGGTCAGCGTTCCCTGGGCGGCGATCTCTCCCATGGGGATGGTGATGCTCGTCAGGGCTGTCGTCGTGTTGTAGTCCGTCAGTTCCGCCGCAGTCCCCCCCAACGTGATGTTCACGGTGGTGGACGTGTCGCGGGCCGCGCTCAGCGTCGCCGTCACTGTCACGTCCGTCGCGCCGGCGTCTTCCAAGATGGACGTCGGGTCCACGCTGAGGGCGATGCTCTCCGGTTGGCCGATGGTGACGACCGCGTCGCTGACGACCGCCCCGGAAGCCGTCCCTGACAGGATGACGGTCTCGTTCCCCTCGTCCTCGGCGTCCGTGTTGACGGTGAAGGTCAGGGTGAACGTTGTGCTGGTCTCGCCCGGCGCAATGCGCGGAGCGGGACTGAAAGTCCAGATCGTGTAGTCCTTTCCGTCCGTGGCCGTGCCGCCACCCACCGACAAGTCGATCGTGTGATCGCCGGCCGTGCCGTCCCGCGTCGCCGTGAGGGTGACCTGCCTGGCGGCTTGCCCCTCCTGGATGTACTCAGGGTTCACGGTCAGCGTGATCTGGGCGGGGTCCTCATCGTCCGTCATGGTGATGTCTGCCGAGCTCACCGTCCGCGCTCCTGACGTGCCCGATACGGTGATGGTCTCGTCGCCCTCCGGCAATGCGTCATTGACCGGCGTGATGGTCAGCGTTCCCTCGGCGCTGGTCTCCCCCTTGGGGATGGTGACGCTCGCCAGCGACGTTGCCGAGTAGTCCGCCGCTGTCGCCGTCCCGCCCAGCGTCAGGTCCACCACCGTGTCCGTAGCCCGCGTCGCGCTCAGTGTCGCCGTCACCGTCACATCAGTCGCCCCGGCGTCCTCGGCCACAGCCGTGGGGCTGGCCGAGAGCGTGATGGTCTCCGGGTCGCCGATGGTGAGCACGGCCTCGGTGACGGTTGCGCCGGACACGTTCGCCGTCCAGGCAGTTATCTCGTTTGGGTCATCCACGTCGTCGGCGCAAATGTGGTAGGTAATGGTCGTCGATCCGCTGGTTTCGCCTGGCGCGATGCGCACGTCGGAGGGGAGTGTACGCATAAAGAAGTCGGTTCCCGGTCTGTCGCAGGATCCGCCGCCCCCCTGTGTAAAGTCGGTATTGTTTTGGGCGGTTGTTATTGTGACGGTGGCCACGCTCCAATCGACCGTGTGATCGCCCTCCGTGCCGTCCCGCGTCGCCGTGAGGGTGACCGCGCCGTCAAATCCCTCCTGGACATACTCCGGGTCGAACGAGAGGGTGATGTGGGCGCCGAATCCGTCGCTCTTCGCGATGGTCGCCGTCGCACTGGCCGCTGCCGTGTTCACCGTCACCTGGCTCGCCGGGTCGCCACTCACCGTACCTAGGGTTACGGTAAATGTCTCCGCCGCCTCCGCAACGGTGTCGTCGGTGATGGGGATGCTGATGGTCCGCGTCGCCCCCGCCGCCGAGCCCGCCGCGAAGGTCACCGTCCCCGACGTCGCGCCCAAGTCGGCCGCGACTGCCGTGTCGGTGCTCAAGGGCGCGCTCCACGCGACGGTGAGTTCCCTGGCTATTTCAGCCGACAGCGTCACCGTGAACGCCGCGTTCGCCCCCTCCGCAACCTCGCTCGGCGGCCCTCTGATGCCCACCGTCGCGGTGTCGTTGTCCGTCAGGGTGATGGTGTCGGGAAAGACCACAAAGCCGGTGAGGCTGCCGTTGACGACGATGGTCTCGTCGCCCTCGACGATGGTGTCCTCCACGGGGGTGATGCTCACGGCCGCGGCGGCGGAGCCGGTGGCCGTCGACGCCGGGATGGTCACGTTGGCGGTGGTCGAGGTGTAGTCGTCCGTGCCCGTCGCCGTCCCGCCGAGCGAGACCGTCACGGTCATGTCCTCGTCGAAGGTGGTGCAGCAGTCCAGGTCCACCTTGACCGTGTAGCTGGTGGCCGACGTGTCGCCCTCGCCGACGCTGGTGTCCGGCGTCACCGTCAGCGTCGCCCCGAGCAGCGGCCCCGCCGCGTCCACGATCCCCGTCGTCGCGATGCTCGTGCCGAGCGTCGGCGTGAGCCCCCCGCCCCCCGACGGGCTGGACAGCAGCAGCCGGAAGTACTCGACGGGCTCCCTGATGGCGTCCGTCAACACCGGCACCCGCACCCGCTTGCTCGTCTCCCCCGGCACGAAGGTCAGCGTGCCCGCCTGCGGCGTGTAGTCCTCGCCCGACGTGGCCAGTCGCGCCGGCGCGAGCGCGCTGTACGTCTGGTAGTTCACCGTCAGGTTCGCCGTCGGCGCCCGGCTCAGCGACACCGTGAAGTCCGCGTTCCCGCCCTCGGTGACCGTCTCCGGCCCCTCTACGGAGACGACCATGGCCTGGTCCCTGATGGTCGTGGTCGCCGTGGCCGTGCCCAGCGCCGCGTCCGTTATCTGGGTGAACCCTATGAAATAGTATTCCGGGTCGGAGAGGGTCAGGCTGAAGGTCTCGTCGGACTCGTCCACGTTGTCCGACAGGATGGGCACCAGGATCTCCCAGTCCGAGTACCGCACCCGGTACTCGTCGGGGGTGGCGGGAGCGGGATAGGTGGTGAGGGGCATCTCCAGCGTGCCGGAAACGGCGGTGTAGTCCGACCCCGCCGTCGCCGTGCCGTCGGAGGTCGTGTAGCTCACCCGCGCGCCCCACGCCGGGTGCAGGTCCGCGTTCCGCTTCACGACGAACCGCGCGTTCGTCCCCTCGTCCACGAACTCCGGGCCCTCCACGGAGAAGGTCAGCGGCGTCGACGTGATGGTCGTCGTGACCGACGACTCCCCCAGCACCACCGGCGTCGTGCCCCCGCCCCGCAGGTTGGAGAGCGAGAGCGTGAAGTTCTCGTCCGCGTCCCCCGTCGAGCCGCTCACCATGTAGACGAAAACGGTGTACCACGTGACGCCGAAGTCGTTGACGTTGTACTGCGTGTCCTTGCTCGGGCCGATGGTCAGCGTGTCCGACACCTTCACGTAGTCGCCCGTCTGGCCGCTCTCGCAGCTGTTGACGCCGCCGTCGCACCCCGTCGCCGTCCCGTTGGACGTGGCGACGTCGATTTGGATGTCCTCGTTGACCGGCCCCGAGAGAAAGACATGGTAAACGGCGAAGTCCGAGTCCCGCACGTGCGGGAAGGCCCTGGGGCCCATCAGCGTGACCGTCACGACCTGTCCCGTGGCGATGCTGGCGTCGGCGCTGGCCTTGGCCGAGTCCACCGACACCCGCGAGGTCAGATCGTCGGTGACGCTCCCCAGCGTGACGGTGAAGGTCTCCTGCTCCTCCTCCGTCCCGTCGTCCGCGATGGCCATGGTGATCGTCTTCGTCGCGCCCGCGGCGGACCCCGCGGGGAAGATGACGCTGCCCGAGTCCGGCGAGTAGTCGTCCGCCGAGGCCGGGACCGTCGCCGTCGAGCCCGCCGACCACGCGACCACCACCTGCGAGGCCACCGCGTGCGACAGCGTGACGGTGAACTCCGCGCTGCCGCCCTCGCTCACCACACCGGCCGGGCCGGCGATGCCCAGCGTGGCCGTGTCGTCGTCGGTGATGGTGATGGTCGCCGGCGTCACGTCCAGCCCCGCCGACGCGCCCGCCAGCTCGATGGTCTCGTCGCCCTCCACCACCTCGTCCTGCACCGGCGTCACGGTGAAGCTGGCCGTCCCGCTGGTAGCGTCCGTGTTTATGGTGATGTTCCCCAGCGTCGTGGCCGTGTAGTCGCCTGTGCTCCCCTTGGTGGCCGTGCCGCCGAGGGTGACGACGACGGTCGTGTCATCGGTCAGTGTGCCACCCTCCAGCGTCGCGGTCACGTTGACCGTCCCCGCCGCGTCGCCCTCGCCGAAGGATCTCTTGTCGACGCTCAGGACGACCGAGGAGGGGTCGCCGTCGTCGTCCACGATGGTGGTGTTGACGAACTGCGTCGTGCTCAGGAACGGGGTCGGCCCGCCGCCGCCCTGCGGGTTCGACATCCTGAACTCGAAGTACCGGTTGGCCTCGTCGTCCGTGTTCTCCGTGGTCGCCACGGTGACGGTGGCCGAGGTCTGCCCCGTCGCGATGGTCACCGTCCCGCTGGCGGCGGTGTAGTCCGTGCCCGCCAGCGCCGTCTTGTCCGTGGTGGTGTAGTCCACAGTGACGGCCTGCGTCGACGCCGCGCTGTCCAGCGTGAAGGTGTACGTCGCCGAGTCCCCCTCCGACACCCGCTCGTCGCCCGATATGCTCACCGTCACCGCGTCGTTCTCGGCGATGTCCGCGTTGGCCGTCCCCTTGCCCGTCTCTACCGACACCTGCGAGGCCGGCTTGCCGGTCATCGCCCCCAGCGTGACCGAGAACCGCTCCGTCGCCTCGGGGACCAGGTCGTCCGTGATCGGGATGGTGATGGTCTGCGTCGCGTTGTCCGGCGACCCGGCGGGGAACGTCACCGTCCCCGACGCCCCGGTGAAGTCGCCCGCCGACGCCGTCCCGCTCGACGCGCTCCACGCCACCGTCAGCGACTTGGTGATGCCCCGGCTGAGCGACACCGTGAACACGGCGTCCTCGCCCTCCTCCACCTCTCCGGGTGGCCCGGTGATGGCGACAACGGCCCGGTCGTTGTCCTCCAGCGTCAGGTACACCGGTTCCACCCACTCCGTCGGCGTCGTCGTCACGAGGTTGATGACCCACGTCGGGTAGATCTCTATCAGCTCGTTGCCCTCCACCAGGAAGTCCTCGATGCCCGTGAAGTCGAACGTGATGGAGGCGCCCTTCTGCCCCGCCGGAATCGTCAGCGATTGCGAGTTGGTGTTGACCGTGTAGTCGCTGTTCTCCCGCGCCTCGTGGTCGATGGCGACCCGGATCTGCGGAATGGTGGTGGCGGTTGTCCGCACCGGCCCCGTCAGCGTCCCCGTGACCGTCACCCGGCCCCCGCTCGTGGGCGTCGCCGATTCGGTGATGCTGTCGGGCGACAGGCTCAGCACGATGTCGGCCATCTGCTCCAGCGTCACGGTGTACGTGGGCGACTCGCTCCCGGCCTGGTCCAGCACCTTGAACGTGAACGAGCCGCCGATGTCGACGCGGAAGCCGTTGGGCTGCGGCACGTACTTCAGCTTGCCCAGGTCGTCGGCGGCGACCTCCTGCCCCGCAGTGGCCGCAGTGCCGTCGAAGCGCAGCACGCCCGTTGTCTTGCCGTAGATGTCCGTGTGGCCGGGCAGCGTGACGATCTTCACCTTGCTGAGCGCGTCCCCCGTGTCCGCGTCGGTGAACGGGAAGTCGCTCGCGCTGAACGTCGCCCCCGTCTGCCGCGAGACCTGCTTCGTGAAGTTCGCCGACGTGGGAGCGGTGTTGGGGCCGGTGGTCGCGGTCTTTATGAATTTCGTTTGACTGATCTGATTATCCATATTGCGGGCCCAAACATGGATGTTGTAGGCGGTGCTGGGAGTCAGGCCGGTCAGCGTCACGCTGGTCCCGGAGTTGATTGTCAGAAACTCAACGACGACGAGTGGCGCAGAAGCCTTGGTATACTGCACCTCGTACTGCTTGATTGGCGATGTGCTGCCGATGTCGGGCGGCGTCACCGTCACCTTCATCGTCGTCGCCGTGATCTCCGTGATGGTGAAATCGACGCGCGGCGGCGGCCCCTCGTTCACGTTCGTCACCGAGATGTTCATCGTGATGGTCGCGTCCACCGCCGTGTCGGCAGTCCCGTCCGCGTCCTTGCCATCGCTGGCGCCCACCACCACCGTGTAGGTCTTCTTGGCCGTCTCGAAGTCCAGCACGGTTCCCGATGCCACGGAGACCTGCCCCGTGCCGCTGTCGATGGTGAACGACGCCGCGTCCGTCCCGCTCAGGCTGTACGTCAGCGTGTCCCCCGTGTCCGGGTCGTCGGCCGTCACCGCCGCCCCGACGGCCGTCCCGCCCGCCGAGTTCTCCGCGATCTCCCGGCTCAGCGGCCCCGCCCCGAACGCGGGCGGCCGGTTGGCGACCTGTTTAAGCGTGAGGGCGTACTGGTCCGCGGACTCCTCGTCTTCCTGGTCGATCACCTTGAATCGCACGATGGCCGTGCCGTCGAAGTCCGTCTCCGGAACGAAGACCAGGTTGTCCAGGTCCGCGGCCGCTATGAGCTGGTCCGGGGCCACGGCCGTCCCCAGTGTGCCGTCGGACTGCTTCAGCTTGAATTCGCCCTCTGTGGTAACGGCGGAGGTTCCCCCTCTGCTGTCAACCCTGCTTGTGAACTTGACCTTGCCCAGCGCGTCGTCGTCCTCGTCCGACTCGAACGGGAAGTCGCTCTGCGCGAAGGCGGCGTTCTCGCCCGTCCTGAAGTGCTTGGTGAAGTCCGCCGACCGGGGCCGGGAGTCCGTGGTGGTGGCGCTGACGGTCGCCCCGGCGCCGTCTCCCTCCTCGTTGATCGCCTTGATCGTGAAGGTGTAGGTCGTTCCAGGCGTCAGCGACGTGTAGTCCACGAAGGGATCCGCGCCTCTGGCGTTCTGCGTGGTCAGCCCCTCGGCTTCGACCTTGTATCCGGTGATGGCGGGCCGCCCGCTGTTGTCCGGCGGCGCATCCCAGATCACCGTGAGGCTCGTGTCCGTGATGCTCGCCACCTCCGCGTTCACCGGCGCGAGCGGCGGCTCGTTCACGTCCGTCACGTTGATGGTCAGGTTCACCTCGGCCGCCTGCCCGTTGACCGTCCACTTCACCTTGCCCGTGTACGAGCTCTTGGCCTCGTGGTCAAGCGACGCCCCCGCTTTCACGCTGATCTGCCCCGTCGACGAGTCGATCTCGAATGCCCCGGAGGTCGACGCCTCGCCCGTCAGCGTGTAGAACAGCGACTCCGTCCCGTACGGCGTCCCCGTCACGGGGACGCCCACGTTCGCCCCCGCGGCCGAGTTCTCGGCGACGTCCCGCGTCGTGTTCGCAAAGCCGCCCACGGAGATGACCTGGAAGACGTACCCGCCGAACCCGTCGTGCGCGCCGTAGGTGACGTTGGCCGCGCCCGTTATCGGGTTGAGCAGGTGTATCCGCAGCTTCTTGACGGTGTTCCCGTTCTCTTGCACGTCCTGTATCGTCGCCGTGACGATGCCCGCCGGCGTCGACGAGGCCGTGTACGTCAGCGCGTCGCTGTCCGGGTCCGTGAAGTCGTCGTCGATTCTTTGAACTGAGTCGTCCCCGCCCCACTCCAGGATGTAGGTGGGATTGAGGCGGCCCGCCGCCAGCTTTGGCACCTTGTTGGTGGTGTGCCGGCCTTCGGCGTTCGCGAAACTCCACTCCGTATAGCGCGAGCCCGAGTATGCCACGCGCACACGCACATGGTATTCCGTGCCGGGCTCCAGGCCGGTCAGTGCCACGCTGGTCGAGTCCTTGGACATGGCGCCATCCGTCCACACGCCCGAGCCGCGTTTCGTGTAACGCAGCTCATACTGCGCGATGTCTGCCAGTGTCAGGTTGTCCCCGGATGTGTCTCTGGACATGTCCGGGTGGTTCCAGGTCACGGTGAAGCCGGGGGCCGACGGCTCGCTGTACTGTTTTCGACCCACCGCCATGTTGCGGACGTGGGGCCGCCGCCAGTCGATGTCCGGGCTCTGGCCCGTCGCGCCGTCCGTACTCCGGCCCCGCGCAGCTGAACCGCCCTGGCCCTGCATGCCTGATTGACCCTGTGCGGAGGCCGCCCCCACGGTGAAGGAGAAGGTGAGCGCGTCCTGCACCCCGGCCTCGTCCGTCGCGGTGTAGGTCAGGCTGTACTCGCCCGCCGCCACGGCCCCCGACAGGGTGCGGGTGTCCGCGTCGAAGGACAGCCCCCGCGGCAGCCCCGTCAGGCTGTACGTGAACTCACCCTCGCCGCCCTCGGCCTTCGGCAGCGTTACGTTCCCTATCGGACCGGGCCTCTCGAGGGCCATGCGGGTGATCGCAAAGGGGAAGAAGAGCGGCTCGACGAGCGGCGTCGCTGTGGGCGTCGGGGTAGGTGTCGGCGTCGGCGCGGTCCACGTGACGCTGAGCGGTTCCGACGTGGTCGATTCCCCGGAGTCGTAGGTCACCGTGACCCTGAACAGGGCGGTGACGGGCTGCCCGTTGAGGTACGAAAGGGTCTGCTCCGATCCCATCGAAATCCAGCTGCCGCCGAAATTCCCTTCCCAGTTGTACGAGGCGTTCGAGTCCGATGGAGCGTTCAGCGCCTCCGCGCTCAGCGTCACCGGTTCATCCACCTTGGGGCTGTCGGGGCTGGCCGTGACCGAGACCTGCAGCGCTGCCGTCGGCGTCGGCGTTGGCGATGGCGTCGGTGATGGCGTGGGGGAGGCAGTCGCCGTCGGCGTCGGAGTGGCCGTCGGCTCCGGCGTGGGTGTCGGCGTGGGCGCTGGCGTTGGCGAGGGTGTCGGTTCCGGCGTCGGCGCCGCCGTCGGCTCGGGGGCCGGCGCGACGGCGAACCGCTGCGTCGCGGGCGACCCGCAGCCCGCGCTGTTGCACGCTTCCACCCGCACCACCCACACGCCATAGCTCCCGACGGTGATGGCCGCGCCGGAAGACTGGACCTCCACGCCTGCGTTCAGCTGGTTGCCCGGCCCGGCCACGCGCCAGCGGACCAGGTAGTGGCTTGCCTCAGAGACGTCATCCCAGTCCACTCCCACGTCCAGCGAGCCGGGCGTGGCGTCCACCCGCAGCCCGGTGGGCCCGGCCGGCACGTTGACAATCTCCTTCGGCGTCCTCTCCGGCGTGGGTGAGGGTGTCGGCTCCGGGGTTGGCGCGGCCGTCCTCTCCGGTGTGGGCGATGGTGTCGGCTCCGGGGTTGGCGCGGCCGTCGGCTCCGGCGTGGGCGAGGGTGTCGGCTCTGGAGTTGGCGAGGGCGTCGGTGCCGGTGTCGGCGATGGTGTAGGCGACGGAGTAGGCGATGGCGTTGGCGACGGCGTAGGCGAGGGCGTCGGATCCGGTGACGGCGAGGGAGTTGTATCCGGCGTGGTTGCTGGAGTTGGAGATGGTTTTGTTGCCGGGGTTGGCGATGGGGTTGTTTCAGGGGTGGGCGAGGGCGTCGGTTCCGGCGTGGGCGATGGCGTCGGCTCCGGCGTAGGCGAGGGTGTCGGCTCCGGCGTGGGCGATGGTGTGGGTGCCTGTGTCGGCTCTGGCGACGGTGTCGGCTCCGGCGTGGGTGCGGCCGTCGGCTCCGGGGCCGGCTCGACCGTAAATCTCAGCGTCGCGGGCGATCCGCACCCGGCGCTGTTGCACGCCTCCACCCGCACCACCCACTCGCCGTAGCCCTCGACGGTGATGGCCGCATCGGAAGACTGGAATTCGAGTCCTTCGTTCAGTTGGTTGCCCGGCCCGGCCACGCGCCAGCGGACCAGGTAGTGGCTTGCATCGGCGACGTCATCCCACTCCGCTTCCACGTCGAGAGATCCGGGCTCGGTGTCCACCCGCAACTCGGTGGGCTTGCCCGGCACGGTGACAACCGGCTCCGGTGTGGAGGTGTCCGCTTGCGTCGCCTGCTCGCCCGTTGCCCCCTCGTCGGACGGCTGCGGGACCGGCGACAAAGCGGCGGTGGGGTTCTGGCCGCCGACGATGGCGACGACGAGTGCGGCAATCAGCACCATTGCAGGCGCGATGCGAGTCCGCTTCAACGAACACCCCCGCTCGCCAGCCGCGAGAGGGGGATATCAACGCTGTTCACACAACACCCCTGTAGTATTGAAATTCTCCATTGGTGAAGACTTTGGGGCTTGCCGCCTCGCTCGCGCGTTGCGGTCAACTGCTGCTGACCCGCCCCCCTACGCGCGCGCAGCGCACCGTGAACAATACTTGATTATACAAATAATGTATGTACAAATCGTAAGGATTAACAACTGTTGTGTGTGAATTCTGTGGCGATTTCGTCACAGGATCTACACAGGGTCAGGGGTCTGAAGGGGATGGGGCCTGCCGCTAGGGCTTCGGCATCCGGTAGCCGATGGCGGGCACGGTGAGGATGTACGTGGGACTGTCGGCCTTGTCGCCCAGTTTGCTCCGCAGGTTCTTCACAAAGGTGCGCACCACCTGCGTGTCGCTGGAGTAGTCGCTGTCCCAGACGCGCCGCAACAGGTGATCGTAGGTGAGCACGCGTCCCGGGTTCATGGAAAACTCGTGCAGCAGCTTGTACTCCGTGGGCGTGAGCCGTATCTCCCGCCCCGCCAGCGTGACGCTGCCTGCAAGGTGGTCGACGGCCAGGTCTCCCAGCACGAACGGCTTCGCTGACCTGGTCCGGGCCTGGGCGCCCCGCTTGCGCAGGGTCGCCTTGATTCTGCCCGCCAGCTCGCCGGGCGAGAATGGCTTGACGATGTAGTCGTCGGCCCCCGACTCAAAGGCCTCGGTGATGAGATCCTCCTCGTCGTGCTCCGGCAGGAGGATCACGGGAACGTCGGTGACCTCCAGCACGCGTCGCATGACATCGATGCCGTCGGCGCCGTGCAGCGTGAAGTCCAGCAGGAGGAGATCGGGCTTTTCGGTCTTGGCCAGATGGACCGCCTCGTCCGGGTCGGTGGTCACCAGGGGTGTGTAGCCGGCCTCCAGCAGCGCGCCGCGGATGAAGCGCAGCGTCTGTGTATCATCGTCGATCGCCAGAACGCGCGCCGGAGCGCTCGCCCTCTCGCGCGCATCGGAGGGGGCCGTCCCTGTCTCGGGGCTGGGACTGGCGTGAACGGTGTCCCCGTCCGCCACCGGAATCGTGAACGTGAAGGTTGCGCCCAGTCCCAGCCCGTCGCTCTCCGCCCATATCCGGCCCCCGTGGGCCTCGACGATTCCCCTGCATATCGCCAGGTTGAGGCCGTCCCCTGTCCCGGACCTGTCCGGCTGATCGGCGTCGAATTGGGAGTACTTCCTGAAGATGTGGGGCAACCGGTCGGGCGCTATGCCGGCGCCCTTGTCGGCCACCGCGACGATCGCCTGCAACCCCTCCACCGATGCGCTCACGGTGATCTCAGACCAGTCGGGAGAATGTCTGGACGCGTTGGAGAGGAGGTTGATCAGGACCTGCTTGATGCGTTGCCGGTCAGCCATGACCAGGGGCAGGCGCTGGGTGATGTCCACCCCGATGATGTTTCTGGCCCCGGTTGTCAGGAAGGCGCGCCTCGCCTCCTCCATCAGGGCCGTCAGGTCCGCCGGTCCCGTGTCGACGGCCACGGTCCCCGTCTCGATCCGGCCCATGTCCAGCAGATTGCTGAGCAGGCCGCTCATTCGATCGGCCTGCTGGTCGATGATGCGCAGGAACTGGCGCATGTCCGCGGAGTCGAGGGAGGAAGAGGAGCCCAGCAGCGTGGTCACCGAGCCTTTGATGGAAACCAGCGGGTTCCGGAGATCGTGGCTGACCATGGTGAGAAACTCTGCTTGCTGTTTTGCCAGGTCCTCCAGCGGCGTCATGTCTTGGAGCGTCGCGACGACGCCCACAATTTCACCGTCTTCCTTGCGGATGGGCGCCGTGCTGTGCAGGGCAGGGATCACCTTGCCGTCCGGGAGATGAATCACCACCTCCTCGGCGCGAACGGTCTGGCCGGTGAGCGCCGTCCACTTGATTGACAGCTCTTCGGGCGGAATGTCCTGCCCGTTGGGGCGGCGCAGGGTCATCACCCTCAGCAGGTCTTTTAGGCCGTGGCCGGGCATATGCTGCCCGTACACTATGCGTCTAGCCTCAGCGTTGAGAGACAAGAGGTCCCAGGTCTTTGCGTCCCAGACCAGCACGGCAACGGGAGAGATGTCCAGCAGCGCCTCCAGATCGGCCCTGGCGCGGTTCTCCGCCCTGTAGATGCGGCTGTTGGCGATGGCCGCTGCCCCTTGGGCGGCGAATGTTGCCAGGCTCTCCTCGTCTTCCGGTGTGAAGTCCCCGCCCCCCTCCTTCTCGGCAAGGTAGATGTTGCCGAGATGCTTGCCGTCGCGGCGTATCGGGATTCCAAGAAAGCTCTTCATGGGTGGGTGGTTCTCGGGAAAGCCGATGGACCTGGGGTGGCCGGCAATGTCCGTCAGCCGCAACGGCCCCTCAATCTCGTTCATGTACCCAAGGATCCCCAACCCCTGAGGCATACGGCCGATTCGGCGACGCTCCTCCGGGCTGATCCCGGAGGTGAAGAAGTGCTCCATTTCACCGGAGTCGTCAAAGGTCAAGATCGCGCCGTAGCGGGCATCGGTCAGCAGACGGGATGCGTCGATGACCGCCTGCAGAACGGCGTCGGCATCGAGACTTCCGAAGATGCCGAGCGATGCCTCGTTCAGCTTGGCGAGGCGGCTCCGCAGCGACTCCACCTCGTTCTTCAGCCTGTCGGCCTTTGTGAGAGCGGCGGCGCGGCTCTTTGCCGCTTGCGGCCCTTCAACGTGTGTATTCATAGTCCCTTTTGTGATTTGGACATATGCGATTCCATGCTCTTTGCAGAGCAGGAGTGCGGCAATTTGCTCCTGGCGGCTGCCGTCCGGCGAACCGATGCCCCCGGCGGTGAGGGTGTCGCCCCCATGGTTGCTCCCGTTGTGGAACGCTTCACGTAGTCCTTGTCGAGGTGACGGCCTGCGTCCGGGTTGGCTGCCCTCCACAGACAACCCCATGCCTCCCGCCGATGAGCGGACTGCAATACACCTTACCACCATGCATATTTCCGCTGCGTCACTTTCTCTACGATTTCATGTAATGGTTTGTAACCATCAGCCGCAGATGGCATAATCGACCCTGTTGACGCCTGTTCTCTCACCATCAACAGATCAATTGAGGAGACGAAGTTGGACCGGCCGGATGAGCGAGACAAACGGATACGGGATCTGGAAGAGCGACTCTCCCGCCTGAGGGAGGCCGGTCTGCGCATCACGGAGGACCTTGATTTCAGCACCGTGCTGCAGGGTGTGCTCGACTCCGCCCGTTCCCTCACCGGAGCCCGCTACGGCGTCATCGTCCTGCACGGCGGTGAAGGGTCGGCGGGGGGTTTACTCTCCGCGGGGGTTGCCGCGGGCGAGGCGGCCCGGGTGTGGGCGCGGGCGGG
>JAPPNT010000122.1:0-20739 GCA_028873745.1 Chloroflexota bacterium | reverse complement strand
GCGCCGGCAACGCGGTATCCGCCTTCCCGGGGTTTGTCGGCTCGGCGGAGGATTTCCTCTCCTCGGGGATGACCGCGGACGAGACGGACAGGTTGTGGACGCTGCCGGGCTGGCCGAGCCACTTCGAGTACCTGAGCAGGATTCCAGGCCCGCTCCGAACACCTGATTTGCTCGGCCACATCAGGTTGATGGGCCTCCCGGAGATGGTTCCGCCGGTAGCCGTGAGTGAGAGGGTGTCCTTCCTTGCATCCCCCATCCTCCACCGTGGGAAGCGCGTCGGCAGCATCTACCTCGCCGAGAAGGAACATGGTCAGGAGTTCACACGGGAGGATGAGGAGACGCTGGTCCTCTTCGCCTCCCAGGCGGCGATGGCCATCGCCAACGCCCGCAGGCACGCGGAGGAGCAACGGGCCAGGGCCGACCTTGAGACCCTGATCGACACATCCCCCGTTGGAGTGGTCGTCTTTGACGCCGTGACGGGCGCCCCGAAATCCTTCAACCGTGAGGCCCGGAGGATCGTCGACAGCCTGCGCAATCCGGACCAGTCGCCGGAGGACCTCCTGCCCATCGTGACCCTGAGGCGGGCCGACGGCCGGGTGGTCTCCCTGCGGGAGTTCCCGATGGCCGAGCTCCTCAGCGTGAATGAGATAGTGCGGGCCGAGGAGATAGTCCTCGCTGTCCCCGATGGCCGGAGCGTCACGACGCTCCTCAACGCCACGCCCATCCTCGCCGATGGGGGCGCCGTCGAGTCTGTGGTGGTCACTCTGCAGGACATGGCTGACGTCGAGGAGCTGCAGCGCCTGCGGGCAGAGTTCCTGGCCATGGTGAGCCATGAGCTCAGGACGCCCTTGACCTCTATCAAGGGATCCGCCGCCGCGATCATGGATGCGGGGATGGACATCGACCCAGCCGTCGTCCGCCAGTTCGTCCGCATCATCAGCGACCAGGCCGACCACATGAACGCCTTGGTCGCTGATTTGCTGGACGTGGCCCGCATCGAGACAGCTACGCTGCCTGTCATGCCTGAACCCGCGGAGGTGGCCGTGCTGGTGGGCCGGGCCAGGAACACCTTCAGGAGCGCGGGAGGCAGGAACAACCTGGCCATCGACATCGAGCCGGATCTGCCCCTGGTGATGGCGGACCGGCGGCGCATCGTCCAGGTGCTGGGCAACCTGCTCGCCAACGCGGCCCGGCACTCCTCTGAGGCGTCGAGCATCAGGGTGACCGCCGTGCGGCGTGACGTGGATGTCGCGGTATCGGTGGCCGATGAGGGGCGGGGCATCCCCGCCGAGAGCCTCCCCAACCTGTTCCGCAAGTTCTCCAGGGTGCAGTCCGAGGAGCAGGCTGGGGACACGGGCTTGGGCCTCGCCGTCTGCAAGGGGATAGTGGAGGCGCACGGCGGCCGCATCTGGGCCGAGAGCGACGGGCCGGGCCTCGGCGCCCGTTTCACCTTCACGCTGCCCACGGTGGAGGCGGATCGAAGCGGCACAACAGGCGGGCTCCCGCCCGTCTCGGTCCGGTCCCGGCGGCGTGAGCAGAGAGAACCGGAGGGACGGGTGCGGATCCTCGCGGTGGACGACGATCCCAACGACCTCCGATACGTCCGCGACACACTCATAGAATCGGGCTACGCGCCGGTGGTGACCGGGGACCCCGGGGAGGCGGTCCGCCTTGTGGAGGAGGAGAAGCCTGAGCTGGCGCTGCTGGACCTGATGCTGCCCGGTATGGACGGCATAGCTCTGATGAGGGACATCCTTGAGGTAGCGGAGGTGCCGGTCATCTTCCTGTCCGCCTACGGGCGGGAGGAGGTGGTCGCCAGGGCCCTTGAAATGGGGGCGGTCGACTACGTGGTGAAGCCCTTCTCGCCCACGGAGCTCGCGGCGAGGATCAGGGCAGCCCTGCGGCGGGTGACCGGCGAGCCGTCGGAACCCTACGTGCTGGGCGACCTCACTATCGACTACGCCCGGCGTATGGTGACTCTCGCCGGCGACAGGGTGCAGTTGACCCCGATGGAGTACGGGATGCTGGCCGAGCTGGCGGCCCACGCCGGGCGGGTGCTGAGCCACGAACACTTGTTGAAACGGGTCTGGGGGGAACGGGGCGACGGCAACTTGCGGCCTATGCGCACCATGGTCAGCAAGCTTCGCCGCAAGCTGGGCGACGACGCCGACAACCCCACCTATATTTTCACCGAGCCTCGCGTCGGCTTCCGGATGCCCAGGGGCGGGAAGCCGGATGAGGAGCCGCCCGCCATTCCCTGAACGTTGGGCACCTCCCTGCCATCCGCCTTGGTCTCGTCATTCCCGCGAAAGCGGGAATCCAGAACCCTCGCTAGGAACGCCCTCAGCGCCCCCGCCCCGTTTGCCCTGAGTCGACCCTCCCCGCTACCGTCATACCGGCGAGAGCCGGTATCCAGGAGGCACTGAAAGGAGAGTGCGCTCACCCCCTGACACGAGTAAATTCCGCACCGCCATCCCCTCGCGCTACTCTCCCTGCATGGCAAGCACAACCGCGTCGCCCTCAAACCCGGCCGACCGCATCGGCCCAAAAACCAACGGGAACCCGTTTCTCAAATTAAGAAAAACGAGTCCCCGAGGAAACGACTCCCATACCACGAGTGCCAATCTAGAAGCCATTGTTATGAAATCCTAAAGCGACTCCCCGGAGGAGAAGACTCAAGAATGGCAAAATACCAATGCAGAGCCGTTTCCCGAATGTCCATAATAGATATTTTGGAGAAACGACTCCCACACTTGGAAATCATGCAGAGGGTAAGAAAGGAGAGTGCCACAGAAGCCCCTGATCTCGCCCTGAGCCTCTGGAAGGGCCTAGCCGGTCCAGTCGGGGTCGCGCCCCAGCATGCCCAGCAGCCTGGACTGCGTGTCGGCGTCATCCGGCATCTCCACCTCCGGCGCAAAGGCCGGCTGCGGCATCTGCCCCTTCCGCGGCAGCACGATGGCGTAGCTCGCGTCCACCAGGTCCGATGGCAGCGTGGCGTCCTGTCCCGTCGCTTTGGCCAGATCCCACGTGTGGATCAGGATGTCCGTGAACATCATCGTCGCGAACCCCGCGCCCGGCATCGGCCCCCGCGCGAACTGCACCTCCTGCTCCATCGCGCCCGGCCTGGCCACAGCCGCCTTCGCCGCCCCCGCCGCCGCGTCGAGCGCCTCCACCGGGTCACTCCCCTCCGGGATGCTCGCGCTCCCGCCGGAGGCCTCCGCCCACGACTTCCCCTCGAACAGCAGGGCCAGCATCGACGAGCCCCCCACGACGTGGTTCACCACGTCTCGCGCCGTCCACTCCGTGCATGGCGACTGCGCGTCCCACTGGTCGCCGCTCACCTTCCCCGCGACGGCGCGTATCGCGTCGATGGCCTGTGAGAGCAGCTTGCCCCGGTCTTCCATCGGTGGCGTTGCATCGGTCGTCATACGTCCTCCAAACGTCAGGATGGCGCCAGTGTAACCTGTGGTTTTGCCTGCGAACAGCCTGAAAACCAGGGGTTACAGGCCGCGTCCGGTGATAGAATGCGGGCCGCCTGCAATGGAGGTGTGTTTGGTTCAGGGACAGCAGGAGCCGCCTCAGGGCGCGAGGGGCATCGACCGTTGGATGCCTCTCGTCTTGGTCCTCCTCTTCTTGCTGGCCCTTGTGGGCGGTGTCGCTTTGCTGGTGCAGCGGGGTAACGGGGGCGGCGTGGAGGTGGTGTTGCCGCAGCCGACCGCCACCCCTGTCCTCAAGGCGTACGCGGCCGGAGCGGTCAGCCGCCCCGGCGTCTACACATTCTCCGACGGCGACCGCCTGGACGACCTCCTCCGCATGGCCGGCGGACCCCTCGACGACGCCGACGCCTCCGGCCTCAATCTCGCCCTCCGCCTCCGCGACGAGGGCCACTACTACGTCCCGACGGTGGGCGAGACACCGCTCGTGACGTCACACGGGGGCGCATCCGTAGCCGGTGACGTCATCGACCTGAACGCGGCGACGGCCCACGACTTCGAGACGCTCCCCGGCATCGGAGCCGTCAAGGCGCAGGCCATCGTCGAGCATCGGGAGACCGTCGGCCGCTTCACCGCCGTCGAGGAGCTCTTGCAAGTGGCTGGCATCGGTCCGGCCACGTTGAACGCAATCCATGACCACGTTATCGTCAGATAACGCTGTTGACGTGCGGTGACAAGCAAGCGAAAGGGGGCAGTCATGCCGGAAGTTGATCTCATTCTCACGGGGTTTACGTCACACACGGACCAGGGTCGCCTGGGCTTCTGCACCGTCGGCCTCATTCGCGGCGACAAAACCATCCTCGTCGACACCGCCCACCACGGCCGTCGTATGATGCTGACTCAGGCCCTCGCCGACCGCGGCATCTCGCCGAACGACATCGACGTCGTCGTGCTCACCCACGCCCACTGGGACCACGTCCAGAATGTCGATGTCTTCAAGAACGCCCAAGTCGCCGTCGGCGCCGACGAGCTCGAGTACGCCAAGGACCCGCACCCGACCGACTGGGCCACTTCTGGCTATTTCCTCGACATGCTCAGCCGCCGCGACGTCCTCGCTGTCACCGACGGCCAGGAGCTCGCCCCCGGCGTCCGCGTCCTCGGCACCCCCGGCCACTCCCGCGGCCACGTCTCCGTCGTCGCCGAGACTCCCGCCGGCCACGTCGCCCTCACCGGCGACGCCCTGACCGCCGCCGACTGCGTCCAGACCGGCAAGCCCTTCCTCGTCTTCTGGGACGAGGAGACTGCCGCCCAAAGCGTCCGCCGCCTCCTCGACAACGCCACCATCTTCTACCCCGGCCACGACCGCCCCTTCCGCCTCCACGATGACGGCACGATCGAGTACCTCGGCGGCGACAGGGACTTCCGCATCTTCCAGTACCTCGGCCACGGCAACGGCGAGGTCGTCGTGACCATCTCCGGCCAGCCCGTCCGCTCGACCCACGTCGTCCGGTAGCCGCCGCCCATGACCCTCACCGCCCTCGCCGCCGCGTGGGTGGCCGGCCTCCTGCTCGGCCAACAGGCCGTCCTGCCCGTCGAGGCCCTCGCGCTCTGGGCCGTCGCCGGCGCAGCCCTCGCGTCGGCCGTCGCTTGGCGAGCCAACCGCCGAGGCCTCATCGCCGCCGCCTGCGCCGCAGCCGTGCTCCTCGCCGCCGGCGCATGGTGGGGCGACCGCTCCGCCGGCCACGACGTCGACGCCGGCCTCAGGCCCCTCTTCCTCGAGGAGCAGGTCACCCTCCGAGGCCTCGTCCTCTCCGACCCCGAACGCGACGGCACGGCCTACCGCTTCCAGCTCGGTGCCCTCGAGCACGACACCGGCGGCGGCTGGCGTCACATCGACGGCCGCGTGCAGGTCACCGCCCAGCCCGGCGCCGCCATGGCTGCCGAGCGGGCCGCCCCTCACGTCCGCTACGGCGATCGTCTCATCCTCACCGGCGGCATCGAGTCCCCGCCCGTCTTTGACGACTTTGACTACCGCGAGTACCTCGCCGGACAGGGCGTCGGCGCCGTCGCCCGCTTCCCGTCCCTCGTCTTGAGCGGCGATGGCGAGGGCAACCCGATCCTTGAGCGCGTGTACGCCGTCCGTGCCGCCTTCTCCGAGAGCCTCCAGCGCAGTCTGTCGGAGCCCGCTTCGGCGTTGGCCCGTTCCCTCCTCCTCGGCCAGCGCCGCGGCCTCCCGGAACCGGTCCGCGAAGCCTTCATCGAGACCGGCACGAGCCACCTGCTCGCCATCTCCGGCCTGCACGTCGCCATCATGCTCGGCGCGGCGTTGGCCCTCGGCCGTCTCGCCTTCGGCGGCGCGCGATGGGCCCTCCTGCTGGCTCTCGCCGCCGTGTGGGCCTACGCCCTCGTCAGCGGCATGTCGCCCTCCGTCACCCGCGCCGCCGTCATGGGCAGCGTCTTCCTCCTCGCGAGGGCCCTCGGTCGAGAGGGCGCCAGCCTCCCCGCCCTCGCCGCGGCCGCCGCCGTCATGACCGCCCTTGACCCGCGAGTGCTCGGCAACGTGTCCTTCCAGCTCAGCTTCACCGCCGTCGCCGGCCTGCTGCTCCTCGCCCCGCCGCTGGAGGCGAGGCTCTCCCGCGCCGCCGAGCGCGTCACCGGCTACGACGGCCAGCTTGCCTCCCTTGGCCGCGCGACGGCGTCCGCCCTTGCCGCCGGTATCGCCGCCACCCTCGGCACGCTCCCCCTTGTCGCCCTCGTCTTCGAGCGCGTCTCCTACCTCGGCATTCCCGTCACGCTGCTGGCCCTCCCCCCCCAGCCCCAAGCCCACGCCACCTCCCCCGTCGCCGCCCTCGCCGGCGTCGTCTGGGCGCCCCTCGGCGCCGCCGCCGGCTGGCTGGCGTGGGCGCCGCTGTCGTACATGCTCGCCCTCGTCGACGGCGCGGCCCGCCTCCCCGGCGGCCTGCTGCACCTCGGCGGCATGACCCCCGCGATGGTCTGGGCCTACTATGCCCTCCTCGCCGGCGCCGCCTACGGCCTTCGCCGCTGGCACGACGCCGAGCCAGCCCCGCAAGGCCCACAAGTAGCCTTCCCCGGCGGCCGCCTGCGCTGGGCCGCCCTCGCGATGCTCCTCGCGAGCGCCCTCGTCTGGACCGCCGCCGTCACCGCCCCCGATGGCCGCCTGACCGTCAGCTTCCTCGACGTCGGCCAGGGTGACGCCGTCTTCATCGAGACTCCGTCCGGCGTGCAGCTCCTCGTCGACGGTGGCCCGGACCCCGATGTCCTCCATCGCGAGCTCGGCAGCGTCATGCCCTTCTGGGACCGCAGCCTTGACGTGGTCGTCCTGACCCATCCCGATGCCGACCACCTCAACGGCCTCGTCTCTACCCTCGAACGCTACGAGGTAGACCTCGTCGCCGAGACCGGCGTCGAGTCGACATCCGCGCAGTACGCCTCGTGGCGGCGCTTCCTTGCCGACCGCCCGGACGCCGCCGTCATCGACGCCTACGCTGGCCAGACCCTCCACACCGGCGACGGCGTCGTCATCACCGTCCTGAACCCGCCGCCGGACCTGCACCTGTGGACGCCCGACATTCGCAACAACAGCGGCGTGACCCTGCGAGTGTCCTACCGTGACATCGCCTTCTTGCTCCCCGCCGACATCCACGCCTACGCTGAGCAGGCGCTCGTCGCCTCCGGCGCGCCACTGGAGGCGACGGTCCTCAAGGCCGCGCACCACGGCTCTGCCACGTCGTCGACGCAGGTGTTCCTGAACGCAGTGCAGCCTGAGTTCGTCGTGGTGAGCGCCGGTGCGGAAAACAAGTTCGGCCACCCCGCGCCGGAGGTGGTCGAGCGGCTGGAGGAGGCAGTAGCCCCGGAGAACGTCTACGTGACGGCGCAGCACGGCCGCGTCAAATTCACCACGGACGGCGAACGCTTCTGGCGGGAGACGGAGCGGTGACCGGACGAATCAGGGCTCGCGCCAGACTCGCCCGATGCGCTGTAGCAGGTTCCAGTCCAGACCTGCGCCGAGCCCCGGTGCGGCGGTGAGGTGCAGGTAGCCGTCGGAGATCGATTCGGCGGGCGAAAGGAAGGTGGCCCGCCAATCGGCCTCGCACACAGCGTGCTCGAGCCGCATCGCTCCGGGAATGGCCGCGGTGGCGTGCCCGCTGGTGAGCAACGAGAGCGGGCCGGAGGGGCAATGGAGCGAGACGCCTCGGCCCGAGGCGACGGCAGCCCGGCCCGCCCGCGCAGCGACTGCCGCCCCGCCGCAGAATTTCACGTCCGGCATGATGATGCGGATGGCTCCACTCTCAGTGAGCTCTGCGAATTGGTCCTCTCTGTAGCAATGCTCGCCGCCCGCCACGGGCAATGGCACGTGCGCGGCGATGCGAGCCAGCACGTCCGAGTCTGCGGCAGGGTCTACCGGTTCCTCGAACCACGCCACTTCCAGCGCTGCCAGCTCCCCGCACACCGCCAACGCGGATTCCTCGTCGAACCGGCTGTGGCAGTCGACCATGACGGTGACCTCCGGCCCGACGGCCGCGGTCACCGCGGCCACGCGCTGGATGCCGGTGGCAGCGAGTCTCACCGCTTCCGCGGTCCCGCATCCGGGCGTCACCTCGTCGAAGGGCGCGCACTTCACCGCCCGAAACCCCTCGGACGCCGCCCGCTCCGCCGCCTTGGCGAACTCGCCGGGCGTTCGCCCCGAGGCAAAGAGACCCCGATTGATGTTGGCGTAGAGCGGCACCCTCGTGGTGGCCTCGCCGCCCAGCGCCTCGCACAGACTCACGCCGAGCTTCAATGACTGCGTGAGGCTGACCGCCGTGCGCAGCGCGCTCACCACCGTGGCCCCCGCCAGGTCCGCCCGCAAGCCGTCCTCTGCGATGCCCAACATCGCAGGGACGTCGCGCTCGTCGGCTATGGGCGTAGCTCGCAGCCCGTCGACCGCCTGGGCAATCCCTTTGACGACGCCCTCCGAGAGGTTGGCTGCCGTGACCTCCACCTCGGCAGTGGTTCCGTCGGCGTCCCGGAACTTCGCGAAGACCCATTCCGTCCGCGGCGTGACGACGACTGCGCCAAACTCGACGCTGTGGAGGCGCACCGGTTCAGGCTGCAACGGCTACCCCTCGACCCAGCACGCCGCCGAGTGCCCCGGCGAGCGCACCGTCAGCGTCGGCGTCTCAGCACGGCACTGGTCGATGGCGTACGCGCAGCGAGGGTGGAACGCGCACCCGGTCGGCAGCCGCGCCAAATCCGGCGGCGTCCCCTCGATGGTCGAGAGCTTCGTGCCCCGTCCCTGCGTGAACCGTGGCACGGACTGCAGCAGCCCCTTCGTGTACGGGTGCTGCGGGTTCTTGAAGAGGTCCACCGCCGCCCCGTTCTCGACGATCTTCCCCGCGTACATCACGTTGACCCGGCTGGCGTACCGCGCGATGACCCCCAGGTTGTGCGTGATGATCAACACCGCCGTCCCCGTCTCCGCCGAGAGCCGCTGCAGCAGCTCCAGGATCTGCGCCTGGATCGTGACGTCGAGCGCCGTCGTCGGCTCGTCCGCGATGAGCAGCCGCGGGTTGCAGCTCAGCGCCATCGCGATCATCACCCGCTGCCGCATCCCGCCGCTGAACTGGTGCGGGTAGCTCTTCAGCCGCTCCTTCGCGTCGGGAATGCCGACCATGTGCAGGAGCTCCGCCGCCCGCGACGCCGCCTCGCGTCGGCCCGTCTGCAGGTGCACCTGCAGCGCCTCCGTGATCTGCCGCTCGACGGTCAGCACGGGGTTCAGCGACGACATTGGCTCCTGGAAGATCATGGCGATCTGGTTGCCCCGCACCTCGCGCATCTCCGAGTTGCTGAGCTGCAGCAGGTCGCGCCCCTCGAACTCGACGGCGCCGCCCGCGATATGCCCCGGAGGGCTCTGCACCAGCCGCAGCAGCGAGAGGGCGCTGACGCTCTTGCCGCACCCGCTTTCACCCACCAGTCCGACGGTCTCGCCTTCCTGGATGTCGTAGCTGATCCCGTCGACGGCCTTCACCGTGCCCTCCCGAGTGGTGAAGTACGTCCGCAGGTCGTTGACGCTCAGCAGTGTGGACACGTGCGCTTCCCCCCAAACCGTCATTCCCGCGAAGGCGGGAATCCAGAAACCCTACGACTGCGCCGTTAGTAGGAGCAACCTTGGTGGTAACCCCCCGTTCGCCCTGAGCTTGTCGGAGGGCGCACGCGGCAATCCCGCGGGCATGCCGCGTGACACGCCGCGCGCGTGGGAGTATCATACCGCAACCGCGCGGGGCGCCGCGGGGCGTTCCGCCCAGTGTGTGAGGAGTGTGGAGCTATGCTGAGCGACGCCGACAACGAATACATGTGTCGAGTAGGCCCGGGCACGCCCATGGGCGAGTACCTGCGCCGTTTCTGGATCCCCTTCCTGCTCCCGGAGGAGCTCCCTGAGCCCGACTGCCCGCCGGTCCGCACCATGCTGATGAACGAGGAGCTTGTCGCCTTCAAGGACACCAACGGCGACATCGGCGTCGTGGACAACTACTGCCCCCACCGCCGCGCCAGCCTCTTCTTCGGCCGGAACGAGGAGTGCGGTATCCGCTGTGTCTACCACGGCTGGAAGTTCGACATCAACGGCGACTGTGTCGACATGCCCTCCGAGCCCGCCGAGTCCAACTTCAAGGACAAGGTCAAGATCAAGGCCTACCCCGCCCGCGAGTACGGCGGCCTGATCTGGTGCTACATGGGCCCCGCCGAGCACATGCCGGAGCTGCCCGAGATTGACTGGGCGCCGCTGCCGGACAGTCACCGCGTCATCTCCAAGCGCATCCAGGAGAGCAACTGGGTGCAGTCCGTCGAGGGCGGCATCGACTCCAGTCACATTTCCTTCCTCCACAGCGGCGTCACGCCCTTCCTGCGCGACAACCCGGACAAGCGCCCGCCCGCCCGCGTTGGAAGCCAGCAGGTGAACTTTACCACCACGGACACGTCGCCGCGCTTCGTCGTGGACGAGACTGACTACGGCCTGCTCATCTCCGCCCGCCGCGACGCGGATCAGGACCGCTACTACTTCCGCATCACCCAGATGCTGCTCCCCTTCTACACGATGATTCCCGGCTCCATTGAGCCCGGTCGGCAGATCGGCGGCCACGCCTGGGTCCCCGTCGACGACTACAGCTGCTGGAACTTCAGCATCTCCTGGAACCCCTACCGCCCCTTCACGGAGGAGGAGGTCAAGGAGCACTGGAGCGGCGCCGGCATCCACGCGCTGACCGACCACAACTACGTCCCGCTCAGCAACAGCAGGAACGACTACATGATCGACCGTGAGCAGCAGCGCTACCGCACCTTCACCGGCATCCGCGGCATCGGTGAGCAGGACATGGGGACGCAGGAGTCCATGGGCGCCCTGACGTGGCGCGCCGGCGAACACCTCGGCTCCAGCGACAGCGCCATCATCGCCTACCGCCGTCGGCTGCTGAAGGAGTGCCGCAATCTGCAGGAGGGCATCGAGTCCTACGCCGCCACGCACCCCGAGAGCTACAAAGTGCGCTCCGCATCCGTGCTCATCAAGCGCGACGAGGACTACCGCGTGGCAGCCGCAGACCGCCTGGCCGCTCGCATCTAGGAACATTGATGCCAACCCGTTCGCCCAGAGCCTGTCGAAGGGCGAACGGTGCACGTCAAATTAGAAAACGGAGGATCGTCATGGCAGAGAAATCAGCGGCATCCGTCATAGTTGCCCCAAGGCAGTTTGAAATCCGCGAGTTCGACCTGCCGGACATCCCCCCCGACGGCGGGCTCCTCCGCGTCGAGCGCTGCGGCATCTGCGGCAGCGACGTCCACGGCTACGACCGCATGGGCGAGGGCGTCCGCATCATGGGCCACGAGAACCTCGGCTGGGTCGCCAAGATCGGTAGCGAGGCCTCCAAGCGCTGGGGCGTCAAGGAAGGCGACCGCGTGGCCCTCGAGGAGTACGTCCCCTGTGGCTCCTGCGAGTTGTGCCGCACCGGCTACCCGCGCTTCTGCCCCCAGACCAGTTCCTTCGGCCACACTGGCGAAAACCCGCGCCTCTGGTACGGCTCCACCCCCATCGACGTCGATCCCGCGCTCTGGGGCGGCTACAGCCAGTACATGTACATGCACCCGGGCGCCATGGTGCACAAGGTCCCCGACCACGTCGACGCCTCCGAGGCGGCCTTCTTCCTGCCCTTCAGCAACGGCTACGAGTGGGCCGTCGAGTACGGCGGCGCCTCCATCGGCAAGACCGTTGTCGTGCAGGGTCCGGGGCAGCAGGGCCTCGCCGCCGTCATCGCGGCGCGGGAGGCCGGCGCGTCCCTGATCATCGTCAGCGGCCTCGGCCGTGACGAGCACCGCCTCGAAATAGCCCGCCGCATGGGCGCCGACTACACCGTCGATGTCGAGGCGGAGGACCTGGTCGAGAGCGTCATGCGGTACACCGGCGGCCACGGCGCCGACGTTGTCGTCAACGTCACCGGCGGCGGCCGCGAGACCGTGAAGGAAGGCATTGACATGGCCGCCTTCAACGGCGTCGTCTGCCTGCCCGCTGCCGGCAACGAGACCATCTCCGTCGGTGGCACCGGCCGCAAGAATCTGACGATGAAGTGGTGCCACGGCCACTCCTACCGCTCGGTGGAGCGAGCCATCACCACCATCGCCTCCGGCCGCTACCCCATCAGCGAAATCTCCACGCACCACTTCGGCCTGAAGGACCTCAAGTACGCCATCGACTCCGTCGGCGGCATCGGCGCCCCCGGTGCCATCCACGTCAGCATCGACCCCTGGATGGACCTCTAGCCCAACCCCACGGCAATAAGAAAGGCCCCGCTCCGAAGAGCGGGGCCTTTCTTTCCTCATCGTCATTCCCGCGAAGGCGGGAATCCAGAGGGCCTGTCTTGGAGGTGCCGGGAAATGCGACTCTCGTCGCCGACTACCGTTCCCCCTGAGCTTGTCGAAGCCTGCCCTGAGGCTCTCGAAGGGGGCGCCCCCTACCCCCTCGTCCCGGCCTCCGCAGGCGCGCTGCGCCGGAAGGGGAAGAAGCCCCGCTGCTCCCATACCAGCAGCAGCTGACTCGCAATGCCGATGGAGCTGTACGTCCCCACGATGACGCCGATGAGCAGCGTGTACAGCAGGCTCTCGATGGTCCCGCCGCCCATAAGCATCAGCGCGAGGATTACCGTCAGCGTCGTGAGGCTGGTCGTTAGCGAGCGCCCCAGCGTCTCCATGATGCTCACGTTGATGGTCGTCGCGAAGTCCCGCGAGATCCGCCGCGCCGTGTTCTCCCGTATCCGGTCGAACACCACGATGGTGTCGTGCACGCTGTAGCCCACCACCGTCAGGATGCCGGTGATGAACATGGCGTTCACCTCCAGGTCGATCACCTTGCCCAGGATGGAGAACAGCCCCAGCGTGACCAGCACGTCGTGGATGCCCGCGATGATCGCCGCCGCGCCCAGCCGCAACGAGTTCGGCATCAGCCGGAACGCGAACGAGATGTACAGCATGATGAAGATCGACGCCACGCCCACGGCGATGCCCGCGTTCCGGATGGTCTCCTTCGCCACCGCCTCGGACACCGCCGACAGCTCCGAGCTCTCGATGGCGCCGAAATCCTGCTCGAGCCGCTGCTCGATGGTCTCGCGCTCGGAGACGTCGCCCTCGTTCCTCGGGCTCTCGAGCGTGCGCGTGCGGATGAGCACCCCCGTGTCGCCCACGCCCTGCACGATGGCTTCGCCGTGGCCCAGGTCCGCCATGGTCCCCCGAATTTGACCCTCGTCCACCGCCTCGGCGAACGTCACGGAGAGTGCGGAGCCGCCCTCGAACTCGATGCCCACCTTGAACCGGGGCTGGATGGTCATGCTGACGATGCCCACCAGTATCACGATGGCGGACAGCATGAAGAAGTATTTGCGCTTGCCTACAAAGTCCATGACCTATCCCCTCCCTCCCTGGGCCTGGGATCGTCGGCCAGGACCCGGTACGGACGTCCGCCCCGGCACCGGGGTGAAGAGCCCGGTGAAGCGGGAGAGCGGCGTCTCCGCCAGAATGCGTAGCAGTGTTTGGCTGATGATGACCGCGGTGAACATGCTCGTCGCCACGCCGATGAACAGCGTGATAGCGAACCCGGTGACCGCTGACGCGCCGAACCGCGAGCCGAACCAGAAGAGGATGGCGCACGTGATCATGGTCGCCACGTTGCTGTTCAGGATGGCCGGCCACGCGCGGCTGAAGCCGCTGTTGATAGCGCCCAGCAGCGCTCGGCCCGTGCGAAGCTCTTCTTTGGTGCGCTCCGATATGAGGATGTTGGCGTCCACCGCCACGCCGATGGACAGAATGAAGCCCGCGATTCCCGCCAGAGTCAGGGTCACCGGCACCAGCTTCACGATGAACATGACCAGGATGATGTAGCAGATCAGCGCCATGCTCGCCATCAGCCCCGGCACCCGGTAGTAGAGCAGCATGAAGAGCACCACCAGTCCGAACCCGATGATGCCTGCCACCAGGCTCCGGTTCAGCGACTCCTCGCCGAGCGTCGCGTCGACGTTCTGCTCGGACACCACCTCGATGGGCGTGTCGAGCCGGCCTTCCTCCAGCTGGATCGAGATCGTCCGCACCCGCTCGAAGGTGAAGTCTGGCCCCTCGATGAACGCCGACCCGCCCAGGATCGCCTGCCGGGCGACGGGTGCGACGATCAACTCGTCGTCGATGAAGATCGCCGTGCGGTCATTAGTCCCGGAAATGCGTGAGGTCGTTTCCGCAAAGAGCCGGGCGCCTTCCGCATTGAACTCCAGGTTGACGATTGGGTTCCCCGTCGTCGGGTGCGTGCCGGCGTAGGCGCGGTTCAAGAGCTCGCCGGTAAGCCCAAGGTCTATGTCGGAGGGCTCGGAGCAATTCGGGTCTCCACCGCAGAGGCGCTCCTTGAACTCCAGCTTTCCAGTCGACCCTATGAGCCGCTTCGCCTCCTCCACGTCCTCCACGCCGGGCAGCTGTATGAGGACGCGGTTCTCGCCCAGGAGCTGGATGACCGGCTCCGTCACGCCAAAGGCGTTCGTCCGCCGTTCGATCTTGTCCTGCACGCCTTGCATCTGCGACGGCGTCACGCCCGGCTCTGTCGCCTCGTAGATGAGCTGGACGCCGCCCTGCAGGTCCAGCCCCAACGTCAGGCCTAGCGGACCGTCGTCGTCGCCGCGGGAGAAGTTGAAGTTGAAGATGTTGATGTCGTACGTCTGCACCGTGAGCCCCCAGACCGCCACCGCGACGAGGATGACGATGAGGACCAGCCGTCTGACGTCCCTATTGACCATGCCGCGCCTCCACAGTGGCAGGCGCTCTTCCCAACACGTGGCTCACCAGGGTCACCGCCTCTTCTCGAGTTTTCACCTCGCCCGCCGCGCCGGACTCCTGCACCATCTCTAGGAGGGGGCGCAGCTCCGGCCCGGAAGACAGATTGAACAGTGTCATCAGGTCGTGGCCCGTCAGCAGCCGCTCCCGCCGCTCCGGCGCCTTCTGCGCCCGGCCCTCGTCGAGCGTGTAGCGGACGCGGTCGCAGTGCGCGGCCCAGTTGTCCAACTCCAGCTCCGGCCCCCGGGCGGCCAGGTAGTCGGCCATGCTCAGGTACAGCGTGTCGACGGCCACGTCCTGCAGGTCGCGGTAGTACCGATAGACTGCCCGCGCCGTCGGCAGCTCCCCCTTCTGCGCTAGCTGGCTCGGGCGGAGGTGCTGTTCGACCATCACGGCGACGGCCTCCTGCGCCTTGCCGCTGGCCCGCAGCCGCCGCAGCACGCTGCGAACCGTGTCCGCGCCCTTGACCGGGTGGCCGAGGAAGCGGACGCGCCCGTTCGGCTGCACGGACTTGGTCTCCGGCTTGGCGACGTCGTGCAGCAAGCAGGCGAGCTTCAGGTACGTCGCCCGCGTGTGCCCGTCGGCGTAGTCCTCGGCGAAGTAGTCGTCCGCCCAGTCCGGCCACGGCACTAGCTGCCCCGCGGGGTCCGTCGCGCGGAAGCCCGCGTCCAGCACCTGCTCCGCGTATTCGACGCAGTGCAGCGTGTGGTCGAAGACGTCCCAGTGGTGCTCCACCGGCTGCTTCACGCCGCGAGAGGGCGACAGCTCCGGCAGCACCACGTCCAGCAGCCCCAGCGTGTCCAGCAGCCCCAGCGAGTGCCCAACGCGGGGAAGCGACAGGATGGTCAGCAGCTCCTCCCGCACCCGCTCTGCGGAGACGTTGGCAAGCAGGCTGGCGTTGTCGCAGACCGCCCTCGCGGTCTCCGCGTCGAGCGTAAAGCCGGTCTGCGCCGCAATGCGCACCGCGCGCAGCAGCCGCAACGGGTCGTCGGCAAGCACGCCCGCCGCCGTCACCCTGACGACGCCCGCGCGCAGGTCTGCCAAACCGCCCGCCGGGTCGACGAGCGGCCACGCGTCGACAGCCCCCTCAGTGCCCGACAGCGGCATCGCTATGGCGTCGATGGTGAAGTCGCGCAGCCGAAGGTCCTCCTCGATGCCGCCCTGCAGCGTCGCGACGTCCACGCGCCACGACGCCCCCTCGGCGCGGATGCCGTCGACCCGGTGCGTGCCGCGCTCCGCGTCCAGTTCGACCCGCGTCCCGCCCAGCGACCGCGCGATGCCCTCGGCCAGAGCGTCGGCGCCGTCCGGCACGGCAAGGTCGATGTCGCGGGTCGCGCGGCCCATCAACGCGTCACGGACGTAGCCGCCCACCAGGTACGGGTCTACGCCGATGGCTGCGCATTGCGCGCGAAGTCGCGGAAGAAGGTCCAATGGATTCCTTTCTTGAAGGTGCTTCGGTCTATTGCTCTGACGGCGGGCCTTCGTCGTCCTCGGACGTCTCGTCACCCTCGTCAGCGTTCTCCCGGGCGTACTTGGGCGGAGGCCCGTCCGAGAGCTTCCACACCGCGTCCTTCTCTACCAGGTGCTCCAGGTACAAGTGGCCGTTCAGGTGGCCGATCTCGTGCTCCAGCGCCTGTGCCAGCAGGTTGTCCTTCGCCGTCAGGCGGTGTTTGCGCCCCTGCAGGTCTTGGTACCGCACCTTCACCCGCTGCGATCGGCTGACCAGCCCCTGATAGCCCGAGACGCTCAGGCAGCCCTCGTAGAGCTGCCGCTCCCCGTCCTGCGACACCAACTCCGGGTTGACGAAGACCCGGACGTCCTCCTCCTCGGGGATCTCGATGACGCAGAGCATGAGCGGGACGCCTATCTGATTGGCCGCGAGGCCCACGCCGTTGGCCCGGCGCATCGCCTCGATCATCTCCTCCACCAGCGGCGGCAGCGACGCGTCGAAGCTCGTTACTTTCAGGGTCTTCCGCGTCAGCACCGGCTCCGGGAACTGGCAGATGGGTCTGATGTCCAAGCGCGCCCTCACAAAGCATGTGCCCTTTGCAACTCATCCATTATATGGACGCCCATAGCGACAGTAAAGGGAGCGCAGCTAGAGGGTGACCCTGCTCGAGCCCTTGGACGCCCTGCCATCTTTTCCTTGACTTTGCCTTGGGCTGCTGCAAAACTGAGCGGACTTTCGCAAGAAGGTTCCAGTCACATTCACCAAGATTGTTTCGCGAGGTGCCCGCGCGCATGCCCCCGCTTCTGGAAGTCCGCGATCTGCATGCACACTTCATCACCCGTATGGGGACGGTGAAGGCCGTCAATGGCGTGAGCTTCACCCTTGAAGAGGGCAAGGTCCTCGGGCTAGTGGGCGAGAGCGGTTCTGGCAAGAGCACCCTGGCGCTCTCCCTCGTCCGCCTGACGCCATTCCCCGGAGAGGTCGTCGGCGGCGCCGTGCTGCTGAACGGGCAGGACCTCATGCAAATGACCGAACTCGAGCTGCAGCAAGTCCGCGGCAAGGAAATCGGCATCGTGCTGCAGGACGCCAACGCCGCCCTCAACCCCACGCTGCGCATCGACAACCAGATGGTCGAGGCCCTCGAGGGCCACCTCGCGCTCGGCCGCAAGCAGGCGGAGCGACTCGCCGTCGACCTCCTCCGAGACATGGGCCTGCCGGACGCCCAGGAGATGATGAAGCGGTACCCCTACCAGGTGAGCGGCGGTCAGGCGCAGCGCATCATGCTCGCCATGGCCCTCGCGCTCAGCCCCAAGATCATCGTCGCCGACGAGCCCACGGCCAACCTCGACGTCACCATTCAGGCCGAGATCCTCGCCCGGCTGCGAAGGCTCCAGAAGCAGAACGGCGCGGCCATCCTCTACATCACCCACGACCTCGGCGTGATTAGCCGCGTCGCTGATGAGGTCGCCGTCATCTACGCGGGATCGATTATGGAGCGGGCAACGGCGCGCGACCTCTTCCACCGGCCGACCAACCCCTACACCCACGCGCTGATGCAGAGCCTCCCCCGCATCGACGTCAAGCAGCAACGGCTCGAGTCTATTCCGGGTCAGCCGCCGGACATGATGGACCTCCCCGACGAGTGCCCTTTCCTGCCTCGTTGCCCCAAGGCGCTCGCCACTTGCCGCGTCAACCCCCGGCCCAATCTCGTGGAGATGTACGACGATCACTTTGTCGCCTGCTTCAACCCCATGGACCCGGAGGGAGAGATCGGCCGTTAGCCGCGATTGCAAAAACAAAGGGCGGGGCCCTCGTGGACCTCGCCCTTTATTCTGGAGGAACGGGACTAGTTCTGGCTGTGGGTGTTGATGGTCAGGCGTCGCGCCTTTTTGGCCTCCGCCTTGGGCAGCGAGACGGTGAGCACGCCGTGCTCGTAGTGGGTGTCCGCCCCGTCGCTGTTCACCGACTCCGGCAGCCGCAGCGTCCGGTGGAAGCTGCCGAAGCGCCGCTCGCGCAGCCGGTAGTGCTCCTCCACCATGTCCTCCGACGTCGACGTCGCGCCCTTGATCGTCAGGACGTTGTCCTCGATGGAGATGTCCAGCTCGTCGGGCTTGACGCCCGGCACCGATGCCCTGATCAGGACCTTGTCGTCCTGCTCGATGACGTCGAGCGGCAGCGTCCAGCCCTCTGCGCCCTCGATGTCAGGCGTGAATCGGCCGAAGCCCCGCCAAAGGCGGTTCATCGTCTCGTCCATCCGGCGTAGCTCCCTGAACGGGCTCCATGGTTGCATGACCATTGCGTACCTCCTCTTTCCCTTGCGCCGATAGGCGCTGCTTGTCTGGTTTATGCCGGTGCTCCCCTCGCACGGTATTGGAACCCGGCTGTCCTGCATAACTCATCCTAAGCCAGTAGTTGGATTGTGTCAATAGAAATCTTGAAACTAATATGAAATATCTTGACATGACTTGTGTCAGGGTTTATTGTCTTTGTAGGAGAAGTCACTGTGGCTGGCGACTACTACAAGGTCCTCGGCATCGACCGGAACGCCGGCGAGAAGGAAGTCCGCGCGGCGTTCCGCAAGCTTGCGCGCCAGTACCACCCCGACGTCAACCACGGCGAGCCCGGCGCCGACGAGCGCTTCAAGGAGATCAATGAGGCGCATGAGGTCCTCTCCAACCCCGAGTCCCGCCGCCTCTACGATCGCTACGGCGAGCGCTGGCGCGACGTGCAGCGCGGCGGTGAGCCCTTCCAGGGCGGACGCCAGTGGCGCACTCAGACCATAGACCCCGAGGCCTTTGAAGAGTTCTTCGGCTCGCGCTCCGGCGGTTTCTTCGAAAGCTTCTTCCGTCCGACCCACGGTGCCCGCCAGCGCGGCCCTAGTGCCCAGCGCCCGTCCGCCCTCGAGCAGCACGTCGAGCTGACGCTGGAGGAGGCCTTCCACGGCGCAACCCGCAACCTCCAGGTCACGGGGCAGTCGCCGTGTGCGGCCTGCCACGGGCTCGGTGTCGTCGACAGCAACGTGTGCCAGGCCTGCCTCGGCCAAGGCTACTCCTTCCAGCCCGTCCGCGGCGAGGTCTCCATCCCTGCCGGCGTCGACAACGGTTCGCGCGTGCGGGTTTCGCCGGGCGGTCAGCAAGTGGTGCTCGTCGTCTCTGTGCAGCCGCACGCGACTTTCGAGCGCAAGGGTGACGACCTCTCCACGGAGGTCTCTGTCCCCCTCTATGACGCCATCCTCGGCACGGAGGTCGTCGTGCCGACGCTCACTGGGCAGGTCGCCCTCAAGCTGCCGCCGGAGACGCAGAACGGCCGCGTCTTCCGCCTTGGCCGCCAGGGCATGCCGAAGCTGAGCGCGCCCGCGGAGCGCGGCAACCTCTTCGTGACCATCAGGACGGAGCTGCCGGTGGACCTCACCGACGAGGAGCGCGCCCTGTTCGAGCGGCTTCAGCAACTTCGCAACAGTTCGGGAGAGACGAGATGACGACAAGAGCGCAGCCCGGTTGGGACGAGCCCTGCTACGTGATCAGCGTCGTCTCCCGCATGGTGGGCGTGACCGCGCAAACACTACGCTACTTCGAGCGCATCGAGCTCGTCGCCCCGTCCCGCTCGGGCGGCAACATTCGCCTCTACTCGCCCCGCGACATCGAGCGGCTCCGGCGCATCAAGACGCTCGTCTACGACATGGGCGTTAACGCCGCCGGCGTCGACGTCATCCTCCGCCTCACGGACCGCATCCAGCGGCTCGAGGGCCAGGTCGAGTTCCTCCGCGACGAACTCGACCGGCTGACCGCCGGCGCTGAAGGCGAGGAGCCCCAGATGGTCGAAGGAACAGTGCGCGAGCAGTAGGGCGTCGTCCAGCGCCCGCTTGCGAAGCAGATTGGAACATTCAGGACGGCTGAGTCTGGCCGTCCGGCCCCGGAGGCAAGGTTATGGCACAACCGGAAAAGTTCACGGAATCGGCAAGGCAGGCTGTCGCATACTCCCAGGACCTCGTGCGCCGCTACCGCCACCCGCAGTGGGACGTCGAGCACGTCCTTCTCGCCCTCCTCGAGCAGCAGGACGGCGTGCCCGCGCAGGTCCTCCGCGAGCTCGGCGTCGACCCGGCGGCGCTGCGTGCCGACCTCGGCGCAGCCCTGGAGCGCGCGCCCAAGATCGAGTACGACTCGCAGCGCATCTACGCCACCCCCCGCATTGAGCGCGTCATGCGCGATGCCGAGATCGAGGCGGAGCGCCTCAAGGACGACTTCATCGGCACCGAGCACCTGCTCATCGCCATCTCCCAGGAGCGCACCGGTGAGTCCGCCGAGTTGCTCCGTGCGAGGAACGTCGAGACCGAGAGCATCTACCGGGCCCTCACCCAGGTGCGCGGGGCCCAGCGTGTCACCGACCCCCACGCCGACGACCGCTACCGCTCGTTGCAGCGGTTCAGTCGCGACCTGACGCAGCTCGCCCGCGAAGGCCGCCTCGACCCCGTCGTCGCCCGCGACAATGTGGCGCGGCAGTCCATCC
>JAPPNT010000256.1 GCA_028873745.1 Chloroflexota bacterium | reverse complement strand
CCCGTTGGAGGAGTTCGCCTTCGGGTGGGGCATCCCCCCGGACCGGGCGAAGGCGTGGCGCACCGGAGACCCGCCCTCCGACCAGGAGTTGCGCTCCATCATGGAGTGGGCCTTTGAGGTGGAGGGCGGCGTGGCGGTGCTGCTCAGGGAAGCCGCCAAGCCCTGGCCCTACGGGTCGGACGCCTGACGGGGTCGGGGAGCCTGCACCAGGGTTCTCCACAGGCGACAGCAAGGCCGGACGGTTGATACCGTCCGGCCTTCTTCTTTTCTTCGAACCCTCTCTCCGGGTTGGATTGGCGGGGCCGGTCGTGTATCGTTGGGCCTGGAGCGGACGGCGGCGACGGCGACTCATCCACAAGGCGGGTTCAGGGAGGCGACCGGAAATCAGAGACCGAGGAGGCGGCGCAATGGCTGTCGAAGGACAAGGACGCGAAGGGGACATTGAGAACTGGCGGCCCCCGCCCTGGCCGGAGGACTTTCCGCAGCGGCTGGAACGCCTGCTGGAGATGGCCGACGTGTCTCGGCGGGACCTGGCCCGGTTCCTGGGAGTGACGGAGCGCACCGTGCAGAAGTGGCTCGCGGGAGAGGGAAGGCCCAAGGGTGGCAGCTTCTACGGCATCGTGCAGATCTCCCGCGCCGTGCCCGGCGGCCTAGAATTGATGCTCTACGGCAAGGGCCTTTCGGACGGCGGCGGGGAGGAGCAGCGGAGGGGCCGGGACCGGCAGGCTCTCGCCTTCGCCCGGATGCTCTTTCCTCCGTTCTATCTCCTGACGACGCCCTGGGGGTCTCGCCCGGAGGCCCTGCGGTTGAGGGCGCGGTCGAGGATGCCGAAGGCCCGGTGGATGCCGAGGTGCTTCGCCCCCGTATCAAGTACGGGGCAGGCTCTCGGCGACGGCTCCTCCTGCTTGAGGAGGGCGTGGGCGATCATGTCGGCCAGTTGGAGGAGATGGTCGGAGTGGGAGCTTCGGAAGGCGGGGCCTCCGATGACGTTCTCAATGGGGATGTCCCTGGTGCGGCCGCCGTCCTCCCACTTCTCGTACCTGCTGGGGATGGGGTTGAGGCTCCTGAGCTTGTCGTAGAGGCGGGCGGCCATCTCCTCGCCGCCCTCGTCGAAGATGAGGAAGGCGTGGCGGTCCGCCGCCTTGACCGACGCGTTGATGCGGTTGAGCAGCCGGTCGAGGCTGGCCCGCTCATAGGCCATGACCTCGGTCTTGCGGAGGCAGACGTTGACGACCTCCACCCCGCCGATGGTGCGGGCGGCCTCCTCGACGAGGCGCAACCCCTGGGTGAGTATCTCCGCGCCCTGCTCCGGGGTGAGTCTCCGGTCCTCGCCGTCGATGCGGGCCAGTCTGCCCCGTCCCGCCAGCAGATCGCAGGCGCGCAGCTCCCGGTCCGTGGGCACCTCGTACCGTTTCTTCAGCGCAAGCCTCCAGTCGCGCACGCGGGCGTGCAGGTGGTTCCACGCCTCGACGTCCACGCCCAGGGCGGTTCGGACGTAGCACGTGGAGCCCTCGGACTCGCCGATGTAGTAGAGTCTCATGGCGCGTCGCCTCCCGTACCGGGCTGGGGCAGAGGGAAGTCCGGCTCGAACCCTCCTCCGGGTACGAGCCAGGCCCGTCCCAGCGGCCCCTCCCGCTCCAGCAGCCCCCTGTGGGAGACCAGCAGCGGAAGGGGCGTCCGCGTCCGCACCATCTCCTCAAGGGCCACCCGCAGGAAGTGGCTGGCGGCCAGGTCTTCGTGGAAGACCACCAGGACGGCGGGCTTTGCGCCGTGGTCGTCGGTGGGGCGGTGGGAGGAGTAGTAGCGCAGGTAGGGAGCCAGCCGTGCCGCCATGGTGACGGGGCGCACGGCACGTCGTTCCCACTCCAGGAAGAAGGGCCAGAGTGCGTCCTCCCGCCTGAGGATTCCGAAGGCGTCGGGGTGCACCGAGCGCCTGCTGCCGAAGTGCCGGAAGTAGCGCGACGCCCTGATGGGCGGGTCGAGCTGGTCCATCTCCCAGCCCAGGGCGTGGGCCTGCCTCGACAGGGCAGCGATGAAGCCGTGGACCGCGGCGGTGTGTTCCACGTCGCGCAGGAGCTGGCGGCTGCGCCTGCCCGACACGCTGCGCCAGTCTTCGGCGTCAGCGGGGGCGGAGCTCCACCGCCTCCTGGTCCCGCCCACGGCGGTGCGGTCCCTGCGGGCCAGCATCCCCAGCGCCAGGTCGGTGAGGGCGAGGCGGCGTTCCGATGCCGGAACGCGGGCGAGGAGACCGAAACCCTCTAACGCCGCGCCGATCTGGGACATCCTCGGTTGGGATACCCCCAGCAGCCCGGCCAGGTCGCCCGGCTCCAGCCAGGGCCAGTCGGAGAGCAGGTCGAGGGCGCGCTTCTCGGCGGGCCTGAGCAGGGCGGGCAGCAGGAAGTCGGGGACGTCGCCTCTCGTCTCGCCCTCGTCGATGTCCGGGGGAAGGGAGAGGCCCCGCTCCAGGGGCTGCTCGGCCGGGAGTCCGCCCCGGCGCTCCATCCGGTCGATGGCGTCCCGCAGGCTGACGCTGGCGTTGATGGAGCGCAGCCGCCACACCGGGTCGTCCGGGGACCCCGCCGCCGCCTCGCGCTCCAGGGCGAAGAGCGCCGTGGCCGGGGTGGGTGGGAGCCTCCTGCGGGCGTGGCGCAGCCGCACCCGGTCGGGGGCTATCAACAGGATGATGCCTGGCTGCGGCCCTTGGGTGAGCCGCCAGAGCCGTTTCGAAAACCCCGTCCGGTCGGCGGTCCGCCCCTGCCGGACGATGCCGACGGTCCGGCCGTCTCGCAGGGTCACGGCGGCGTCCAGCGGCATGGCGCGGTACCAGCGGAAGCGGATGGGGTGCGCCGCGTCCGCGACGGCGGAGGCGACGCGGTAGACGACGGCCGCGGCGTCGAGCCGCTCCAGGAGGACGCGACGCCACCGGGCAGACACGGGAAGGTCGCGGAGCAGGTCCTCAAGGTTTGCGTTCCTGGCATGGGCCAGGCGGCGCAGCCCGGCGGCGGCGAGATGGAACCTGCGGGTCGGAGGAATCAGTTCCGTCCCATGGGGGACGGAGGCGATCCACCCCGCGTCCTCCAGCCTGGGAACGGCCCTGTAGACCGCTCCCCTGGACCAGCCGGAGACGGCGACCATCTCCAGCCGGTCGAGGAAGGGCATGCGCGCCAGCAGCGCGAGCAGCTCGCCGTCCACGGGCCTCATTCCTCACCCTCCTCGTTCGTCATCTCCTCCTCCATCTCAGGGGCGTCGTCACCGGCGCTCCTGCCCCGCTTGGTGCGCTGCTGCTTGCGCTTGGGC
>JAPPNT010000180.1 GCA_028873745.1 Chloroflexota bacterium | reverse complement strand
GGGCTGGCAATCCTGGACACGATGAACCTGATCTCCCCCGACGTGTCCACCATCTGCGTGGGCCTGGCCGCGAGCATGGGCACGGTGCTGCTGTGCTCGGGGGCCAAGGGCAAGCGGTACAGCCTGGCCAACTCGACCATCCACATGCACCAGCCCCTCGGCGGCGCGCAGGGACAGGCGACGGACATCGAGATCGCCGCCCGCGAGATCCTGCGGCTGCAGGACAAGATCCGGCAGATCATCTCGGGGCAGACGGGGCAGCCGTACGAGCAGGTGGCCCGGGACACGGACCGCGACTTCTACCTGACCGCCGACCAGGCAGTGGAATACGGCCTGATTGACGAGGTCCTCGCAAGGCCGTAGCCGAAGGAAGCAAGCGTCAAGGAGAACTGCATGGCCACCAAGGGTAAGGGCGGAATGGACTACACCTGCTCGTTCTGCGGGAAGCCGCAGGGGCAGGTGAAGCGTCTGGTGGCGGGCCCGGGCAAGGTCTTCATCTGCGACGAGTGCGTGACGCTCTGCCAGCAGATCATGGGCGACTACGCCGCGGCGGAAGCGCAGGGCGGCGGCGAGGACGCGTCGGTCGAGAAGGCGGGCAGCCGGGCCGATTTCCTCCCGCCGAAGGTCATCTACGACAAGCTGGACGAGTACGTGGTTGGGCAGGAGCACGCCAAGAAGGTCCTGAGCGTCGCGGTGTACAACCACTACAAGCGCATCTGGAACGCCGCCGACAGCTTCAGCGGCGTGGAAATCCAGAAGAGCAACATCCTCCTCATCGGCCCCACCGGCAGCGGCAAGACCCTCCTCGCACAGACCCTCGCAAAGATCCTCGACGTACCTTCCGCCATCTCCGACGCCACATCGCTGACCGAGGCGGGCTACGTGGGCGAGGACGTCGAGCACATCCTGCTGCGGCTCATCCAGGCCGCGGACTGGGACCTGAGCCGCGCCGAACACGGCATTCTCTACATCGACGAGATCGACAAGATCGCCCGCAAGAGCCCCAACCCCTCGATCACGCGCGACGTGTCGGGCGAGGGCGTGCAGCAGGGGCTGCTCAAGATCATCGAGGGCACGCAGGCGGCCATCCCGCCCCATGGCGGGCGGAAGCACCCGCACCAGGAGTTCGTGCAGTTCAGGACGGACAACATCCTCTTCGTCTGCGGCGGGGCGTTCGACGGGCTGGAGCAGGTGGTGGAGAAGCGCGTGCTGAAGGACCGCCGCAACATCGGCCTCGTCCGCGACGGCAGGAGCCAAGTGGACGTCGAGGACCCGCAGAGCATCCTGCAACACGTCAACAGCGACGACCTGCTGCAGTACGGCTTCATCCCAGAGCTCGTCGGGCGGTTCCCGGTGGTGGTCGCGCTGGACCCGCTCACGAAGCCCGACCTCGTCCGCGTGCTGACGGAGCCCAAGAACGCGGTGGTGAAGCAGTACCAGCACCTCTTCTCGCTGGACAACGTGGAGCTGGTCTTCCAGATGGACGCGCTGGAGGCGGCCGCGGAAGAGGCAATGGTGCACAAGACGGGCGCGCGCGGTCTTCGCACCATCATCGAGCGCACGCTGCTGGACGTGATGTACGAGCTTCCCTCGCTGAAGGGCGTGCACCGCTGCCTGGTGGACGCCGAGGTCGTCGAAGGCAAGAAGCAGCCCGTGCTGCTGACCTCGGCGGGCGACACGGTGGACCTGCCGCGGGCAGCGTAGGGGATTCACCCTTCGATTTCCCTCAGGGGGAACGAGTGGTTAGCCTCCGGCTCGCAGCCTCGGCACTACGTCTGACGCAATCCGCTCCAAGTGGCCCACGTCCAGCGAGGGCACTCCCAGCATGAACGTCGTTGTACCGGCGTCGGCGAACTCCTGCAACTGCGACGCGACCTCGTCCGCCGGGCCGTAGACGGCGAAGTCCGTGGGGTTTCTCGCGGCGCCGTAGTAGGCGTGCAGGAACGGGGTCAGTGACGCCAGCGCCCGTTCGCGATCGTCGTCGACTGCTACGTAGACGAGCTTCCCCGCCTCGAGTTCCGACGGGTCACGCCCGAAGCTCTCCCCGTATGCCAGCACCTTGTCCCAGCACTCGCGAAATGCTTCGGGCGGGGTGAAGGGCCCACCGATCCAGCCGTCGGCCAGCTCCCCTGTCCGCTTCAGCACCGGCTCGACGTGGCCGCCCATGGAGATCGGGATGCCCTTCGGTTGCGGGGAGGCGGGGCGAACGACCGCATCCTCCAGCGCGTAGAAGCGTCCATCGTGCGTGACCGGCCCGCCGCGGAGCAGCGCGCGGAGGACGAGGATGTTCTCACGGAGGCGGGCGACGCGCTCGGACTGCTTGATGCCGAGGCCGGGGTACTCGCCGGGACGGCCGCCAAGCGACACGCCGAGGTGGACGCGGCCACCGGAAAAATGGTCGAGGGAGGAGAGGCGGCGCGCCAACTCGGGGGCGTTGCGCATCGAGAGCAGCAGGACGGCGGTGCCGAGCGTCATGCGCTCGGTGGCGCCGGCGGCGAGGGTGAGCAGCGTCAGCGGCTCGAGGAGGTTGGCGTTGTGGAAGATGCGGTCCTCCGTCCACAGGCCGCGGAAGCCGAGCCGCTCGGCGTGCCGGAAGAAGTCGACGTACTGCGCCGCGCTCGGCAGGGGGCCGTCCGACGCGGCGGGGATGTGCAGGCCTACCTTGAGTTCGCTTACCACGTCGCCTCCTAAGCGCCGGCCCGTGCGCGGGCATCGCGGATGGCCTCAGTGAGGGCGGGGACGACCTCGGCCCAATCGCCGACGATGCCGTAGTCGCAGGAGCGGAAGATGAAGGCGCGGGCGCGGGTATTGATGGCGACCACGATGCCCGCTCGCAGGACGCCGACCATGTGGTTCAGGTTGCCGCTGACGCCGACGGCCACGTAGAGCTTGGGCGCGATGGCCTTGCCGGTGATGCCGACCTGCTGCTGCTTGGGCATCCAGCCGAGGTCGGTCACGTTTCGGGTGGCGGCGACGGCGGCGTCCAGCGCCTCGGCGAGATCGTGGACGGGGCCGTAGTTGGCAGGCTCCCCGACGCCCATCCCGATGCCCACGACGACATCGGCGTTGTAGAGGCGCGCGCCCTCACCGCCGGTCTCATTCTCCACGGAGACGACGGCCACCGGGTCATCGAGGGCGTCGCCGTCCACGTCGAGCTCGTCGGTCACGGCGGTGCGGGAGTCGTCGCGGGGAGCGCGGGCGAGCATGCCGGGGCGCACGGTCGCCATCTGCGGCGTCGTGCGCGACAGGATGGGCGAAACAATGTTGCCGCCAAACGCAGGTTTGTACTGCACGAGCTGGCCCTCGCTGTTG
>JAPPNT010000235.1 GCA_028873745.1 Chloroflexota bacterium | reverse complement strand
CGGCTGGCTCATGGGCGCCATCGTGCCAAAGTGGTTCGTCAAGAGGCGGGGCCGAGCGACGGCGCTGGCCTCGATGGGGACAGGCTTTGCCGCGCTCCTGCTGCCGTTCACCGTGGCCAACGTGGTGGAGGCATTCGACTGGCGCACTACTTTCATCCTGCTGGGGATCGTCGTCCTCATCCTGGCCGTGCTGCCCGCGCTGCTGATCAAGACGCGGCCGGAGGATGTGGGCCTGAACACCGACGGCGACTCAGAGAGCACGGCGGCTGCGGCGCGGGCGCGCGGCGCGGACGACAGCCTGACGGCCCACGAGGCCTTCCGCACCCTGACCCTCTGGCTGCTGGTGGGCGCGGCATTCTTCGCCAGCTTTTCGCCCACCGCATACCCGGTCAACCTGACGCCCACCTTCGACTCCAAGGGCTTCGACCTGACGACGGCGGGGTTCGCCTTCAGCGCGTACGGGTTTACGAGCTTCTTCGGGCGGTTCTTCTGGGGCTGGCTGGCGGACCGCGTGCACATTCGCAAGGCATTGCTGGTGATCTGCGTCTGGAACGGCCTGACCGTGCCCCTCCTGCTGCTCATGCCGGGCGACAGCGTGCTGGCGGCGGGCGCAATCGCGGGCTTCGGCATCGGCGGGTGGGTGGGCCTCAACCAGGTGGTGTGGGCGACGTACTTCGGCCGCGCGAACCTCGGGGCAATCACGGGACGGGTGCGGCCGCTCATCACGATGTCGGGCGGGACGGGGCCGTTCCTGGTGGCGTTCATGGCAGACTTCTTTGGCGGCTTCGGCGTGGGCATCATCGTCATGGCGGCGAGCTGGTGGGCGTCGTCCTTCTTCCTCTTCATCGTGCGCCCGGTGCGGCGGATGCAGCCTGCAGACCCGGCGCCGGCGACTGCGACAACCCCGAACCAGGGAGGGTAGAGACATGGCGACGGAGCGGCCACGGCTTCGAATCGGTTTCATTGGGCTCGGCATGGCGGGTTCCGGGATGGTGCGGAGCATGTATGAGCACCCGGACGTGAGCATCGCGGCTGCGGCGGACCGCCACGCTGGGCCTCGGGAGGCGTTCGCGCGGGACTTCGAGGCGGAGGTCTACGAGGACGCGGAGGCGCTGTGCGAGAGCGACAACGTCGACTTCGTGTACGTCGCGACGCCGCACCAGTTCCACAAAGAGCACGTCATCATGGCGGCCGAGCATGGCAAGCACGTCATCGTGGAGAAGCCGCTGTCGCTGACGCTGGAGGACTGCGACGCGATTATCGAGGCCGTCGACCGGACGGGGGCGAAGGTGATCGTCGGGCACACGCACAGCTACGACCCGGCGATTCGCGTCATGCGGCAGATGATCGCGAGCGGGGACTACGGCAAGCTCGGCATGATCAACACCTGGAACTACACCAACTTCCTGTACCGGCCGCGGCGGCCCGAGGAGCTGGACACGTCGCTGGGCGGCGGCATCCTGTTCAACCAGGTGCCGCACCAGGTGGACAGCGTGCGGCTGCTGGGCGGCGGGCTGGTCAAGAGCGTGCGGTCGGCGACGGGCGTGTGGGACCCGGCGCGGCCGACGGAGGGAAGCCACCTGACGTTCCTGCAGTTCGAGGACGGCGCGGCGGCGTCGATGGTGTACAGCGGGTACGACCACTTCAGCACGGACGAGTTCAACGGCTGGATCGGCGAGGGCGGGGGCGCCAGCGCGCCCGACAGCCACGGCCGGGCGCGGCGCTCGCTGGCGGGCGTGGGCCGGGACGAGGAGATCTCGCTACGGACGTCGGTGTACGCGTACAAGGGACTTGGCGACCGGACGGCGTCGGGGCCGCAGAACCAGCCCCGGTTCGGGGTCATGGTGGTGAGCTGCGAGGGCGGCGACCTTCGGCCGACAGAAAACGGCGTCGCGGTGTACACGTCCGAGGGGATGAGCGAGGTCGAGATCCCGGCGGGTCGCGGCGTGCCGGGCCGGGGCGACGTGATGGACGAGCTGTACAACGCCGTCGTCAACGACGCGCCGCTGGTGCATGACGTCCGGTGGGGCAAGGCGACGCTGGAGGTGTGCCTAGCCATCCTGGAGTCGTCCCGGACGCGGCAGGAGGTTGTGTTATCGCACCAGGTGGGGTTGACGGCGTAGGTGTAGTCGGGCGGGGCGCCCTTCGACAGGCTCAGGGCGAACGGGCTGATTTGGCGGCGAACGTCGGGGTTCTTGCCTTCGCAGGAACGACGGTTAGAGGTTCCCGTAAGGCCAGAGTGAGCGGGGGTGGGCCTCTGGATACCGGCTTCCGCCGGTAAAACGGCGCAGAGAGTCAGGGTGAGCGGGAGACACTGTGGGGAAGGTTGACAGGAGGACGGACGTGAAGATTGCAGTGATTGGCGCAGGGGCGATTGGCGGGACGCTGGGCGGGCACATGACGCGCGGGGGCGAGGACGTGACAATCTTCGACCCGTGGCAGGAGCACGTCGACAAGATGCGGAACGACGGGCTGTTCCTCGACGGGGTGCAGGGCGAGCACCTGGTGCAGGTGGACGCTCGGCACGTCAGCGAGCTGGCGGGGGCGTCGGACAAGTACGACCTCGTCATCTGCGCGGTGAAGTCGTACGACACGCCGTGGGCGATCGACCTGATGCTGCCGCACCTGGCGGAGGGCGGGTTCTTCGTCAGCCCGCAGAACAGCATCAACGAGGAGCAAATCGCGCCGCTGGTGGGCGCGGACCGGATGATCGGCTGCGTGAGCACGATCTCGGCGTGGCTGATGGAGGCCGGGCATGTGCGACAAACCGGCTCGATGAGCCAGGCGCTCAAGGGCAACGTCTCGTTCACCGTCGGCGAGCTGGACGGGCGCGACACGGAGCGGGTGCAGATGGTGCGCGAGATCTGGGACCACGCGGGCCACACGACGGTCACGGACAATCTTTGGGGCGAGCGGTGGTCCAAGCTGGCCATCAACTGCATGGCGAACCCGACGGCGGGAATGACGGGGCTGACGAGCCACGAGGTCCGCGCCAACCCGACTTCGCGGGGGATGATGCTCAAGTTCGGGGCGGAGGCTATCCGCGTGGGGCGCACGCTGGGGCACTCGATCCCGTCGCCAATGAAGGGGTTCAGCCTGGACGACATCGTGGCGGGGGCGTGGTATGGGAACGCGGAGCGGGAGGCTACGTTCTCCGGGCCGCCGCCGGCGGTGGCGGGATACCCGTCGCTGTACCAGGACGTGATGAAGGGGCGGAAGACGGAGGTCGACTACCTGAACGGGCTGGTGGCGAGGAAGGGCAAGGAGATCGGCGTCGCGGCGCCGTGGAGCGAGGCGGCGGTGACGGTGATCAAGGG
>JAPPNT010000039.1 GCA_028873745.1 Chloroflexota bacterium | reverse complement strand
GCGTGGAATGCCTGGAGTACACGGACATCAGCCGGGACGGCACGCTGACGGAGCCCAACTTTGAGGCGGTGACGGAGGCGGTCAGCAACGTCGTCGTGCCCATCATCGCCGCGGGGGGCATCGCGAGCCTGCGGCACCTGGAGCGGCTGGCGGGGCTCGGCGTCAGCGGCGCCATCGTCGGCAAGGCGCTCTACACCGGCGCCGTCGGCCTGCCGGAGGCCATCCGGCTGGTGGGCGGCGCGCACGCGCCGCGCTAGCGGCACGTTTTCGCGGGGCATCAATCAACAGGGAGAGGACCACGATGACCACCAAGGCAGATCAGGCCGTCCCATCGCAGACGCTGGCGGAGCAGATTGACCCGCTGCGCATCCTGGCGCAGCTCCCCCTGCGCCCCTACCAGCTGCTCGGCGACTTCCGCTGCGGCAAGGGCGCCCTCACCATCCCCCTCGCCAAGCACACCTTCGACGGCCGCGTCTTCGCCACCGACGAGTCCGAGGCAGCCCGCGACGAGGTGTCCGCCAAGCTGGACCAGGTGCGCCTCTCCAACACCGTCGTCTACGACCCCAAGGACGAGGACTCCGTGCTGGAGGCCGAGTCCCTGGACGGCGCGCTGGTCGCGCTGGCCCTCTCCACCCTCAGGACCAGCAAGCCCGCCATGCTCAAGCGCGTTGCCAAGGCCCTCAAGCGCGGCGGCTGGGCCGCCATCATCGAGTGGACCAAGTCCGACGCCGACGAGGGCCCGGCCCTGGACAAGCGCATGACGGAGGAGGACATCGTCGACATCGGCAAGCAGGCCGGGTTCCGGTTCGCCGAGAAGCGCGACCTGTCCAGCCGCTACTACCTCCTCGTCCTGCGGAAGTAGCCGTGCGCTCCCAATCCGTTCGTGGAACCCTTCGACAGGCTCAGGGCGAACGGACTGGGAAGAGTGGCTGCGCAGGAGTTGTGAGCGCGCCATGCTGACGAAACGCATCATCCCCTGCCTGGACGTGAAGCGCGGCCGCGTCGTCAAGGGCGTCAAGTTCCTCGACCACCGCGACGCCGGCGACCCCGTCGAGATGGCGTCGCTCTACAACGAGGCCGGCGCCGACGAGCTGGTCTTCTACGACATCACCGCCTCCTCCGACGGCCGCTCCATCATGCTGGACGTGGTCTCGCAGGTGGCCGAGCAGGTCTTCATCCCCCTCGCCGTGGGCGGCGGGCTGCGGTCGGTCGAGGACATGCACACCATGCTCATGGCCGGTGCCGACAAGGTGTCCATCAACACCGCCGCCGTCGAGAACCCGGACCTCATCCGGCAGGGCGCCGACCGCTTCGGCTCCCAGTGCATCGTGCTGGGCCTCGACGCCATGCGCCTCCCCGACGCCGACCCGGTGCGCTGGGAGGTGCGCGTGCGCACCGGCGCGGGCGGCGGCCACACGACGGGCCTCGACGCCATCGAGTGGGCGGCGCGCGCCGTCGAGCTTGGCGCCGGCGAGATCGTCGTCAACAGCATGGACGCCGACGGCACCCAGGCGGGCTACGACATCGAGCTGCTGCGGGCGCTGTCGGAGGTGGTCACCGTGCCGGTGGTCGCCAGCGGCGGCGCGGGCAACCCGGAGCACATGCTGCACGCCCTCCGCGAGGGCCGCGCCGACGCCGGCCTCGCCGCCAGCATCTTCCACTACGGCACCTACTCCATCGCGGAGGTCAAGGCCTACCTCTCCGCCAACGGCGTCCCCGTCCGCCCCATCTAACCCCCCGCCCCGTCTTACCGGCGAAAGCCGGTATCCAGGAACCCCGCGCCCCACCCCTCCGTTCGCCCTTCGATTTCCCTCAGGGCGAACGAGGCCCCCGCCGCCGCCCCCACGCTGGCGCACCCTCCCCCGTGCGCGTACACTAGGGGCATCCAGACCGGCGGGGCGCAATGGCCAACGACATTCGGGATATTCCGCTCTTCCCCTTGGGCACCGTGCTCTTCCCGGGCATGCAGCTGCCCCTGCAGCTCTTTGAGCCCCGCTACCTCCAGATGTTCAAGGACATAACGGACACCGACATGCGCTTCGGCGTCGTGCTCATCAAGGAGGGCGTCGAGGTGGGCGAGCCCGCCCTGCCCTTCGACGTGGGCACCGTCGCCCGCATCGTGCAGCACGAGAACACCGACGACGGCCGCATCGTGCTCATGTCCGTCGGCGAGCAGCGGTTCAAGTCGCTGGAGGTGCTGCAGCAGCGCCCCTACATGACGGCGCGCGTCGAGCTCCTGCCCCCCGACGACGCCGCGTCGACGGAGGCCGGCCCCCGCGTCCGGGAGCGGTTCCTGGAGTACGCCCGCCTCGTCGCCGGCATGTCCAACGAGTGGGTGCGCGACATCCCCTTCCCCGACGCCCCGGCGGACCTTGCCTACCTGGTGGCCCGCAACCTGGACGTGAGCATGCCCATCAAGCAGGGCCTCCTGGAAATGGACACCGCGGAGGAATGCCTGCAGGCGGAGTCCGAGATCCTCGACATGGTCACGGAACGCCTCCGCCGCCGCGTCCGCCAGGAAGGCCCGTCGCAGCGCTTCAGCGCGAATTAGGGGGGCGGTGCCGGGAGGAAACCCGCTCGCCCGGGGGAAGTCGAAGGGTGAACGGGAAGGCGGCGCGACGTTTCTCCGAAGGTGGGAACCCTGGTGAGCGCCGGGGAGCGACTACGCCCTCAAGTGCCCCAGCAGGGCGTTCACAAAGTCCCGAACCGTGGGCCGGTCCTCCTCGATTTCGTAGTCCGGCATCTCGTCATGGTAGAAGTTCCGATGAAACTTCTCCGCCACGCCAAACCCGCCCGGCAATGTCCGATCATCGAACTCTATGGACAGTTGCCGGACGGCATTCTTCAACTCCCGGTGCGACCGGCAGCGCCAGTCACGTTGCACCGCCGCGGCCATCACCGCATGCGTTGCCGCGCCCCACAGCTTCTCCGAAGCCTGCAAGTGGTCTCCCGCCGCAAACTCCTGGTCAGAGGCTTCCAGAAACTCCCGTGCCGGCCGGCCGTGGTCTTCATGTTCCATGCTCACCAGTCTAGCAGAACCCGAAACCCTCGGCCAAATTTCAGCATGAATTAGCGCAAGCTGGCTGCTACCACCCCCTGACACCACCCCCTCGCCCGACGCCCTCCCCTTGCGCTACCCTCCCCGCATGACAACCGCCGCCAGGCCACCGGCGCAAAACCAGGGAACGACCCGCCTCTTGAAGTGGGTTCCCCAAGGAGAACACGCGCATCGGACAAAATACCAAAGAAGACCCGTTTCTCAAAAAAAGAAAAACGAGTCCCCGCAGCAACGACTCCCCACGTCCGTCCAGCCCGACTCCCGGT
>JAPPNT010000176.1 GCA_028873745.1 Chloroflexota bacterium | reverse complement strand
AAAATTGGGCTAAAGAAGCCCCCAAAAGACTCGAGAGGGAGGATGATATGACCGTCTTTCATGGCAACCGCAGGTTTTTGAAGGCCCGTCCGGTTCTGGCGCTCGCGGCGCTTGGATGCGCGGCTGCCGCACTAGTGGCGGTCCGAGCCCGGCTCCACAACAGGGACTTTGACTACTAGCCGCTCCTGCGGCCCAACTACATGAGGTCCCACCTCTCCACGCTGGCGTCCTCATTCCGAATGGGGGCGTCAGCGTGCGTTTGGGACCTTCGCCCGAAGGAGGGTCGATTGGGAATCGCCGCAGGGGGGTACGAAGAGATGGCGGCCAGACCCCAGACCTCGTCGTTCGTTGGGGCAATTCTGCGAAATACCTTGCCTAAATGTATTGGGCTTGCGGACAATATTTGTAGGTGGGGTCCGCAGGCGGCCCGAGAATCGGGCGGGTGACCCCCGGAAGAGAGCTGGGGTCTCGACTTTCGAGCGGTGGTGGTGGCGGAAGTGAGGGGCTGCAGTACCGGTTGGTGACAGCGTGAAGGAGGTAGATATGAAATCGGTGATACTCCTTGCCCTCTTGCTCGTGTTGGCGCTTGGCGCCATCCCCTTCTGGGCCTGCGGGAACGAAGCTGAAACAGTCGAACCCGTTGCGCCTGCGCCGGTGACAGAGCCGGCAGCGCCTGCACCGGCGGAGCCGGCTACCGCCCCGACGTCCACCGATGACGCGACGATGACCGAGGACAAGTCGCTCTCGGCTGAATGCGCGGCCGGGGGTGCGCTCACGGACGCAGACACAGTGATTTCCTGCAACCGCGAGGCAATGCAGGGATTCCAGAGCTTCTCATTCGACGGGGAATTCGACCTCTTCGCGGCATTTCCGATCGAGGGCGCTCCGCCGGGCGGGCTCGGCATGATGCTTTCGGGCGACGTGGTCCTGCCCGACAGAACGAGCTTCACGCTGACGATTGGGCCCGCGGGCGAGCAGATCCAGTCCAAGGGAGTCCTCATCGGCCAGGACTTCTACACGCAGGACCCGGCGACTCAGCTGTGGTTCAAGGGAGCGCCTGAAGACAACCAGTCCCTTGCCCCATTGCAGTTCATCGGCATGCTGTACCTGCCGCAGGACATACCGACCACGCTCGAGGAAGTGATCGACCTGGACGACGGCGGGAAGGGCTACGTGCTCGTCTCCGAGGGGGCAGACCTCGGCGAAGAAGCCGCGATGTTCGGGTTGATGGAGCAGGGGCTGACGCGCGTCGTGGGCGCGGACGATTTCCTCACGCGGGAAGTGCGCGTCACCATCGAGGGGACGGACGGCCAGTCACGCGACCTGTTCACGATCCGGTACCTCGGATTCGGCGAGGCGCTGAGCATCGAGGCGCCGGCCAACTTCATGGAGCTTCCGCCGGGCGCGATGTCCGGCGGTACGCAGGAACCGGCGACGGTGGTCGGGCTCTCGCGCAACGCCGAGGGCAACGTCGAGGTGCAGTTCAGCAAGCCCGTGCTGGCGGAGGGTGAGGTCATCCTCTACGTGCTGGAACCCTCGACCGGCGGCTGGGAGCTGCCCCTGCTGAGCGGAAGCGGCACGAACACGCTCGTCTTCGACGCGGCGGCGGAGGGACGGCCCACGCTGGTAGCCGGTGAGCACCAGATTGCCTTCTTCGGCTTCGGCACGAACGGGGAGATCGTCGACGAGGACGGCGTGCGCGCCAACGACCTCTTCGACACCTGGACGTACGAGTAGGGCAGAACGGGCGGGTGGCCGGGCAACGCAGCGGCGTACGGCTGCTGAATCCGGCCACCCCTAAAGTTCAACACCGTTGTGATGCCAGCGGCTGGTCCGCCTACTGGGCTGGCGCCAGGCCCATGACCATGTCACGCAGGGTGACTATGCCCATCGGGTTGCCGGCGTCGTCAACGACCAGTGTGCGCGAAACGCCGAAGTGCACGAGCAGGCGCGCCGCGTAGCGGGCCTGCATCTGCCCGCGGACAGTCAACACCGGCTTGGACATGATCTCGTAGACGTTGACGCGCTCCGCGGCCCGGTTGGTGGCGACGACCTCACGAGCGATGTCGGTGACCGTGATCACGCCGAGTTCGTCGTCGCTGTTGCGGCGGTCGACCACGAGTGAGCTCACGTTGTACTCCTTCATGGCAGCCATGGCCTGGGCCACAGTGGCGAGGCCGTCGATGGTCTTGACACCGGACACCATGAGATCGGAAATCCGTACAGTGTTCTGCTGGGTCATAGTGCGGCCTCCAATTCTGCCAACAGGGCAGTCATCTGGGAGTTCAACCCCACGGCGTCCTCAATCGCCAGCTGGATTGCAATTCCGGCGCCCTCTTCCGACTCCATTTGTCCGGCGTCGCGGATCCGCTCGAGGATTTCGCGGGCCCGCGGCTCCGTCACAAGGAAGAGAAGCACGTCCCGGGCCACGCCAAACCTCAGGCCGAAGAACGTCCGGCCAGGCTGCAGGCCCTCTCCCCTAACGCTCTTGATGATGGTCGCGCCGGTGGCCCCGGAGGCCCGGGCGGCCTCAATGACGGCCTCGGTCTTGTCATCGTCAACCATGGCAACAACCAATGACAGCTTCATGACCGGACCTCCTTTCGCTGCCTTCTCTTGCGCCAGCGCTCCACCTTATCCGCAATTATTGCATAGCCCAACACAGACATGATGGGAAATACGCTGGCAAACGCGATGAGACCAAAGCCATCGATCAGGGGGCTGCGGCCGGGTACGCTCGCGGCGAGGCCGAGGCCCAATGCGGTCACCACCGGCACCGTAACGGTCGACGTCGTCACGCCGCCGCTGTCGTAAGCCAGCGGGATGATGGTGCGGTTGCTGAGATACGTCTGGATGATGACGATGACGTACGCGACGACGATGTACCACGGCAGCGGCGTGCCCGTCACGATGCGGAAGCAGCCCAGCGAGACGCCCGCCGCGACGCCAACGGCGACTGCGATGCGGAGCCCGAGCGCGTTCACGGCGCCCGCCGAGACCTCCTCGGCCTTGAGTGCCACGGCGATGAGCGACGGCTCCGCCACGGTAGTCGCGAAGCCGATGGCCGCGGCGAAGCAGTAGATGAGCCAGTAGTCCTCCCATCGCACGACGCCTGCCAGGACTTCGGCGCCCTCGGTGCTGGCCTCGACGAGCTGCTTCGCCATGGTCTCGCCGATGGGGAAGAGGGCCTCTTCGAGGCCGATGAGGAAGAGGGCCAGGCCCAGCAACACCATGACGGAGCCGGAAACAATGGCGCGCATGTTGGGCAGGCGGCGGCGGAGTACCACGACCTGGAAGAAGACGAGGATGACGACGATAGGGATCACGTCGCGCAGCGTCGTCGCAGTTGTGGTGACGAT
>JAPPNT010000042.1 GCA_028873745.1 Chloroflexota bacterium | reverse complement strand
CTAGCGCTGATGGAGACTTACGCGCATGCTGCCCCAGTCCGTTCGTGAGACCCTTCGAGAACCTCAGGGCGAACGGGCCGGGCTGCCGCGAAGCCGTCCTGCAACCCTCTTTGAGAGGCATCGATGAGCGTGCATGACCACCTTCAGGTCGACGAGCGGATTGAGCTGCAGCATCCGCCGTTCTACCTGACCAACCTGCGCCTGCTGCGCAGCGACGACGGGGACGGCTCGTTCCGGGAGTTGCCTCGCATTGGCATGACGGGGGTGGAGCGGATCCACGTCACCGACCACCGCATCATGGTGGTGGGCGTCGTGCTCGTTGTCAGCGGTGCGGTGCTGGCGCTCACGCTGGCGCCGTTCACGGCGTGGCTCGCAATCGTGGCGGGGTTGTTCGCGCTGCTGATGGGCGCGAGGGGCAAGCTGGTGGGGCACCAGGTAGTCTCGCCGCGCATCTCCGAGAGGGAGCAGGAGCTGTGGCGGCTGCCGTCGTGGGGGGCCGACAACTTCGTGGGCAGGCTGCGCGCCATCGCGGCGGAGAACCGGCCCCGGGACCGGGAGTGGTGAGGTTTGGGGCCTCGGCATAGCCTGGCGGGCCGAAGCACCCGAAAGGTCAGCCGGGGTTGCGGCACTGCCTAGGCCGTTGTACCTTCTGACCCGCGTCCCCTCGCAAATCCGACTTTGGGCGCGCGCCCACCAGGGAGGACAGCATGATCCGCAGCACAGACCGCATCCGCGTTATGCACGCAGGCACCCTGCCCAGGCCGCAGGAGCTCTTCAACATGACACTGGCCAAGATGCTGGGCCGGCAGGTTGACGAGGCCGCACTGTCGCAGCTGGTCAGGGAGGTCGTCAGGGAGAACGTCGGCCTGCAGATCGAGACCGGCATCGACAGCGTGGGCGACGGCGAGGTGGCCAAGTTCTCCTTCACCCACTACATCGGCGAGCGGCTGGGCGGCATCGAAATGCGGAGACCGAAGGAGGGCGCGGCGCCGTACGGCGTCAACGGCCGGGACGAGCAGGAGTTTCCCGGCTACTTCGACGGCAAGCCGGGGTTCACGGGCGCCGGCTCCAACCCCGCCCACTTCGTCGTGGGGCCGCTCACCTACACGGGCGCCGCTGCCCTTCAGGCGGACATCGACATCTTCAACGCCGGACTGGAGGGGTACTCGCCGGAGGAGACGTTCCTCCCCGCTGCCACGCCGGGCACGATCGAGCACTGGCTCGCCAACGAATACTATCCGACTGACGAGGCCTTCCTCTTTGCGCTGGCCGACGCGCTGCACGAGGAGTACAAGGGCATCGTCGATGCGGGCTTCCTGCTGCAGATCGACGACCCCGACCTGCCCGACGCCTGGCAGATGTTCCCCGACATGACCGTCGCGGAGTACAGGAAGTTCGCGGAGCTGCGCATCGACGCGCTGAACCATGCCCTCCGCGACATTCCGGAGGAGAGCATCCGCTTCCATACGTGCTGGGGGAGCTACAAGGGGCCGCACCTCTACGACATCCCGCTGGCGGATATTGTCGACCTGATCCTGAAGGTGAAGGCGGTGGGTTACTCCATCGAGGCGTCCAACGTCGTGCACGAGCATGAGTGGACGGTGTGGCGCGACGTGAAGCTGCCGGACGGCAAGGTGCTCATCCCGGGCGTCGTCGGCCACGCGAGCGACTTCATCGAACACCCGCAGCTCGTCGCGCAGCGGCTGCTGCGCTACGCGGACCTCGTGGGCAAGGAGAACCTGATGGCGGGGACGGACTGCGGCATTGGGGCTCGCGTGGGCCACCCCAAGGTGTGCTGGCAGAAGTTCCGGGCGATGTCGGAAGGGGCGCGCATCGCGAGCGCGGAGCTGTGGGGGTAGGAGACGCGCCCGTTCATGCTTCGATTTCCCTCAGCACGAACGGGCGAGCGGCGGTTCGCGGTTTGCCTGCCGCTCCGCGAGGGAAACGCCCTCGTTGACGGGGCCGTCAGAATACCGAGTATACTCTGGCCGGGCTTGCGGCTAGGCCGTGGCCGTTGTACGTTCAGCAAGCATTCCAGCGAACTTGAAGGGTGGGCCTGCGCCCACCGAGGAGGAAGGCATGATTCGCAGCACAGACCGCATTCGGACAATGCATGCCGGCACGCTGCCGAGGCCGCAGGAGCTCTTCAGCATGGTGCTCGCCAAGAGCCGCGGCGAGTACGTGGACGAGCCCTTCCTGACCGACAAGCTCCGCACGGTCATCGCGGAGAACGTCGGGTTTCAGATCGAGACGGGCATCGACAGCGTGAATGACGGCGAGGTGAGCAAGGTCACGTTCACCAGCTACATCAGCGAGCGGATGAGCGGCATCGAGCAGCGCACGCCCAAGGAGGGCGAGGCGCCGCCGGGCATCAATGGCCGTGACATGCACGAGTTCTCGGGGTACTTTGCCGGGCGGGCAGGGTTCACGGGGACCGGCTCCAACCCGTCCTTCTTCTGCGTGGGCCCGCTCTCGTACTCGGGCCAGGCGGCGATCAGGACGGACATCGAGAACTTCAAGGCGGGGCTGGCCGGGTACTCGCCGGAGGAGGCGTTCCTGCCGGCGGTGACGCCCGGCACGATGGAGCACTGGCTCGCCAACGAGTACTACCCCTCGGACGAGGCGTTCCTCTTCGCGCTGGCGGACGCGCTGCACGAGGAATACAAGGCCATCGTGGACGCGGGGTTCCTGCTGCAGATCGACGACCCGGACCTGCCGGACGGGTGGCAGATGAACCCGGACATGAGCGTGGAGGAGTACCGGAAGTTCGCCGACCTGCGCATCGAGGCGCTGAACCACGCCATTGGGGACATCCCGGAGGAGATGGTGCGCTTCCACACCTGCTGGGGCAGCTACAAGGGCCCGCACAAGTACGACATCCCTCTGGAAGACATTGCTGACCTGATCCTGAAGGTGAAGGCCGTCGGGTATTCCATCGAGGCGTCGAACCCGGCGCACGAGCACGAGTGGTCCGTGTGGCGGGACGTCAAGCTGCCGGACGGCAAGGTGCTTATCCCCGGCGTCATCGGCCATGCGAGCGACTTCATCGAGCACCCGCAACTGGTGGCGCAGCGGCTGGTGCGGTACGCGAGCGTGGTGGGCAAGGAGAGCCTCATGGCGGGGACGGACTGCGGCATCGGGTCGCGCGTCGGGCACGCGAAGGTGTGCTGGGAGAAGTTCCGGGCGATGTCCGAGGGCGCGCGCATCGCGAGCGCGGAGCTGTGGGGGTAGTTGCGACTGGCGGCGCCCTTCGACAGGCCCCTTCGAGAGCCTCAGGACGGGGTCAGGGCGACCCTTCGACAAGCTCAGGGTGAACGGGAGATTCGAGCCAAAAGAGGCGCCCCGCGTGAGGGGCGCCTCTTTGTTGTGCCGACCTGGTAGCGGGGGGAGGATTCGAACCTCCGACCTTTGGGTTATGAGCCCAACGAGC
>JAPPNT010000215.1 GCA_028873745.1 Chloroflexota bacterium | reverse complement strand
GCGGTGGACAGCGGCGCGCCCTGCTCGTCCACCCACCCGAGCTGATATTCCATCATGCGGTAGAGCTGGTCAGTGCGCGTCTCAATCGCAGTGCGCAATGCGGCCTCGATTGCCGCCGCGTGTCGGTTGAGCAGCTCCGGCGCGCTCATGCGCTCGCCTCCCACGCGACTGGCGCCCCCAGCGCCCGCTCGATCTCCTCCTGCGACACCGCGCCCAGCCGAAGGATGCGAGGCTGCTCCGTCGTCACGTCCAGCACCGTCGACGAGCGTCCCGCCGGCGACGGCCCCATGTCCAGCACGATGTCCACCGCCTCGCCCAGCTCCTCGCGGACGCCCGCCGCCGTGCGAGGCTCCGGCCCGCCGCTGCGGTTCGCGCTCGTGCCCGTGATCGGCCTGCCCAGCCCCTCGGCCAGCGAGCGCGGTACGGGGTGGTCCGGCAGCCGCACGGCCACCTTCCACCCGCGAGCGGTCACCAGCGGCGGCACCGCGTCCGACACCGGCAGCACCAGCGTCAGCCCGCCCGGCCAGAACGCCTCCGCCAGCACGAGCGCCGCGTCGGGCACGCTTGCCGCCACCATCGAGAGCTGCTCGGCGTCCGAGATCAGCAGCGGCAGCGGCATCCCCTGCGGACGCCCTTTCGCCTCGAACACGCGCTCGACGGCGGCCTCGTTCAGCGCGTCCGCGCCCAGCCCGTACAGCGTGTCCGTCGGGTACGCGACGAGCCTCCCGGCCCGCAGCGTCTCCACCGCGGCGGCGATATCGGTCGTAGCTGAGTGTGACGTCACGATGCCTCGCTTTCGTATCTGAATTGAAGGCACCCTGAGTATAGCACCTCGCGCCGCGCCGATTGTTAGGGCTCATGGCGGAAGAATGCCCAAACTCGCGCAAAACCGCACTTTCACCCCGCCCCCGCAATCGCTGAAAATGGTCGCACAGCGCGTAGACGGAGCGCGGAGCGCGGTGCTACGCTTTTTCCACACTCCATGCCGATTTTCGCTAAGGGGGTTCTGTGAGCACGAGGCCGGGGCCCACGAGCCGCAGGGTCGCCACCACCGGCGACGTCGAGGTCTCAACCTACCTGGAAATCGCAGAGGAAAAGCTCGGGCAGACCACCGTCCCCGGCGAGACGCCCAAGGGCGGCGACGAGGCCATCGTCGTCCTCGACTTCGGCTCCCAGTTCAGCCGCCTCATCGCCCGCCGCGTCCGCGAGGCCCACGTCTATTGCGAGATCTTCCCCCACAACGCGCCCCGTGAGGCCCTCGAGCGCCTGAACGTCAGGGGCTTCATCCTTTCCGGCGGCCCCGCCAGCGTATTCGAGGACGGCGCGCCCCAGCTCCCCGCTTATGTCCTCGACAGCGGCCTCCCCGTCCTCGGCATCTGCTACGGCATGCAGCTCCTCGCCCATTCCCTCGGCGGCGCCGTCGAGCCCGGCCTGCTCCGCGAGTACGGCCACGCCGTCGTGCACCAGAACGCGACCGGCCACGCCCTGTTCGAGGGCATGGACTCGTCCATGCCTGTGTGGATGAGCCACGGCGACAAGGTCACCGTCATGCCGCCCGGCTTCAGTTGCCTCGGCTACACGGAGAACTCCCCCGTCGCCATGATGGGCAACGACGCCGGCGTCATCGGCCTGCAGTTCCACCCGGAGGTGGTCCACACGCCCTCCGGCGCGCAGCTCATCCAGAACTTCCTCTACGATGTCTGCGGCTGCGGCGGCCTCTGGACCCCCGGCAACTTCATCGACGAGAGCGTCGCCCGCATTCGCGACCAGGTCGGCGACGGCCGCGTCATCTGCGCCCTCTCAGGCGGCGTCGACTCCGCCATCACCGCCGCCCTCATCAACCGCGCTATCGGCGACCAGCTCACCTGCATCTTCGTCGACAACGGCCTGCTCCGCCGCGAGGAGGCCGAGCGCGTCGTCGGCACCTTCAAGCGTGCCATGTCCATCAACCTCATCCACGTCGACGCCGCCGACCAGTTCCTCGACGCGCTCGACGGGGTCGTCGACCCCGAGCAGAAGCGCAAGCAAATCGGCGAGACCTTCATTCGTGTATTCGAGGACGTCGCCGAGGAGATCGAGGACGTCTCCTTCCTCGCCCAGGGCACCCTCTACCCGGACGTCATTGAGAGCACCTCCCACGAGACGGGCGCGGCCGCCAAGATTAAGACGCACCACAACGTCGGCGGGCTGCCCGCCGCCATGCGCCTCTCACTCGTCGAGCCCCTTCGCTACCTGTTCAAGGATGAGGTCCGTGACGTCGGCCTCGCCCTGGGCCTGCCCGAGGAGATCGTGCTGCGGCAGCCCTTCCCCGGCCCCGGCCTCGCCATCCGCATCATCGGCGAGGTCACCCGCGAGAAGCTCGAAGTCCTCCGCTCCTGCGACTGGATCGTCATGGACGAGATCAAGGGAGCCAACCTCTACCGCCAGCTATGGCAGAGCTTCGCCGTGCTGACCGACACCCGCAGCGTCGGCGTCATGGGCGACCACCGCACCTACGGCTACCTCGCCGCCATCCGCGCCGTCACGTCCGAGGACGCCATGACCGCCGACTGGGCGCGCCTCCCCTACGAGGTCCTCGCCAAAATATCCAGCCGCATCGTCAACGAGGTCCCGGAGGTCAACCGCGTCGTCTACGACATCACCTCCAAACCGCCGGGCACGATTGAGTGGGAGTAGCCGCCACATGCGCGTGATGGTCATCGGCAACGGCTCCCGTGAGCACGCCATCGCGTGGAAGCTCAAGGCGAGCCCCCGCGTCACCGAGGTTTATGTCGCGCCCGGCAACGCCGGCACCGTGCTGCTTGGCGTCAACGTGGACGCGAAGGCCACCGACGCCGACGCCCTCCTCGCCGCCGCCCGCGCACACGCCATCGACCTGACCGTCGTCGGCCCTGAGATGTCGCTCGAGGCCGGCGTCGTAGACCGCTTCGAGGCCGAGGGCCTCCGCATCGTCGGCCCCACGCAGGCTGCCGCCCGCATCGAGTCCTCGAAAGCCTTCGCCAAGCGCTTGATGGAGCGTGCCGGCATTCCCACGGGCCGTGCCGAGGTCTTCTCCAGCTACGGCGAGGCCCGCGAGTACGTTTCGCTCACTCCCGCGCCCGTCGTCATCAAGGCCGACGGCCTCGCCGCCGGCAAGGGCGTCCGCGTCTGCGAGACCACCGCCGAGGCCCTCGACGCCCTGCGCGAAGCCATGGAGGAGCGCGTCTTCGGCGACGCCGGCCGGCAGGTGCTCGTCGAGGAGTGCCTGACGGGGCAGGAGATCAGCGTCTTCACCTTCACTGACGGCGTCCACCTCAGCCCGTTGCTCGCCGCGTGCGACTACAAGCGCATTGGCGACGGCGATGTTGGCCTGAACACCGGCGGCATGGGCGCCTACAGCCCGCCCCTCGCCTGGAACGCAGAGCTCGCCGAGCGAGTGATGGCCGAGGTCATGGCCCCCGCCGTTCGCGCCCTCGCCGAGGAGGGTTGCCCC
>JAPPNT010000124.1 GCA_028873745.1 Chloroflexota bacterium | reverse complement strand
ACGGCATGTCGACGCAGTCGCCGTTCACGTCGAACTTCCACCCGTGGTACACGCAGCGCAGTCCGCACTCCTCGTTCCTGCCGAAGAACAGGCTCGCGCGCCGGTGCGGGCAGTAGTTGTCGATCACGCCGATGTTGTTGTCGGTGTCCCGGAACGCCACAAGCTGCTCGCTCAGCACCTTGATGCGCACCGGCGGGCAATCGGGCTCCGGCAGCTCCTCGGCCAGCAGCACGGGCTGCCAGAATCGCCGGAACAGGTCCCCCATCGGGGTGCCCGGCCCCGTTTGCGTCAAGAGATCGTTGTCCTCACGCGTCAGCATAACGTACGCCTCCTCAGTATTCCGTGGGCAAGCTGTGGCCACGAGTATACACCCGCGCGCAAGGGAGCGGGCCCGCGCGGGGGCGCGTCCGCACCCGCCTTCATCAAGAAAGTCCCCGCCACCCCCGCATGGCGCGTCCCGCCCGATTCCGCTATGCTTACGCCCACCTGCCGCCTCAGAGGACGACGAAACCATGACAGCCACCGCCAGCTACGCCCACCTAGTCGGCTCCGTGCCGCTCGCCGACACCGAGTCCGTCTTCCGCGCCGTCTGCACCGAGCTTGGCCCGCACCTGCGACGCATCCCCGACGGCGAGACCGGCGAGCGCCTCAGGTGGACCGAATTCCAGCGTGACATGTTGCGCAACCACCCGGACATGGAGATAGACCCGGACATTGATGTGCGCAGCCTGAATCAGGCGGAGCGTGTGATGCTGGGCATGAGGCCCTGGCTGCGGCTCAAGCCCTCGGCGGACCCGGATGCCCTGCGCTTTCCGACGGGCTATGCGGACGTGGCCGTCGCTTCCTACGCCGAGTATTCCCGTCTCCAGGACGAGGGTGTCATCCCGGCCGCGACACGTTTCTTGGTCGCCCTCCCGACTCCCTTGGCGCCGGCGTACCAGTTCGTAAGTCCCGCTTCGCGAGATGCCTTCATGCCCGCCTATGAGCGCGCCCTGCTGGAAGCCCTCGACGGCATCTGCGGCGCCATTCCCCACGAACGGCTATCCATCCAGTGGGACATTTGCCTGGAGGTGATGCTCTTCGCCGGGTACTTCTCCCAAAGACCCGACGACTACAAGGCGCCGGTGTTTGACATGCTGGCCCGGCTCGGAGACAGGGTGCCGGAGGCAGTGGAAATGGGCTACCACATCTGCTACGGCATGCCCCCCGGGGCGCCCTTTGCGAATCCCGAGGACATGGGCCAAATGGTGGAATTGAGCAACGGCGCGATTGAACGGCTGGCCCGCCGACTCGATTTCATCCACATCCCTGCGGCCAACGACCGCGACGCCGGCGTGTTCTTCCAGCCCCTTCGGGACCTGGCCCTTCCCGAGGGCACGGAGCTCATCATCGGGCTGATTCACCCCGACGACGCCGATGGCGACGCCGAGCGAATCGCGGCCGCCCGGCGGTGCGCGCCCGTATTCTCCGTAGCCACCGAGTGCGGCTGGGGCCGGGGAGACCCCGCGCAGGTGCCCGGCCTGCTGGCCAGCCACCGCAGGGCGGTCGAGATGCTCAACCGGCGGGATTGAACGCAAATCGCGCGGCTCTGGTACACTGACGCAAATCGCGAGAGGACGACATGGGCGGGATTTACTTCAGCTGGTATGACACGGACCCCATCGCCGTGATCGAGGATCTCGCGGCGGACACGCTGCTGGACTTCATCGGCCGCCTCGCGTCCAGCCAGGGCGAGGAGGAGTACTTCACCCGCGAGATCGAGATGAACCTCGTCTGGCGCGAGGCCGACGCTCAGGTGAACTTCGCCGTCCGCGGCAACGAGTCGAAGGAGATGACCCAGCGCCTCAAGGAGGTGCGCAACCACGTCTACAACGCCCACTACCTCGTCGGCGCGCGTCAGGGCGTTGAGGCCGCCAAGGAGATCCAGGCCGTCGTCCGAACCCTCTACGGCACCACGCCCGAGACCTCGCCGCGCTAGGGAGCCGCTGTGGAACTCGAGCGCGGCATCCACCAGATGGCCCATGGCCGCCAGCCCTTCGGCCTGCCCTCGCCCAACGTCTACCTCGTCCAGGGCGCCCGTGCCGCCATGCTCATCGACTCCGGCTACGATGAGGACGACGACCACGCCGCCCGCATGGACTACATCCGCCAGGCCGGCGGCCCGCCGGTCATGGGCGTCCTCGTTACCCACCGCCACCGCGACCACGCCGGCGGCGCCGTCCGCCTCACGCGCGACACCGGCGCCCCCATCCTCGCCCATCGCGACGACCGCGACGCCATCGAGCAGGAGCGCTTCCAGGGCGAGGCATACGTCGACGAGGAGCTCCAGGGCGGCGAGACCTTTGACCTCGGTGGCCTCACTCTTGAGGTCATCCACGCCCCCGGCCACACCATGGGCAGCGTCGCCGTCCTCGCCCGCGAGCGCCACGCCCTCCTCTCCGCCGACACCGTCCTCGGCGTTTCGACCACCCTCGTCCGTCCCGGCGAGGGCGACCTCCGCCTCTACGTCCAGTCCGTCGCCGCCCTCCGCGAGTTCGAGCCCCGCGTCATCTACCCCGGCCACGGCGGCCCCGTCCTCGATCCCGTCGCTCGCATGGAGGAGCTCATCGAACACCGCCGCCAGCGCGAGGAGCAGGTGCTCTCCCAGCTCGCCCTCGGCCCCTGCACCGTCCTCCAGATCCGCGACGCCCTCTACACGGACATCCCGGAGACCCGCCTAGCCATCGCCGCGGAGCAGGTCCAAAGCCACCTCGACAAGCTCCTCGCAGAAAACCGCGTCGCCACCGGAGACGGCGTCTACGCGCTGAAATAGCAACCGCCCCGCTCACCCTGAGTTCCCTCAGGACAAACGGGGCGGCTCTCGTCAGCCGAGTCTAGTCCAGCCCCTTACACCGTCGCCGTCGCGATGTCCACGTGCCGCTCCAGCACCCCCGGCAGCGTCGACTCTTCCGTCACCACGTCGATCGCCCGGACGTGGTACAGGTCGCCCTGCTGCACCGCCGTCGGCTCCACGCCCTCCTGCAGTTCCCGCGCCATCCGTAGCAGCATCCGCCGCGCCGCGATGATCGCCAGGTCCGTTGTGCCCAGGTGCTCCCGCGTCCGGTCGGAGATGAAGCCCTGCGTCTCGTTCACCATGACGTCCTGCGTCCGCTGCGGCCCGATGCCCGTGAAGTTGCCCGTCTTCTGCAGCTGCCGGTCGATGCCGTAGTCGTTCGTCGCCTGCCGCTCGTCCCGCCACGTGTCGATGATGAAGCCGTCCGGCATCGTCATCGACACCCGCTCAAGCTGGATGTTGCCCGTGGACGTTCCGGTGGGCTGGTTCAGCGGCTCGTTCGGGTTCCACGTGAACGCCAGGCACGACATGTGCTCGTCGTCCACCGGCACCCACGCGTGCCCGAACCACGTCGTCGGCTGCGGCGGCATGGTGACGACGGGCAGGAAGAAGTTGGTCACCCGCCAGTAGTACTGGTCGT
>JAPPNT010000171.1 GCA_028873745.1 Chloroflexota bacterium | reverse complement strand
ATGTCCGTGTACTCCAGGCATTCCACGCCCAGGCCCGTCATCTGGCGCATCAGGTCCAGCGCGCGCATCCGCGAGGGCTGCTTCCAGCCCCGCAGCGCCGCCCAGCCGTCGCGCGCGTCGACGGACACGGCGACCATGCTAGGCCCGAACCGCTCCAGCGCCGCCGAAACGAAGTCCGGGTCCTCCACGGCGGAGGTGCCGAACACGAGGCGGGTCACGCCCGTCCCTGCCAGCGTCTCGGCTGTCTCGAGGTCGCGGATGCCGCCGCCGACCTCCACCGGGACGCTGGCGGCGGCCACGATGGCGCGGATGGCGTCCATGTTGGCGGGCTCGCCAGAGGCCGCGCCGTCGAGGTCGACGACGTGAATGAGCGATGCGCCCTCTTCCTGCCACCGCAGCGCCACGGCCACCGGGTCTGTGCCATAGACCTCTTCCTGGTCGTAGTCGCCCTGGTAAAGCCGGACGCAACGCCCTCCCCGCAGGTCTATTGCCGGGATTACGTCCATGCCGGGAACGCCCCTGTCATGGGTTGGGCCCCCATCGCCCAATGACTGCTCATGCGCGGGGGCTAGGCCGATTCCAGGTTGTGCTCTTCGATGAAGTAGCTGTCCCGCACGCCGTCGAAGCGGACCAGGTACACCGGGTCGCCCTCGCCGTACGTCGAGGGCATCGTGCGGTCGGGGACTTCCGTGATCACGCGGCCCTTCTGGCCGATGACCTCCTCCTGGATCCCGCGGATGGTGCCGGGGACCTGGACCAGGTCACCCTTCTGAAACTTGCCCATACCTCGACCTCCATAGTGCCAGCGCTGTGGTGCAAGAGGTTACGCCATAGACTGTACCATACGCAAGAAGTTGCCATAAAGCCGCAGCCCAACAGGCCCGCTCTTCTCCGGGTGGAACTGCGTGGCCACGACGTTGCCCTCCGCGACGGCGCAGCAGAACCGCAGGCCGTAGTCGGACACGGCGGCGGTCGACTCGGGCGAGGCCGGGTCCGGGTAGTAGCTGTGCACGAAGTAGAAATGGCTGCCCTGCGGCACGTCCGCAAAGACCGGGTGGTCCGGCTGCAGGAGCTCGACGGTGTTCCAGCCCATGTGGGGAACCTTCAGCCCCGGCGGGAAGCGCCGCACGCGGCCCGGGATGACGCCGAGGCACTCGGCGCCGCCCTCTTCCGTGTAGTCGAACAGCAGCTGGAGGCCGAGGCAGACGCCGAAGAACGGCTTCTGGCCAGCGATGGCCTGCTTCACGGACTCCGTGAGCTCCGCCGCCTCCAGCGCGACCATCGCCGAGTCGCACGCACCCTGTCCCGGCAGCACGAGGCCGTCGGCGGCGGCGATCTCGGCGGGGTCGGCGGTCACCAGCACGTTGGCGCCCAGGCTCTCCAGCGCCTTGGCGACGCTGCGGAGGTTGCCCGCCCCGTAGTTGATGATGCCGATGTTCGGCCCGCTCATTGCGTGAACAGCTCCAACAGATCCAGGATCCGCTCCTGCACCAGCTCGCTGTGCCGGCCGTAGACCAGGTCCGAGCCGTGCTCGCCGCCGGTGAACACCTCGAAGTAGCGGGGCTCGGAGGAGGCGTCGTACAGTGCGGCGCCGTCCAGTCGTGCGACGGTGTCGTCCTCGGCGACCATGAAGTACTTGGGTTCGTCCACGGCGGCGACGTACTCCGACGCCGACAGCCCCTCGATGTCGGCGGGCGCGGAGAGGGCGATGACGCCTCCCACGTCGCGGTTGGCCGCCACCTTGACGGCTGCCGTGCCGCCCATGCTCGCGCCGACGAGGATGGGCCGGTCGACGCCCAGCGTCGAGAGGTAGTCCAGCGCGCCGCCAAGGTCGAAGTCGATGAGGCCGATTTCCTTGTCGCCGCCCGACGGCTCGTAGCCGCGGAAGTTGAAGGTGAAGGCCGCGTAGCCCTCGCGCGCCAGCGTCTCCGCGAAGGGCCGCCAGCTCTCCTGGTCACTCGGGCGCATGTGCGCCAGCACGACGGTCACATCGCCGTTTCCGTAGTGCCGGCCGCAGAGGGGCACGCCGTCCGTTGACGCGAACTCCACGTCGCTGTCGGCGCAATCAGCCGTCGGTGCGTCCTCGGAGCACGCGGCGAGGGCCGCAAGCGCCAGCACGGCGACGGCGGCGGCAACCCAGGGGAAGCGCAACGTGAGGAGGCGGGGCGTCATGGCGTGAGACCTCTCGAAATGCTGGGTGTCAGGCATGCGTGACAGAAATCACGACCGCCTTGCCATTATAGCATTGCGCAAGGCGCTACGTTCGGGATTGGACTGGCCTAGTCCCTGCGTGGGCGCCCGTAGTTCCCGAAAGTATTGTCGTAGTCCCGCTGCACGTCGGACGGCAGGTAGTTGTCCTCGATGTCCCGCACCAGCGCGCCGCCGGGGTAGACGAAGTTGTGGAAGTTCGCCGCGCCCCACTGGCTCGCCGCCGCCTGCTGCCGGCGCTCGTCCAGGGCCGCGAGCCCGCGCTCCTTGAAGTCGTTCATCAGCTCCCACACCGCCTGCAGGCCGACGGAGCTCGTCATTGCCGGGAAGATGGCGACCGCGGCGCCCCACTCCTGCAGCTCCTCCAGCGTCGGCCCGGGCGGCGCGCCGCCGAAGGTGGGCATGACCGGGCCTGGGATGCGCTCAGCGGCCTCGTGCACCTGCTCCCTGTGCTGGACGTTGTTCAGCCAGATGAGGTCGGCCCCCGCCTCCTGGTAGCGCAGGCACCGCTCGATGGCGCCCTCGAAGTCGCCGCCCTCCGCGCCGATGAAGTCGCAGCGCGCGCAGACCACGAAGTCCGGGTCGATGGCGTCCCGCGCCGTGACGGCGGCCCTGTATTTGCCGACGGCCTCCTCGGTCGAGATGCAGCGCCGGCCCGCTGCCGTCCCCGAGAGCTTCGGAAACTCCTGGTCCTCAATGTGCAGGCCTGCCGCACCGGCGCGCACGTACGTCTCGACGGCGTGGAAGACGCTGACCGCGTTCCCGAAGCCCGTGTCCGAGTCCGCCAGCACGGGGATCGACGACACCGCCGCGATGTTGCGGGCGGCCGCCGCCATCTCCTGCAGCCCGATCAGGCCAATGTCCGGCTGCCCGTAGATGTGCGCGTTCGTCTGCGAGCCTGCCAGGAAGAAGGACTCGTATCCCAGCGACTCGCACAGCCTCGCGGCCAGCGGGCTGAACCCGCCGGGCATGATAAGGAGCTTCTCGGCGTTGATCGAGTTGCGCAGTCTCGTTGTTGCTTTGTCTGCCATGGTCAAAGCTCCTCCCCCTTTGCATTGGCCCCGGCTGGTTGGGCGCAGTCTACTTGAACCGCAACGGCCCACGCCAGCGGGCGGGAAAAACACCAAGGGCCCCGGTCATGCCGGGGCCCTTGGTGTTTCCAGCGTCGGGGTGTACTAGGCGTGGACGGCGACCTCATATTCTGCGTTGCCGACCTGGTCGTCGCCGAAGATGCCCCACTCGACCATCCAGCGATGCGTCCGCTCGAAGGTCT
>JAPPNT010000247.1 GCA_028873745.1 Chloroflexota bacterium | reverse complement strand
CCGCCAGCCACCCCGCGACCACGATGCCGATGCCGCCGAGTCCGCCCGTGACCAGGTAGCTGCGGTCGGCCCGCAGCCGCCCGTCCATGAGCGGCGGCATGACGATGACGTTCTTGCCGATGTGCCGCGCAGACCGCATGAACTCCATGGCGTCGCTGATCTCGGCCATGGGCCAGCGCGTGTATTCCAGCGGCTTGAGCTCGCCCGTATCGACGCGCGCCATGACGCGGCGCAGCGAATCCCCCGCCGTCGCGGGCTCACGCCGCTTGAGCTGGTCGACTTCGAGCACCGAGTAGGAGACGTCCGGCCGGACGTCGGCCATCTGCTCCGCCGTCCAGATGTCGCGGCGGCCCATCTCCACGAACCGGCCCGCACCGGCGAGGCAGTCCACGCTCGCCTCGATGAAGCCGGGGCCGGTCAGACTGTTCAGCACGACGGTGACGCCCTCGCCTCCCGTCGCCTGCAACACCTGCTCGCCGAAGTCGGTGGTGCGGCTGTCGAAGACGTGCTCGATGCCCAGCGAGCGCAGGTACGCCTGCTTTGGGCCGCTGGCGGTCGCGAAGACCTCCGCGCCCGCCGCCCGCACGAGCTGGATCGCCGCCAGCCCGACGCCGCCCGAGGCGGTGTGGATGAGGACGCGGTCGCCCGCGTGCAGCCCGGACATCTGGAACGCAATCTCCGCCGACACGAACGACGTTGGGAACGTCGCCAGCGCCGCCGCGGGCATCCCGTCGGGCGCGGGCGCGACCATGGCGGCGCGCGTCACCACCTCCGGCCGGAACGTGCCGATGCCGAGTCCCAGCACGCGGTCGCCGACGTTGAACTCGGTGACGCCTGGCCCCATCTCCGTGATGCGGCCGCAGAACTCGTCGCCCAGCTGCGGGTCCAGCTCCACTGCCCCGACGCTGATGAGCACGTCGGAGAAGTTGAGGCCCGCCGCCTCGACCGCGACGCGGACCTCGCCGTCCTCCAGCGGCCGCAGGGGCGCCGGCTCCGCGTGCAGCCCCGCCAGCCCCTCGCCCGCCGAGGGGACCAGCCGCCACTCGCGGTCGTCGGGCATGGCCATGTGACTGCGCCCGTCGCCCCGCCGCACCAGCCGCGTGGCCATGCGGCTGCCGGAGCGGTACGCCACGTGCGTCTCGCCGTCGGGGAACATCAGCGCGTCGACCACCGTGTCGATGGGCGTCGGCGTGTCGGGGTCCAGGTCGACCATCCGCGGCTGCAGGGAGCCCACCTCGCGCGCCATCGCCTTGCCGAAGCCCCACAGCGTCGCGCCGGCAAGCTCGCCGATGCTCTCGCGCATGTAGTCGCGGTCCAGCGCCTGTGCGCCCCTCGTGAGGAACCACGTCCCGAGCGCGGGGGTGACGTCGGCGTCCTGCATGGCCTGCACCAGCGCGAGTGCGCTCGCCCCGGCCCGCCGAGCGTCCTCGGCGACCTCGGCCGTTGTTGCGTGGCGGCCGTGTCCGGCGAGCGCGTAGCAGTGCACGACGCCCCGCAGCGGCGCGTCCGTGGGCAGTGACTCCAGCGCCTCCCGCCACGACGCCCTGTCCACGGCGTCCGCCGTGACGACGGTCTGGTCCAGCGCGGCCAGCCCCTCGGCGATCTCGGCTGCGTGGGCGTCGTCGCCGGCCACGAGCCAGACGCCCGCGGGCCACGAGACCGTGGCCCGCGCCTGCCCGAGGATGATGCCGGACCCCAGCGGGCCCTCGTCCCCAAAGCTCTCGCCGCCGAGCACGGCGGAGTCGACGTAGCCGGTGTCGGCCAGCGCCCGCTGCCACACATCCGGCGACGCCAGCGCGTGGTTGGGCCGGTAGTCGTCCGAGTAGCGCCACCACCCGTCGAGCTGTCCAAAGGTCATGTCCTGCCAGCCGCGTCCCTTCAGGCTCTCCATCGCCAAGAGCTGCCCCGACGGCGCCAGCAGGTCCAAGCAGTGCCCCAGCGTCTCGGTCAGGCTGCGGGTGGCGTGCAGGACGTTGACCGCGATGACCATGTCGTAGGCGTGCAGGTTGAAGCCCTGCCCCGCCGGATCCCGTTCGATGTTGAGCGGGCGGTACTCGATGGCGTGGCCGGAGCCCATGAACCGGGCCTCGGCCTCGGCGAAGAAGCCGGCCGAGATGTCGGTGTAGATGTAGTCGAAGTTGCCCGCGGGCAGCTCCGGCAGCACCGACGCCGTTCCGGCGCCCGTGCCCGCGCCCACCTCCAGGATGCGCATCCGGCGCCCCTCCGGCCAATTCGCGACTGCCGCGGCCACCGCGTCGCCCAGGATGCGGTTGGACGCCCGCGACGACGGCGCGTCCGAGTAGAACTCCGTCGCGCCGGGGCCCTCGCTGGCGAACATGATTGAGAGCGGGTCAACCTCGCCGCGCAGCACCTCGGCCAGCGCGCCGCCGCTCCGCCTGAGCATGCCCAGCTCGCCGAGTCCGTGGGGATACCGCTCGGCCATCCAGTCGGCGAAGGCCTCGCTGTCGGCGAGCGCCTCGTCCGGCAGCGCGTCCCCCGCGCCCACGACGACGTTGTACTCGCCGGCCGCCGACTTCGATAGAACGCCGCCGTCCGAGAGCAGCCGCAGCATCCGCTCCAGCAACTTGGCGTGCTCCGGGATGACGCCCAGCGCCTCCCGCAGCGCGCCCGGATCCACGGCCGCGCCCGCCTCGCGCTCCCAGCCGAGCCGCTCCAGGGCCGCCAGCGCGTACGAGCGCGACAGCCGCTCGAGGTCGCCCAGCACCGCCCACCCGTCGGCGGTCTCAACGCCCTCGCGGGAGATGTACTCGGCGTAGGTGCCGGTGTTGGCGGCTACTTCCGAGGGGCTCGTCAGGCCGTCCGCGGCGAGGCGCCGACCCTCGAGGGGTCGCTCGCGCCAGACCGTCTCGTACAGCAGCTCCTGCAGGTCCTCGGTGGACGCCAGCAGCGCCGCGCGCGTGGCGCGCTTCAGTGTGAAGCCCGTCAACCCGCCGAGCACAAACCCCTCGGCCGAGTAGAGCCACATATCCCCCGTGAGCGTCTCGGGCGTCGGCGCCGCCCCGCCGTCCTGCCCCTCGGTTTGCGCCGGCTCCCGCAGCCGTGCGTGGCACACCAGCCGCTCGGGCAGCGGGCCGTTCAGCCACAGCCGCTCCCACGCGAAGGGGAGGTACGTCGCGTCCACGCCGATGCCCGACAGCGTCCGGGTCGCCGAGAGCACCTGGAAGCAGCCGTCGAGCAGCAGCGGGTGAATGCCGTCCACCTGCCCGTCCGCCGCGCCCTGCAGCGCCACCTCGCCGACGGCCTCCAGCCCCTCGCACCACAGGCTCTCGACGGTGCGGAAGGACGGCCCGAAGTCGATGCCGCTGGCCGCCTTGGCCCGGTAGTACGCGCCGATGTCCTGGGGCTCCATACCGTCCGCCAGCGCCTCAAGCTGCACCCGCTCGTTGCTTCCGCGCGGGGCCGCGCCCGGCGACAGGTCCCCCTCGGCGTGGAGCGTCCAGTCCTCGTCGTCCCTGCCCCGGCTGTACACCTCGAAGTGGG
>JAPPNT010000005.1 GCA_028873745.1 Chloroflexota bacterium | reverse complement strand
CGTCGTATTCATCGACGGCCTCTACTCCATGCGCCCGGAGCTCATGGACGTGTACGACCTCACGGTCTACGTCGACGTACCGCCCGGCGAGCGGTTGGCTCGGCTGGCGAAGCGGCCGGACAACCCCATTTGGGTCGAGCGCTGGGCCGTCGGCTTCGACTGGTACATCGACCGCATGCGCGTGAAGGAGCGCGCCGACGTCGTTATCTCGGGCGAACCGTAGGCGGGCTCCGGCAATCGCCCGTGCGTTTCCTCCCCCCGCGTGTGCTATCCTTTCAGGCGCAAGCCCGGAAATCCCGCTCCATGGAGGATCCATGTACTCTATCGACCTCACCGGCAAGAACGCCCTCGTTTTTGGCGTCGCCAACCAGCGCAGCATTGCGTGGGCGATTGCCAGAGCGCTTCATGAGGCGGGAGCCAACGTCGCCCTCGCCTACCAGAACGAGCGCCTCAAGGAGCCTGTGCAAGCCCTCGCCGGTGAGTTAGGCGATGCGCGGCTCTACCAGTGCGACATGTCCGTTGACGAGGAAGTTGCGCGACTTTTCCGGGAGGTCGGCGACTCTCTCGGCGCCCTCTCCATCGTGGTGCACAGCATCGCCTTCGCCAACCGCGAGGACCTGGGGGGCGAGTTCTCCAAGACGGACCGCGAAGGATTCCGCCTTGCCCTCGACGTCAGCGCATTCTCGCTCATCCCGATGGTGCGCCACGCCGCGCCCCTGATGACCGACGGCGGGGCCGTCATCGCGATGACCTTCCTCGCTGCGGAGAAGGTCTTTCCGGGCTACAACGTCATGGGCGTCGCCAAGGCGGCACTGGAGAACTCGGTGAAGCAGCTCGCCGCCGAGTACGGCCCGGCTGGCATTCGCGTGAACGCCATCTCCGCGGGCCCGCTGGACACGCTCTCGTCGAGGGTCATCTCAGGCTACCGGGACATGAAGCGCATCCACCAGGAGCGGGCGCCTATGGCGCGCAACATCACGCACGAAGACGTGGGTGGAGCCGCCCTGTTCCTGTGCAGCGACCTCTCGTCCGGCGTTACCGGGACGGTGCTGCACGTCGACGCCGGCTACAGCATCATGGGCATCTAGCCCTACCGGAACCCGGCAAAGTCCTCCGGCATTGACACGTCTATCAGGTGGAAGCCCCGGCTCTTGATGGCCGCGTCCAGCGTCGTCTCCAGCTCCGCTAGCGTGCCGACGCGTGTCGCGGGCAGCCCGTACGACTCGGCAAGCCGCACGAAGTCCGGGTTCACCAGATCGGACGCCATGTACCTCTCCTTGAACAGTGTCCGCTGCTGCCCCCGCAGCACGCCCCAGGAGCTGTTGTTCCACACTATGGCCGTCAGCGGGATGTCGTACTGCGCGGCCGTGCCCAGTTCCTGCAGGTTGAGCTGGAACCCGCCGTCGCCGCTGAACAGCACCACCGGCACGTCCGGACGCCCAACGGCCGCCCCAAGCGACGCCGGGAACCCGAAGCCGATGTCGGCCCACCCGTGCGGGCCCATGTACGTCCGCGGCTCGTACACCGGGAACGCCTGCACCGCCGAGTAGGCCGGCAGAGTCGCGTCCGCTACGACGATGGCATCCCGGGGGATGACGCGCCGCACGGCGTCCAGTGTCCGCTGCTGGTTCGGCTCGCTCGCGGCGAACGCCTCGCGCACCTGCCGCCGCAGCTCCGTTGCCTCGCCCGCTCCATCGCCGCCGCCCGCCGAGCCCGGCAGCGCCGCGATAAGCTGTTCCAACGCCAGCGCGGCGTCACCCGCCACGCCCGCCGTGACCGGGTAGTTCTTGCCCAGCTCGTCACCGTCAATGTCGAGCTGCACGACGGTCTCCGGCAGCTGGATGCCCACCATCTTCGTCATGTGGTACGGCATTCGGCTGCCCACAATGACGACGGCGTCGGCGTCCGGCAGGTACTTCTGGATGGGGTTGGGCCCGTACGGCCCGCGCCCGCCCCACGTCACGCCTGCGTACTGCGGGTGGTCCGCCGGGAATGCGCCCTTGCCGCCGTACGTGGTCACGACGACCGCACCAAGCCGCTCGGCCAGCGCTGTGAGCTGCGCCGACGCATCGGCTGAGATCACACCGCCGCCGGCCCAGATGGCGATGCGCTTTCGGCCCGCAAGCGCCTCCGCCGCCCGCTCGATGGCCGACGGGTCCGGCGCGGGCTTGGCGTTCTCGCGCCGCCCCAGCACCTCAACGTCCGCCTCCGAGTGGAGGATGTCCGTCGGCACCTCGATCTCGATGGGCCCCGGCCGCTGCGTGTCGAAGCGCGTGAAGGCGTCCAGCAGCGTCTGCGGGATCTCCTGGTGCGTACGCGGCATCGCCGTCCAACGCGTGACCGACTCGAACATCTGCTGCTGCTTGTACGGCTCGTGCAGGAAGCCGAGGCCCTTGTCCACCAGCGCCAGGTCGACGTTGCTCGTCACCTGCAGCACCGGCGACGACGCCGACCACGCCTCACCAAGGGCGCCGAGCGTGTTCGCCGCGCCGGGCCCCGTGCTCGTGAAGCAGACGCCCGGCTTCCCCGTCGCCCGTGCGTAGCCGTCGGCCTCGTACGCGGTGGCTTGCTCGTGGCGGGCGCTGATGAAGCGGAACTTGTCCTGAAAGTCGTAGAGAGCGTCGTACACGGACATCATGTGCACGGAGATGATGCCAAAGGCGGTGTCCACCCCCTGCGCCATCAGGGACTCGATCACTGCCCTGCCTCCCATCATGCGGGCCAAGGGTCACCTCCAGTTTGGTTTGTATTGTGTGCGTCTACCGGGCCAAATCCGTCCGGTGGACCCTTCGACAAGCTCAGGGCGAACGGATTTGGCTCTCGCTACTGCAGTTCCTCCGGCAGCAGCTCCTGCGGATGCTCCAGCAGCCGCTTCAGCTCGCCGAGGAACTTGGCTGCCGCCACCCCGTCCTCGATGCGGTGGTCGACGGAGACGGTCAGGTTCATCATCTGCCCCACGACGATCTCGTCGCCGCGGACCACCGGCTCTTTTCGGATGGCGCCGACGGCGAGGATGGCCGCGTTCGGCGGATGCACCACCGCTGAGAACGTGCTTACGCCCAAGCTGCCGAGGTTGCTGATGCTGAACGTCCCGCCTGTGAGCTCCTCCGGCCGCAGCGCGTTCTCCTTCGCTCGCCGCACCAGGTCGCGCCCCTCCGTCGAGAGCTGCAGGATCGACTTGTCCTGGCAGTCCAGCAGCGCCGGGACGATGATTCCCTCCTGGTCCATGTCAATGACCACGCCGACGTTCACGGACGAGTGGTACTCCAGCGCGTCGCCCTTGAAGCTCGAGTTCAGTGTCGGGTGCTTCTGCAGTGCCAGTGCGCACGCCTTGACCACCATGTCGTGGACGCTGATGCGTACGTTCTGCGCCTGCAGCCTGGGGTTGACCTCGCTCCGCAGCGCCAGCGCCGGGTCCGCCAAGACCTCTATGGCCATGTAGAAGTGCGGTATCTCACTCTTGCTGCGGGCCGTCAGCCGCGCGATGGCCTGCCGCATCCGGCTCAGGGG
>JAPPNT010000164.1 GCA_028873745.1 Chloroflexota bacterium | reverse complement strand
CCCCGGTACACCTGCCGGCTGTCCGCGTTGACGATCTCGCCGCCAAACCGCTCGGCCAGCCGCACCGCCAGCGCGCTCTTGCCCACAGCCGTAGGCCCGACGATAACAAGCAGGGGAATCGCGTGCGAGGAAGTCGTGGACACGAGGGGATCTCCTGAAGCTAGGTAGAGGCAGGTTCTTCTGGCGCAGTATCCATAGAATCGGGCTCCGACACGTCCGTCTCATCCTCCGACTCACCAGCCTCGTCATCGTCCGACGCCGGAAGCTCCCACGTCGCCGTGTCAATCTCTTGCCGGAAGGCGTAGTACTTGGAGTTCGCGACGGCCCGCTGCTCCACCGCGCCCAGCTCCACTACCTTCTGCAGCGCGATGTCCATGTATGACGTGTCGATGTAGCTCCCGGGCGCGTTGGCGGTGAAGAGGTCGTACAGCTCCTCCTCGGAGTAGGCCGTGTCGCGGTTGGCGTCCAGCAGGTCGTACACGGACACCATCAGCGCCTCTATCCCGGCGTCGATGCCCAACTCAAACTGCAGCCGCGAGATTGGCATGTGTTGTCTCCGTAGCCTCCCGCACCAACCCTGCGTAGGGGCGACCCTCGTGGTCGCCCGCCTTCCTCGTCGTTCCTGCGTAGGCAGGAACCCCGCCGTTCGCCCAGAGCTTGCACACCACCGTTCGCCCTGAGCTTGTCGAAGGGCTACCCCTTGACCTCCGCCGTCGTCCGCACGATCTCCGCGAACTCCTCCGCCCGCAGGCTCGCCCCGCCGACCAGCGCCCCGTGGATGCACTCCTGCTCGACGAATCCGCGCACCGAGTCCGCCGTGACGCTCCCTCCGTACAGCAGCGGCGTCGCCGAGGCCGCCGTCGCGCCGTAGGTGCTCTCGAGCACCCGCTGGATGACGCCGCCCATGATGTCCGCCGCCAGATCGGGCGTCGCCGGCACCCCCGTGCCGATGGCCCATACCGGCTCGTACGCGACGATGAGCGCCCCCGGCGTCTCCACACCGTCGATGGCCTTCACCAGCTGCCGCTCGACCACCGCCTCCGCCGCGCCAGCCTCCCGCTGCGCCAGCGTCTCGCCGACGCAGATGATGGGCGTCAGCCCCGCCTTCAGGGCCGCTTCCACCTTCAGGTTCACGGCCTCGTCCGTCTCGCCGTACAGTGCCCGTCGCTCGGAGTGGCCCAGAATGACGTGCGTGCACAGCTCGGCGACCATCCCCGGCGAAACCTCGCCCGTGAACGCGCCCTTCTCGTGCTGGCTCATGTTCTGCGCGCCAACGGCGATGGTCGAGCCGGTCACGGCGTCGCGCACCATTCCCAAGTACGGGAACGGCGGGCACAGCACCCGGTCGACACCCTCCATGTGCCCGATGCTCTCCCGCAGCTCAGCCGCCAAAGCCCGCGCCTCCGCCACCGAGGTGTTCATCTTCCAGTTCCCGGCCACCACCGCCCGCGCCATCCCGCTCCCCTTCTCCTCGTTTTACCGGCGAAAGCCGGTATCCAGAACCCCCGCGCCCAACGCCTTCTGCGTTCCACGATTCGTCAAACCCGTCGTTCCCGCGCAGGCGGGAACCCAGAAGGGCGGGGCAGTAGAGGTGACCCTCTGCGCCGTCCGCACCCCGTTCGCCCTGAGCCTGTCGAAGAGGGCCCCTACGGCCCGAACTTCGTCAGCTTGTCCGCATGCGCCAGCGCCTGCAGCATGATGTGCTCCGCCGGGAATCGCCCCAGCGAGCCCGCACCGAGCGCCCTCTCGTTGAAGGCCTCGACGCCCTCGCCCAGCGTCCACTTGGAGTGCAGCAGGAACGGCACCGGGTGCCACGAGTGCGCCGCCATGATCGACGGCGTCGCGTGGTCGCCGGCCACCATGAACACGTCCGGCTCCAGCGCCAGCACCTCCGGGATGAACCGGTCCAGCTCCTCCAGCGTCTCCACCTTCGCGTCGAAGTTGCCGTCCTCGCCCGCCGCGTCCGCCGGCTTGTAGTGGAGGTAGAAGAAGTCGTGCTCGTCCCAGCGCTCCCGAAGCGTCGCCACCTCGTCCGCGAACGTGCCGCCCGTCGGGATCACCTTCATGCCGAGCAGGCTCGCCAGCCCCCGGTACATCGGGTACGCCGCGATGGCCGCCGGGTCGAGCAGGTAGCGGTCAACCATCGACGGCAGGTGCGGCAGCAGCGAGAAGCCCCGCAGCGTCAGCATGTTCGCCTTGGGCTGCTCCGCCAGCATGCTCCACGCCTCGCGGATGAAGTCGTTGACCGCCTTGGCCGTCGCCGCTGCCTCGGGCGCGATGGCCTCGACGTCCTGCGGCTTTGCGCCCGTGCGTTGCGGGTCCGTCTCCGTCACCTGGTCGCTCAGCCCCTCGCCTGTCAGCTTGAGCACAAAGCGGTAGTCCTTCACCGGGTACACCGACGCCTGCACGCCCGGCACGTCGATGGTGTCGAGCATCTCCACCAACGCCGCGCTCTCCTCCGACGCGATCCGCCCCGCCCGCCTGTCGACGATGACGCCGTCCTCATCGACGGTGCAGAAGTTGCCGCGAGCCGCCACCTCGCCCGGCGCGACTGGCACGCCGATGCCCAGCGCCTCCAGCACGCCCCGGCCGATGAGGTACTTCACCGGGTCATACCCGAACAGCCCCAGGTGCCCCGGCCCGCTCCCCGGCGCGACGCCCGGCAGCACCGGCGTCGTCAGCCCGCACGCGCTCACTCCCGCCAGCCGGTCGAGGTTCGGCGTCGACGCCGTCTCCAGCTCCGACTTCCGCGTCTCCGGGTGCGGCAGTCCGCCCAGCCCGTCCGCCACCAGCATCACGATCTTGGACGGCGATTTGGTGACGATCTCCGCCAGCGCCGGAAAGTCGATCATGTCTGCTCCTTTACCCCACCTTGTCCAGCAAAGCCGCCACCCCCGGCAGATCCTTCCCCTCGAAGAACTCCAGCGACGCGCCCCCGCCCGTCGAGACGTGGGTCATGTCCTCAGCCAGGCCCAGCTCCGCCACGGCCTCCGCGGTGGACCCGCCGCCGACTATGGTAACAGCATCATCCAGCGACGCCAGCAGCTGCCCCACGGCCCGCGTCCCGTGGGAGAACGCCTCCCACTCGAAGACGCCCATGGGCCCGTTCCACAGCACCGTCCCGCACGGCCGCAGCGCCTCAGTGAAGTCCCACACCGCGCTCGGGCCGATGTCCATGATGCGCCAGCCGTCCGGGATCGCCTCGGCCGCCACCACCTGCGTCGCCGCACCCGCGTCGAAGGCGTCGGCCACGACGACGTCCGGCGGCAGCACGAGGTTCACGCCCCGGCTCGCGCACCGTTCGATGGTCTCCCGCGCAAACTCGACGCGCTCCTCCTCCAGCAGCGAGTCCCCCACGCCGTTCCCCATCGCCTTGATGAACGTCGCTGCCATGCCCCCGCCGATGACCAGCACGTCGACGCGGTCAAGCAGCGTCTCCAGCACCGCGATCTTGTCCGACACCTTCGCGCCGCCCATCACCGCCGCCAGCGGCCGCTTGGGCGACTCCAGCACGCTGCCGAGCATCGTGATCTCGCG
>JAPPNT010000056.1 GCA_028873745.1 Chloroflexota bacterium | reverse complement strand
CCCCTGCGACGGTATCCGCAAGCTCGCCAGGGGCGCGGACGTGCTCGTCCACGAGGTCTACTGGCAGCCCTTCCAAGGGGTAGACGGCCGCCGCCCCTTCACGAAGGAGGATGCCAGCGAGTCCATGTATCAGGCCTCCCGCCTCACCAAGCACTCGCTGCCGGAGGAGGTCAAGACCATCGCCCACGAGGCCGGCGTCAAGCGCCTCGTCCTCACGCACCTCTTCTCCGACGACCACCTCGACGAGCTGCAGGGCTACATGCAGCAGGGCGTGGAATGTGAGGTAGTTCTGGGCGAGGACCACATGCGCTTCGAAGTAGGCTAACCCCCTGTCGTTCCTGCGGAGGCAGGAATCCAACCATGCGCGCCCACCGTAGGGGCGACCCTCGTGGTCGCCCTGTCCCCACGCCCCCTGCCGTCACCCCCTCGACCATCCGCCGCGCCCGCCTCTACCCTCCCCCCATGCCTGCTCAACACGCCCGCCACGGCCTACAATCTGTCATGCCCCCACGCCGATCATTGACTTTCGCGGCTCAATGCAACACAACCCGTTCTCCATACGAATTGCCTTCCCGCATCACAATGCAACTCAATGCAACTCAACCCACTTCCAGCTACGGACTTCCGGCAGCCGTTTTCGCCGTTAGTGGCCTTCCCACATTGGGAAACGACAAAAACTCAATGAAAACTTCAGGGAAACTCAACTCAATCCCCCGTCGCCCCCCGCGCATTGGGCAAACCAGCCCCAATGTGGCACCATGGACGAGCAACCAGACCGGAGTGTGTGCCCCGTGCCCCTCATTGAAGTAGAAGACCTGCGGCTGGCGTACCTGACGGACCGCGGCCTGCTCTGGGCCGTGGACGGCACGTCGTTCACGCTGGAGCCCGGCGAGGCCCTCGGCCTAGTCGGCGAGTCCGGCAGCGGCAAGAGCAGCCTCGCGCTGGCACTGATGCGGCTGCTGCCCCGCAACGCCCACGGGCCCGAGGGCGTCGTGCGGCTGGACGGCGTCGAGGCACTCTCCCTCGGCGAGGAGGAGTTCCGGCGCCGCCTGCGCGGGAACGTCATCTCTATGGGCTTCCAGGGCGCCATGAACTCCCTCAACCCCGTCATGCGCGTCGGCCACCAGATCGCCGAGCCCCTGCTCATTGATGGCGAGGTCACCAGGCAGGAGGCGCACGCCAAGGTGCGATCCATGCTGGAGATGGTGGGGCTGCCGGTGGAGGTCTTCGGCCGCTACCCGCACGAGCTCAGCGGCGGCATGAAGCAGCGCGTCGTCATCGCGATGGCGCTGGTGCGCGACCCCAAGCTCGTCGTCCTTGACGAGCCGACGTCGGCCCTTGACGTCAGCGTGCAGGCGCAGATTACGAATCTGCTGAAGCGGCTCAAGCGCGAGCTGGGCCTCAGCCTCATCTTCATCACCCACGACCTCGCCCTCGCCAGCGACGTGTGCGACTACGTCGCCGTCGTCTACGGCGGGCGCGTGGTCGAGATCGGCGGCATCGAAGGCGTGCTGCAGCGGCCGTCGCACCCGTACACGGAGAAGCTGCTCGCCAGCGCGCCCAAGCTGCGAGCGGGAGTGCAACCGGAGTTCATTCCCGGCGCGCCGCCTGACCTGCTCGACCCGCCGAGCGGCTGCCGGTTCAGCCCCCGCTGCAGCTACGCCACGGACGTCTGCTTCACGGACGACCCGCCCGCCTTCACCGTCGAGCCCGGCCACACCGCCAAGTGCTGGCTCCGCCAACCCGCCGCCGATACCCCTGAAGCGTAGGGACGCCACCCTGACACGAGCGCATTCCCGATCACCATGCTCCGCGCTACCCTTCCCGCATGACAAGCGAGCCACAACGCACCGAGCCGTGTCATCTGCGTTGGCGAAATTACCAATCCAGACCCGTTTCTCAATTTTAGAAAAACGAGTCCCTCGAGGAGGGGCGAAGCGGCAGCGATCCCTAGAACGTGATCACCGTTTCCAGCCGCTAGCCCTGCAGCCGCTCCCGGCCCCCAAGAAAGCCGAGCTCCGCGAGCACGGCCAGCCCCACCACCTCGGCCCCCGCGCCCTCCACCATGCGGGCGGCGGCGGCCAGCGTGCCGCCGGTGGCGAGGATGTCGTCCAGGATGAGCACGCGCTGCCCCGGCTCCACGGCGTCCCGGTGCATCTCGATGGTGTCCGAGCCGTACTCGAGCTCGTAGTCGACGCTGACGGTCTCGTAGGGGAGCTTGCCCGGCTTGCGCACGGGCACAAACCCCGCGCCGAGCCGCAGCGCGACCGGCGTGCCGAGCAGGTAACCGCGCGCCTCAACGGCGAGCACCGTGTCGATGCGCTCGCTCGCCCACGGCGCGGCCATCGCGTCCACGGCGGCTGCGAGACCGGCGCTGTCCTTCAGGAGCGGCGTGATGTCCTTGAACACGATGCCACGCTGCGGAAAGTCGGGGATGTCCCGAATGAGCTGGCGCAGGTCCATGGGCTACTCCTCAGTCTGATTCGACGGTGCCGACCCCTCCGTTCGCCCTGAGCCTGCCCCCGCCGTTCGCCCTGAGCCTGTCGAAGGGTGAACGGGGCCGTCCGCGTTCTCCATTGGCGTGAACAGGTGGCACGCCACGTACCGGCCCGGCCGCGCCTCGATAAGTTCCGGCTCGACCACGTCGCACTGGCCGGCCATGAACTGCGGGCAGCGCGGGTGGAAGCGGCAGCCCGTGGGCACGTTGACGGGGTTGGGCGGCTCGCCGGGCACCGTAGGCCGGTCGCGAAGCCGGTTGTCCGGGTCGGCCTCCGGCACCGCCTCGATGAGCGCGACGGTGTACGGGTGGAGCGGGTCGTCGAGCACCTCCGCCGGCGGCCCCTGCTCGGCCACGCGCCCGAGATACAGGACGGCAATGCGGTCCGAGAAGTACCGGGCCGTCGCGATGTCGTGCGTTATGTACAGAAACGCGATGCCCAGCCGCTCCTGCAGCTCCCGCATGAGGTACAGGATCTCCGTGCGGCTAGAGGCGTCGATCATGGAAACGGGCTCGTCCGCGAGGATGTAGTTGGGCTGCATGATAAGCGCCCGCGCGATGCCGACGCGCTGGCGCTGCCCGCCGGAGAGCATGTGCGGGAACTTGACGGCGAACTCCCCCGCGGGCGAGAGCCGCACCTCCTCCAGCGCATGTCGCACGCGGTCGTCGCGGTCCTGGATGCCGTGGATGAGGAGCGGCTCCTCCAGCACCTGCCGGACGTCCATGAACGGGTCAATGCTGGAGTAGGGGTCCTGGAACACGGCCTGCGCGCGCCGCCGGAACCACCGCAGCTTGCCCTCGTGAGTGTTGGTGATGTCGACGCCGTCGAAGACGACCGTGCCCTCAGTGATGGGCGCAAGCCGCAGCGACGCCCGGCCGAGCGTCGTCTTGCCGCTGCCGGACTCGCCGACGAAGGACACCGTTTCGCCGCGCTCGAGATTGAGGGACACGCCGTCGATGGCGCGAACGGTGTCGGCCCGGAAGAGCATCTTCCTGGCGGAGAAGTGCACCTTGATGCCTTCCATGGACAATAGCGGCGCCAAGTCTATCC
>JAPPNT010000231.1 GCA_028873745.1 Chloroflexota bacterium | reverse complement strand
CTCCTCCACCACCGCGATGATGACGTCAGACCCCAGCGACCGTTTCAACTGCTCCGGCGTGCCCTCGGCTGCCAGGACACCCTGGTTGATGATGCCGACGCGGTCCGCGAGCTGGTCGGCCTCCTCCAGGTATTGCGTCGTGAGGAAGATGGTGACGCCAAGCTCCTGTCTGACCCGGCGGATCTCCTCCCAAACGCGGCTGCGGCTGATGGGGTCAAGCCCGGTGGTCGGCTCATCCAGGAAGAGGACCTCCGGGTTGTGGATCATGGCAGCGGCCAGGTCCAGCCGCCGCTTCATCCCGCCGGAGTAGGTGCCGATGAACCGCCCCATGGCGTCGCCGATGTCCACGAGCGACGCCAGCTCGTCGACGCGCTTGCGCACCTGCCGCCCCGTGAGGCCATACAGGAAGCCCTGCAGGCGAAGGAACTCAATGCCCGTCTGCTTGGGGTCGAGGGCCGTTTCCTGCAGGGCGGCGCCGATGCGGAGGCGTATCTCCTTCGCCTCGGACACGAGCTCGCGACCGAGGACCCACGCCTGCCCGGCCGTCGGCAGCAGCAGGGTGATGAGCATGCGGACGAGCGTCGTCTTGCCCGCGCCGTTGGGGCCGAGGAAGCCGTAGACCTCGCCCTTGCGGATGGCGAGATCAACGCCGTTGACGGCCTTTACCTCGCCAAAAGAGCGGGAGATTCCGGACGCATGGATAGCCCAATCGTTCAATGCGGTAACTTCCAAAGGTGAGGTTAACCGTGACCTATTTAGTGTACGGAGAGGCGTCAGGCAGGCGCAAGGCAATACACGGAATTACGACATTCCAAGAGGGAATGGAGCGGCCGGCGGCACGCTACCGGTAGGTCAGCAGCTCCTCCAGACGGGCGACGAACCGGGCAACGTGTGCGAGCGAGTCACGGACGTAGGGACGCTCGAGCCAGCTCTCGTAGAAGTTGGTGTGGAGGCTGCTTGCCAACTGGAATTGCATCCGCGCCTCCGGGGCCCTGAGCTCGTCAACCAGGCGGTTGACCACGCGGAAGAGGTCTCGGACGGTGTCGTGGGGCCAGCCGCGTTCCTCGGCGACCGCCTTCACGATGGTGACTGCAGCGCCCCAGCCGTGCCCTGAGGCCTCACCCAGTTCACCCCTGTCGAACTCTTCTGCAGCGGCCGCCAGGTACTTTCGGCTCTGGTCGAGATAGATGGTTTGCGCCGACATGACGTAGCCGTCCTTGGTCAAGTATCTGCTCTCCCATCCGGTGGACCCTGAATAGGAGTCCAGCGTTCATATTTTCACTATAGCGCGAATCCGTGGCGCAGGGAAGGGAGCGGGCCCAATCGGCCGCCATCGACTGCCGAATTGGTGGGCGCCGAGCACAACGAGGGGGCGCGACTCTGTTGCCCCAAGCCGACCTGACGCCGCGCAAGCACGCCATCCGACCACCCAGCAGATGACATATTTTCGCCACATTTCACCTCTACCGTAGGTGGTGTCAAAGGCACATCACAAAGGAGGTGAGGGATGATTATCAAGAAGCTAGCAGCAAAGGTGTTCCTGGTCCTGGCCATCGGGGCGCTGCTCTTGACCCTGATTCTCGGCGCCTGCACGGGGGGCAACGGCTCGCAAGGGCCGGAGTCCCGCGGGACGGAGTTGGGTCAGGAGGTCTCAGAGGGCAGCGGCGGTGAGCACGGCGCCGGCGGCGAAGGCTCCGGCAGCGAGGGCGGGGGCGAAGGCTCCGGCAGTGAGGAGGCCAGCGCCGCCATGCTCGCACCCGACCAGACGTTCGATGCGGTCCGCGGCGGCGCGCGGCTGATCATGAACTATGACGCCGCAAGCAATGTCTTCACGGGCACCGTGGACAACACCACCAGCAACGTCCTGACCAACGTCAGGATCGAAGTGCACCTCTCGAACGGGACGGAGCTCGGGCCCACGTTCCTTGGGGACCTGGCTCCGGGCCAGACGGCGCCGGTCACCCTACCCTCGACGCAGGCGTCGTTCACCGGATGGGTGGCCCACGCCGAGGTCGGCAGCGGCGAGTCCGGCAGCGAGTCGGGTGGCGAAGGCGGCGGTACGGGCGCCGAGGCCGGTGAGGCCGCCATGTCCAGCCCCATCACCCCACTCGGGCAGACGTGGGAGGGCGTTCTTGGTGGACTGGCTGTCTTCGCCCGGTACGATGCGGGGACGCAGTCCGTCCAGTCAACGGTACAGAACACCACCTCACAGGTGCTCTGTTACGTGCAGGCGGAACCTCACCTGAAGTCGGGCACGACGACGGTAGGGGAGCTTGGTCCGGACGTACTGGGACACCTGAGCCCCGGACAGACGGCGGCGACCAACATATCGGTCAGCAGTGAACCGGGTCTGGCAGGGGTCTCCTACGACGGATACGTCGTTCACCTGGAGGTGTTCGACTGCAGCGGCACCGGCCCCGTGCCTCACCCGAGCGGACAGGGCGGTGAAGGCGGCCGCGAGGGCACCGGCGGCGAGGGGCACGGCCCCGGCGGCGAGGGCCGAGGGCGCGGGTAACCCCCCATCGGGCGGGCCTGGGGAGATGCCGAACCCGTACTTCAGATGAGATAATCGGCCTCCAGGCCCATCCCGCGAACGGACGCGGCGTCTCGGCAAGGACGCCGCGTCCCGAGACGCTCCCCGGAGGGCTGGCGATGAGCGGCACGGTGCTGATAATCGAAGACGATACGCGGATCGCGAACTGGGTGAAGGTGTATTTCGAGCGCGCCGGGTACTCTGTCGAGGTTGCGCATGACGGCGCATCGGGGCTGGCCCTGGCCCGCAGCCTCGCTCCCAACTTGGTCATCCTCGACCTGATGCTTCCCAGACTCGACGGCGTGGAGCTGTGCAGGATCCTGCGCCGGGAATCTGACGTTCCCATCATCATGCTGACGGCCAGGGAGGCCCCGGCGGAGCGCATCATCGGGCTGGAAAGCGGCGCCGACGATTACGTCGTCAAGCCCTTCGACCCGGAGGAGGTCATCGCGCGGGCCGAGGCCGTGCTCCGGCGGGTCAAGGGCAAGGTGCAACAGATGCTGACCCACGGCGCCATCACGCTGAACGAGACCACGGGCACCGTGACGGTCGGCGACGAGCCGGTGGCGCTCAGCCAGGCGCAGACAGCCCTGCTGTCAACGTTCATGCACCACCCCAACCAGGTGCTTACCCGCGAGCAACTGATCTCTTTGACCTTCGACGACGAGTTCGAGGGGTTCGACCGCGCCATCGACAGCCAGATAGCGCGCCTGCGACGGCAGATCAACCGAGAGGGCAGACAGCCGATCCAGACGGTGTACGGCGCGGGGTACAAGTTTGTGGCGGAGGACGCGTGATGTCGCTGCGCTGGCGGATCATGGGCTCGATCGTCCTCGCCGTCGTTCTGACGGTCGTGACCAGCGTGGGCGTGGGCTACTACGCCACGCAGTCGCGACTGGGCGTGTTCGTAGAGCGGATCGGCAATGAGGACGCGGTCCAGCTGGCCCGGAACCTGAGCCGGGAGTATACGGACGCCGGGGGGTGGGAGACGGTGGACGCGGCGCTGTCCGAGGCCGGATACATCTACGGTGGATCCCGCCAGG
>JAPPNT010000194.1 GCA_028873745.1 Chloroflexota bacterium | reverse complement strand
GCGCCGAGGTCTCCCGCCAGCCCGACGAAGTACGCCAACGCCTCCGGGTTCGCCATAGACGCCTCCGCCGCCACTTCCCGCGCCGAGGCCCCCTGCAGAATGCGCTTCACCGGCACCTCCACCTTCTTGCCGCTCAGCGTCCGCGGCACCGAGGGCACGACGAACACCGCATTCGGCACGTGCCGCGGGGACAGCGCCGACCGGATCCGCTCCTTCACCCGTGCCGTCAGCCCCTCGTCCAGCGGCATACCCTCCCGCATCACCAGGAACAGCAGCAGTTGCCCCTCCGCGCCGAGCGCGCTCGTGTCGACCACAAGGCTGTCGGCCACCTCCGGGAACTCCTCGACGACGCTGTAGAACTCGCTCGTGCCCATCCGCACGCCGCCCCGGTTCAGCGTCGAGTCTGACCGGCCGTAGATGACGCAGCTTCCCCGCTCCGTCACCTTCACCCAGTCGCCGTGCCGCCAGATGCCCGGGTACATCCCGAAGTAGCTCTCCTGGTGCCGGCTCCCGTCGGCGTCGCCCCACAGGAAGATCGGCATCGACGGCATCGGCTCCGTGACGACGAGCTCTCCCACGCGACCGATCCCCGGCCGCCCCGCCTCGTCGAACGACTCCAGCTTCACGCCGAGCAGCGAGCACTGCAACTCTCCCGCGTGCACCGGCACAATCGGGCATGGCCCCGCCTGCGCCGTGCACACGTCCGTCCCACCGCTCGCCGAGCCCAGCACGAGATCCCGCTTGACATGCTCGTACACCCACGCGAAACCCTCCGGCGGCAGCGGTGACGCCGTCGACCCCATGCCCCGCAAAGCACTCAGGTCGAAGTCCCGTCCCGGATCGACACCCGCCTTCATGCACGCTGCGATGAATGGCGCGCTCGTCCCGAAGTAGGTCATGCCCGTGTCCTGCGCCAAGCGCCAGAGTGCGTTCAGGTCGGGGTACCCCGGGTTCCCGTCGTACAGGATGCACGTAGAGCCAAGCAGCAGCCCGCCGACGAGGAAGTTCCACATCATCCAGCCGGTGGTGCTGAACCAGAAGAACCGGTCGTTCTCCGTCAGGTCGAGGTGCAGCGAAAGCGCCTTCAGGTGCTCAACCAGTATCCCGCCCTGGCTCTGCACGACCGCCTTTGGCAGTCCCGTCGTGCCCGACGAGTACAGCACCCAAAGCGGATGGTCGAACGGCACCGGCTCGAAGACCAGCTCCGCGTCCTCGCCCAGCAGGTCCTCCCACCGCACTGCGCCTTCCGGCAGCGCCCGCCCACCAATGTTCTCGACGACAACCATCGCCTTCAGGCTCGGCAGGCTGCGGCGAATCTCCTCCGATACCCCCGTCCGGTCGAACTCCCGCCCGCCGTACCGGTACCCGTCGACTGTGATGAGCACGATCGGCTCGATCTGCTGGAACCGGTCCACCACGCTCCGCTCGCCAAAGTCCGGCGAGCACGACGACCATACGGCCCCGATGCTCGCCGTCGCCAGCAGCGCCACGACGGCCTCCGGAATGTTCGGCAGGTACGCCGCCACCCGGTCGCCGTGCCGGACGCCCAGCCGACGCAGCCCTGCTGCAACCGACGCCACGCGCCGGTACAACTCGGCGTACGTCACCTCGCCGCCGGCGCCGTCCTCGTTCCGGCACAGCAGCGCCATGTGGCCGTCACGCCGAGCGAGCGCGTGCTCCGCGTAGTTGATCTCTGCGCCCGTGAACCACTGCGCCCCCGGCATGCTCCTGTCGCCCAGCGCCCGCTCGTACGGTTTGTGCGCCCGCACGCCGAAGTACTCCCACACGCTGCCCCAGAACGCCTCCAGGTCGTCGACGGACCAGCGCCAGAGCTCCTCGTACGACGCAAACTCCATCCCCCGCGACTGCCGCAGCCACGCCATGTACCGCGTAATGTTCGCCCGCGCCTTCTGCTCCTCGGACGGCGACCACAGCAAGTCGCCCTCCCGCACCATCGTCATGCCTTGGCTCCGCCGCCTGCCGCCCACGGGTCGATGACCTCGACACCCACACCTTCAAAGTCCCGCACATTCCGAGTCGCCACCGCCATGCCAACAGACTTCGCAATGGCCGCGATCATGCAATCCTCAGTCTTGTAAGAACTGCCTGATCGGCGGCGGGCGACAATGATTCCTGCAAACTCCTCAGCAGCTTCCACATTGAAAGGCAGTATTCGGCCCGCAAATACTCCACCAAATACACGAGTTGCCGATTCGCTCAACGACCGCCGTCGCCTCCCTTCAGGGAGCCATTCGATTCCCTGAAGGACCTCAGCTACCGAAATTGCGGTGGTGAAGAGTTCTTCCTGGGGTATGCCGTTCATCCAGAAATAAACAGCCTCGTTGGGTACATCCTTCATGAATTCAGAGAGGACGTTGGTGTCAACAATCGTCATATCTCAACCTAATCAAACCGTGGGGGCTCGCGTACGGATTCCCTGGGCTTGATGTCCAACTCAATACCGCGGAACGGTTTGAAAAGTTCGTGGAGTACTGTTCCCATTCCCTTTTCACTAATATTTGTCCCAACCTCAGCACCACCGTTGAGGGCTTCTCCCAGAATCTCACGCGCTTCCTGCTCCATCGAACACCCATGCTCCGCCGCCCGAACGCGCAGCTTCCGCTTGAGTTCGTCATCCAGGTTGCGAATCGTAATGCTGGCCACCGCCGCGCCTCCGTCAACTGTACTGCACCCAGCATACAGTGATTGCAATGCAATCACCAGCATCACTGTTAGCAGAGGCGTCCAATGTTCCTAGTAGTGGATCGCCCGCCCCACGCCGCCGCCCGCCGCGATCACGTCCCCCGTGACCGCGACTGCCTTGGGCGAGCACAAAAACGCGACCACGTTCGCCACGTCCGCCGCGTCGATGATCCGGTGCAGCGTGTTCCCTGCCAGCCGCTCCTCGGCCTCCGGCGTAGTCCGCTCGGTGCGAGTCCCACCGGGATGCACCACCGTTACGTTGATGCCGTGCTGGCCTAGCTCGTCGGCCAGGTTTTTCGTCATCGCCACCACGGCCACGTTCCGCATGCTGCCGATGACCGTCCCGCTCTGCCGAGCCGCCATCCCGCTCAGGCTGATGATGCGCCCCCACTTCTGCGCGATCATGTGGGGCGCCACCGCCTGCGCGCACCGAAGGTAGCCCATCACCTTGACGTTCATGTCGTCCCAGAAGGCCTCGACGGTAACCTCAGACAACGTCGGCGGGCGGGCAAAGCCGCCGGGCATCGCCGCCCCGTTGATCAGGATGTCGACGCCACCGAGGTCAGCCACCGCGCGGTCCACCATGTCCCGCACCGACGCGTCGTCGCCCGTGTCGACGGTGTACGGCAGCACGCGCCGCCCTGTCGCCGTCGCCAGCTCCTCCGCCGCCGTTGCCAGCCGCTCCGCGTCCCGCGCCGCAATGGCAATGTCGACGCCCTCTTCCCCGAGCACCCGCGCTATCTGCTTCCCAATGCCCCGGCTCCCGCCGGTGACAATTGCCCGCTTCCCTTCCAGTTCCAGGTCCATGCGATTTGCTCCTTGCGGTTGTGTTTGTCTTCGGCCTACCCAGCCCGCGCTATCTGCCCCACCCGCGTCACGTTCTCCATCCCAACGG
>JAPPNT010000226.1 GCA_028873745.1 Chloroflexota bacterium | reverse complement strand
GCTCCAACACCTGCAGCGTCCAGCCCGGGATGCGCCCCAGCGCGAAGATGGGGATGAACAGGTCCTCCGGGATGCCCATCAGGTAGTAGATGGAGCCGGCGTAGAAGTCGACGTTGACATGAATGCCGCGGGCGCGGTAGGGGGCCATCGCCTCGACCAGCGCCTCCAGGATCTGGATCCACTGCGGCTGCCCCAGCTTCTCGCCCAGCGCCCGCGAACGCTCGCGCAGGTGCTCGGCCCGCGGGTCCTCGGCTTTGTACACGCGGTGGCCGAAGCCCATGATGCGCCCGTGGCCGTCAAGCACCCGGCGCGCGTAGGCCTTCGCCTCTGCCGGGTCGCCGATGTCCTCCGCCATCTTCATCACGGACTCCGCGGCGCCGCCGTGCAGCGGCCCCTTCAGCGTGCCGATGCCCGTTACGATCGCCGCGTGCAGGTCAGCCATGGTCGACGCCGTCACGCGCGACGCGAACGACGACGCGTTGGCGCCGTGCTCGGCGTGGAGGATGAAGTCCACGTCCATGAGCTTGGCCTCGTCCTCGTCCGGGACCTCGCCCCGCATCATGTACAGGAAGTTCGCGGCGTGGCTGAGCGACTGGTCGGGCGCGACGGGTGGCAGCCCCTGCCGGACGCGGTAGTGGGCGCAGATGATCGTCGCCGCCTGCGAGGTCAGCCGCAACCCCTTGCGGATGACTCCTTCCGCCGAGTTGTCCTCCACGTCCGGGTCGAAGGAGGACAGCGCGGACACCGCCGTGCGGAGGACGTCCATCGGGTGGCCGTCCTTGGTCAGGTCGATGACGCGGTAGACCTCCTCGGGGATCGACCGCGTGGTCTTCAGTATCGCGTCGATGTCGGCCAGCTGCTCCTTGTTCGGCAGGCTGCCGTACAACAACAAATAGGCCACCTCTTCAAAGGTGGACTTTTCCGCAAGGTCATGAATGTTGTAGCCCCGGTAGAGCAGCTTCCCTTCCGTGCCGTCGATGAAGCTGGCCTGCGTCCTGTCCAGGTACACGTCCTTCAGGCCGCGCTTCAGTTCAACTGATCGAGATGCCATTGCCGATGCCCTCCCGAAGACTCTACAGCATGTTACTGCGGACATCCTTGTCCCAAGCCAGCATCGAGGGGAGACTCGGGGCGCTCCGAAAGGCCCAGCCCCAGGGCATTCCGCGCCCGGGCGCTGGGGGTTACTTCCCGCAAATCCTAGCACCCGCATATGTACAGTGTCAACGAATGGGCCTCCGGGCGCGCGGGCTGCCCATGCTACAATTTTAGCAGGGGCATCTCCCATCCATCACCGTTGAAGGACCGCACTTGCCGCATCAGCATTGGCCATCCACCCGCACAACTAGCCGGGAGCTGCCCGTGCTGCGCGCGCTCCTGGCGCTGCTGGCCGTCGTCGCCGTCACTGTCGCGTGCTCCCGGCTGCCCATCGGCGACGTCCCGCCGACGCTGGCGGAGGAGATCGCGGCCGAGGCCGCGGCGCTCGAGCCCGGCCAGGTGCCCGTGCTCGCGCTCAGCCCCGTCGGCGACATCTGGACCATCCTGTCCACCCGGCACGTGGACCGCGACGACATCGACCCGGCAGCGCTCGCCGAGGGCGCCGTCGACCGGCTCATCGTGGCCGCCGACAGGCTGGAGCTGTTCGACGAGACCATCCCCGCCGCCGCGGTCCCCCGGCCCGAGTCGCTGCCGGAGGAGTTCGCGCCGCTGTGGGACGCCTGGTCGGCCGTGTACGCCGCGGATGCCGGTGATGCGCCGCCGGACCCCGTCGCGCTCTCGCGCACGGCCATGCGCGGCATCGTCGACGCCCTCGACGACCCGCACTCCGCTTACGTCCCGCCGCAGGAGTTTGCGCTGGAGGACCTGGAGTTCACCGGCAGCTACCAGGGTGTCGGCGCGGAGGTGCACGCGCATGAGGACACCTTCACCCTCACGCCCATGCCGGACAGCCCCGCGGAGAAGGCGGGCCTGCGCCCCGGCGACCGGCTCCTCACCGTCGACGGCGTCAGCGTCGTGGGGTGGACGACGCTGGACGTCGTCAGCAAGGTACGGGGGCCGTCGGACACCGTCGTGGTGCTGGGCGTGATCCACGAGGGCGAGACCGCGGCGGTGGAGATTTCCATTACCCGCGGCCCCATCAACCTGCAGAGCGTGACCTGGCAGAGCACGCCCAGCGGCCACGCCTATGTCCGCCTCTCCGGCTTCTACGCCAACACCGACGAGGCGTTGGAGGACGTTCTGAAGGAGATCATCGAGGCGGACGCCCATGGCCTGATCCTGGACGTGCGGAACAACCCCGGCGGCCTCCTGTCCACCACTGTCAACATCGCGAGCATGTTCCTCGACGGCGGGCTCGTCGTGTACGAGCTCGACGGCGCGGGCGAGCGGCGCGAGTGGAACGCGAAGGACGGCGGCGTCGCGAAGGACCTCCCGCTCATTCTCCTCGTGAACCAGCACTCGGCCAGCGCGGGCGAAGTGCTCGCCGGTGCGCTGCAGGACCGCGACCGGGCGACCGTCGTCGGCGTCCGGACCTTCGGCAAGGGCAGCGTGAACCAGTTGGCGCCGCTGTCGGACGGCGGCGGCCTCTACTACTCCTACGGGCGCTGGTATACTCCCAACGGGTGCCTCATCGAGGGCAGCGGGCTCGGGCCGGACGTCGAGGTGGAGCGCGGGCCCATCCAGCGCGACGAGCAGATGCTCCACGCCCTCGACCTCATCGCTGAGATCGCCCCGGCCCCCAGCGGATAGCCGAGAACGCCCGCAGAGGTAGTTATGTCACTATCGAAGGTCCGCAAGCCGGCCAAGTCCGCTGAGTCCTCCATCAGGCGCGCCGGCGTCGTCGCCGTGAACCGCCGCGCCACCTATGACTACGACATCCTCGAGACCGTCGAGGCGGGTCTCGTACTCACCGGCACGGAGATCAAGTCGATCCGCACCGGCAGGGTCGACCTGCGCGGCGCCTACGCCCGGGAGAGCAAGCACGAGCTGTGGCTCGAGGGCATGCACCTCGCCCCGTACGAGCAGGGCAACATCCACAACCATGAGCCCAAGCGCCCGCGCAAGCTGCTGCTGCACCGCCGGCAGATGGACGAGCTCGCCGGAGCAGTCTCGCAGAAGGGCCACACCATCGTGCCGCTGCGACTCTACATCAAGGGCCGCGTCGCGAAAGTGCTGCTGGGGCTCGCCAAGGGCAAGCGCCGCTACAGCAAGAAGGAAGCGATCATCGCCCGGGACCTGGACATCGAAGCCCAGCGCGACATGAAGGACTTCCGCTAGCGCCTGCCTCGCTATGCCGGCGCATGCAGGTATCCAGAAACCCCGCGCCCAACCCCCGCTCCCGCCCCCGTGTGCTATCCTAGAACTAACCAAGAAACACGGGGACGCGTGGTTTCGACAGGGGGTAGCAGAGCGGGATTGCAGGCCGAGGTCCGCCCACCTCGTTAAACCGGCGGAACAAAAGTAACTGGCGAGCGCGAACTCGCACTGGCCGCCTAGAGCGGCCCGTCCGCCCTTCCCTCCCCTGAGGGGAAGGACCGGGCGCCACTCAATCAGGGTGCGGCCCTAGCCCACGCCGATCCGCGAAGGCCAAAGACCTTTTTCGGCTAGCCTGACC
>JAPPNT010000004.1 GCA_028873745.1 Chloroflexota bacterium | reverse complement strand
TATTTACGGTCACAAAATATACGCGGGCCGCGTGACGCCCCCCGCTTCTTCTTTGTGCGTATGAGGACGACTGACTACACCGCCGCGGCTGCCCCCTCCATTGCTGGCGTGTACTTGCCCTGCTGGGCGGCGCTGGTGAGCTGGGCGCGGTGGTGGAAGGCGGCCTGGGCGGCCGAGACGTTCGCGGCCTGGCCGGCCCACGTCTTGAGCGGCGCGCTCTGCAGGCCTCGGCCGAAGGAGTAGCTGATGGTCCACGGCGCGCCCACCCTGGCCGCGAGGACGTTGATGGCGTTGAGGTTCACCGTCGCCTCGTCGTCGCTCTGGCCGCCGGAGAGGAAGACGATGCCGGGCATCGCGGCCGGGATCGTGCGTTTGAAGCAGTCGACGGTGTACTCGGCGACGGTCTCCGCCGGGGCCCGGTCGGGCGCCGAGGAGCCGGAGAGGACCATGTTCGGCTTGAGCAGCATGCCCTCGAGCGAAACGCCCTGCCGGTCGAGCTGCGCGAAGGTCTCGAGCAGCGTCGCCTTGGTGGCGTCGTAGCAGGCGTCGATGTCGTGGTCTCCGTCCATGAGGACCTCGGGCTCGACGATGGGGACGAGGTCGGCGGCCTGGCTGAGGGCGGCGTAGCGGGCCAGCGCGTGGGCGTTGACCTCGATGCAGCGCGCCGTCGGGATGTCCCGACCGACGTTGATGACGGCGCGCCACTTGGCGAAGCGCGCGCCCAGCTCGCGGTACTCGTTCAGGCGCGCCGCCAAGCCGTCGAGGCCCTCGGTCACGAGCTCGTTGGGCGAGAACGATAGGGGCTGCGTGCCCTTGTCGACCTTGATGCCGGGGATGATGCCTCGGCTGGAGAGCACCTGCACGAGGGGGGTGCCGTCGGCGCCGGGCTGGCGGATGGTCTCGTCGTAGAGGATGACGCCGGAGATGTAGGCATCGACGCCAATGGTGCGGAAGAGCATCTCCCGGTAGTCGCGGCGGTTCTCCTCGGTGCTCTCGACGTTGATGGAGTCGAAGCGGCGCTTGATGGTGCCGGAGCTTTCGTCGGCGGCCAGGATGCCCTTGCCGGGAGCGACGAGGGCCTTGGCGGTGGCGGCAAGCTTGGCGATGTCCATGTTCAGCCTCCTATGCCGTTGTGGCGTGCGCACACGCAGCGGAAGGGAAGTCGCCCCCATCATACCCCAAAAGCGGCAGGCGCGCGCCCGAACGCGGCAGGAATTTCGCGCGGTTGGGGCAGTCCCGGCGGGCGGAATCTGGTACGCTGGCGGGCAGCAAATCGAGGGGAGAGGACATGGCGACGACGGGCGAGACGATCTTCGTGCACCGCTGCGAGACGCCGCTGGGCGTGTACGTGCTGGCGAGCTCCGCGACGGGGCTGGCGTGCGTGAAGCCCGAGGACCAGCGGCGTCCCGACCTGGACCGCTGGGCCCGCGACGGATCGCGCTTCGAGGAGGGCGGCGAGTGCAACCTTCGCGCCGCCGAGCAGCTCGACGCGTACTTCGCAGGCGAACTCACGGACTTCGACGTGCCGCTGGACATGCGGGGGACGCCGTTCCAGCGACAGGTGTGGGAGGCGCTGCTCTCGATCCCCTACGGCGAGACGCGCTCCTACGGCGCGATCGCGGCGGCCATCGGGCTGCCGTCGGCGAGCCGGGCGGTGGGCGCGGCCAACGGGAGCAACCCGGTGTCCATCATCGTGCCGTGCCACCGGGTCATCGGCGCGAACGGGCGGCTGACGGGCTACGGCGGCGGCGTGCACCGCAAGGACGCGCTGCTGGCGCTGGAGTCGGGGGCGGCGCGGCTGCTGTAGGGGTACGGGGGCGTCGTTCGTGCGGCCCTTCGACAGGCTCAGGGCGAACGGATTATCCCACCCCTGGATACCGGCTTTTGCCGGTAAAACGGGGGTTAGCTGGGCAGGTGAGCGCCGAGGAGGTCCGGGCGGCCTCGGAGGAAAGACTCGGCGTCCGTGGCGCGGCGGCCCTCTAGCTGGAGCTCACGGAGGGCGAGGCTGCCGTCGGTCGTGACGGCGGCGGCGGGGGCGCCGTCTAGGGTGACGACGGTGCCAGTCGGCGCGCTTTCGCTGGGGGCGGGCAGCGCGGACGTGCGGAGCACCTTTAACGTTGCGCCCTTGAACGTCGTGTAGGCGCCCGGCCAGGGATCCATGGCGCGGACCTGGTTGTGGAGGTCTGCGGCGGGACGCGTGAAGTCGAGCTCGCCGTCGGCCTTTTCCAGCTTGCGGCTGTAGGTGGCTCTAGCCTCATCCTGGGCGACGGCCTCGATGCGGCCGTCCGCCCACTCGCGCAGCGTCCGCGCCATGAGCCCACCGCCGAGGGCGAAGAGGCGCGCGGTCAGCTTCCCGGCGGTGTCGTCGGGGCCGATCTCGACCTCCTCCTGCGCCAGCACGGGGCCCGTGTCCGTGCCCTCGTCGAGCTGCATGATGGTGACGCCGGTGACCGTCTCGCCCTGCAGGATGGCCTCGGCGACGGGCGAGGGGCCGCGGTGGCGGGGCAGCAGCGACGGGTGGACGTTGAGGCAGCCGAAGGCGGGCAACGCAAGCACTGCCGGGGGCAGGATGCGCCCGTAGGAGGCGACGGCCATGGCGTCGGGCGCGAGGGCGGCGAGCTGCCCGGCCACCTCCGGCGGTCGGAGCGACGGCGGCTGAAGGACGGGGATGCCGCGCTCGCGGGCCCAGACGGCGACGGGGGGCGACGTCAGCGCGCGGCCTCGGCCGGCGGGGCGGTCAGGTTGGGTGACCACCGCCGCGACCTCATAACCGGCGTCAAAGAGGCTTGACAACACGGGCACGGCGTAATCGGGCGTCCCCAGGAAGACGATTCTCACGGCCGTTTCCACCCAAAAGCATTTTTCGCGCCAAGGGACGCGGTGACGGGGGAGCGGCTGCGGGCAGCCCCCCGGGAAATTCCACTAGCCTGAATGTGTCTGCAAGTACGCAACATTGGCGCTCGTCCCCGTTGCCGGTCCCGGCAATGCACCCGCCTTTGCGGGGAATCGTATGTGCGTTGAGTCGATTCGATTCGTGGAAAAATTTGTTTTGGACGATGGCAGAACACGCCCGCACGTATAACTAGAACACGGAAAAGCGGGCAAAACGGGCCAAAACCACGAATCATTGTCCTAGAAGGCCCCTCCGCGCGAATGGTAGATTCTCTGCAGCCCAAGCGCTCAACCCGTTGACTCGGTGTGCGCCGTGTGCCACCGACATCGAGCGCCCCGCAAGGATATTCAACGTGAGCAACAGGGACCCGCGCAAGCTCTGGGAGGCAGCCCTCGGCGACCTGCAGGTGCAGGTGGCCCGGCCGAGCTATGATACCTTCCTGAAGCAGACCGTGGGTATCGCCGTGGACGGCGAGTGCCTCGTTGTCGGCGCGCCGACGGCCTTCGTCGCCGAGTACCTCGGCAAGCGAATGCGCGGGGTCGTGCAGCGGGCGCTGGAGCGGGTGTCGCGGTCGCCGCTGGACGTGCGGTTCGAGGTGTCGTCGGCCAACGCGGCGGCAGCGGCCGCTCCTGCCGAGCACGAGACCGCCGGGCCCGCACCCGCGCCGAGGGTCGTCGGACCCGGGGCGGCGCAGTTGCCGCTGGACCCGCGCTACGTCTTCGACCGCTTCACCGTCGGGA
>JAPPNT010000064.1 GCA_028873745.1 Chloroflexota bacterium | reverse complement strand
ATCGCGCCGCCGATGCCGCCACCCTTCCGACCGGCGGTCTTCCAGTTGGCGAAATCGCCGTTCTCGGCAACCTCGTAGGCGCCGAGGACGGTCACGTCGACGTAGCCGCCGCGAATGACGGTGAAGGAATCGGCGTGGTGGAGGATGGAGGCGCCGGGTTTCATGGTGACGTACTGGACGCCGGCGTTGACCAGGTTCGGGTGCTCCTCACCCTCGGCGGCCAGCGGGCCGTAGCCGATGAGGCCGTTCTCCGACTGGAAGACAATGTCCTTGTCGGCGAACTGGTAGTTGGAGCAGAGGGTGGGCATGCCGACGCCGAGGTTGGCGACCCAGCCGTCCTCAAACTCCATCGCCAGCCGGTTGCACATGGCCTGGCGGTCGATGCGCTTCTTCTCCGTGGTCGTCATGTTTCCTCCGATGTTTTGACGGCCCTTCGACAGGCTCAGGGCGAACGGGCTTCTGCAGTCCTATGCTCGCCGGTCTGATGGGAATGTCCACAGCCCCTCGGGCGGCGGCGGGATCTTGACCACCCGGTCGACGAAGATGCCGGGGGTGTGCACCTGGTTGGGATCCATTCCACCAAGCTCAACGATGTCGCCCTCGATCTCGACGAGGGTGCACTTGGCGGCCATGGCCATGATGGGGTTGAAGTTGCGCTGGGTGAGCTCGTACTGGAGGTTGCCCCACGTGTCGGACGTGTGGGCGCGGATGAAGGCGTAGTCGGCGTGGAGCGGGTACTCCAGCACGTACTCCTTGCCGTCGATGACGCGGGTCTCCTTGTCGGCGGCGAGCTCGGTGCCGACGCTGGCGCGGGTGTAGAAGGCGCCGATGCCGGCGGCGGCGGCGCGCATGCGCTCGACGAGGGTGCCCTGGGGCATGAGCTCGGCCTCGAGCTCGCCGGACTCGTTCAGCTCCTCGAAGAGGTTGCGCTGGGACGGGTGGGGCGAGGCGGAGAAGGCGCAGCAGACTTTCTTCACGCGCCGGAGCTCGACGAGGTGGCCGGTGTTGGCCTTGGCGTTGGTCTGGTCGCCGCGGTTGGTGATGATGGTGAGGTCCTTCGCGCCCTGCCGGATGAGGGCGGCGAGGAGGTTCTGGGGCAGGCCGGGAGGGCCGAAGCCGCCGACCATGATGCTGGCGCCGTCGGGGATGTCGGCGACGGCGTCGTCAAAGGAGGCGATAACCTTGTTCTTCATGGCGCGCATGCACTCCGAGGATGGGGATAAGTCAGCCCAGCGTGGAACCGCAGCTTTTGTATCACGTTCCCTCGACGACGGGCAATACCTTGGCAGCGCGACGATGGCACATCAAGAGCCTTGCCCGGGGTGGCTTCCGAAGCCACGCAGCATCCTGAAACACTTATATTGCACATTGACCAAGCACTAAACCTGTTATAGTATTCGTTGAAACGGGGGTTATGGGCGAGTAGTATCGCCATTCTACGGAGGCGTGACATGGACTTGCGTGAACTCCGGAGCTTTTGCGCGGTAGCCCAGTTCGGCAGCATCACGAAGGCGGCGGACCAGCTCATGATCCGGCAGCCGGCGGTGACGCTGCACATCCAGGAGCTTGAGCGGGAGACGGGCGTCACGTTGCTCGACCGGAGCCGCCGGCCGGTGCAGCTCACGCCGGCGGGCGCGCACCTGGCCGAGCTGGCCCGGCCGCTGCTGCGGCAGTTCGACTCGCTGCCGGTGGAGACGTCCTCGTACGCGCGGCAGGGGAGCCTGACGGTCGCATCGACGACGGAGATGGCGCGCAACATGCTGGTCGACAGCATCGTGACGTACCGGGAATCGTACCCGGACACGCGGCTGCAGCTTCGGAGCGGGCGGCTGCCCGAGGTGTTGCGGATGGTGCGCGACCGGGACGCGGACCTGGGCTTTGTGCCGCTGATCGGGCGCTTCGGCGAGTTCAACGTGGAGACACTCTTCACGAACGAGCGGGTGCTGCTGGCCGCCAAGGGCCATCCCGTGCTGGACGAGCCAATCGAGAGCATCCACCAGATCGCGCGGTGGCCGCTCATCGTCAATGTCGGGACGCGGGACAACCCCACGTACATCGAGGACAAGCTGAACGAGGCGGGGCTGGACTACAACGTCATCATGCGGCTGGACCACTTCGACTCGATCAAACGGTACGTGAGCAAGGGGCTGGGCATCGGCGTGGTGCCGCGGATCATCCTGGAGACGGGGGACGACAAGTCCCTCGGCATTGTGGCGCTTGGGCATCTGTTGGACATCCAGCCGGTGGGCATCGTCACGGTGCGGGACACGCCAATGTCGCGGTTCGCGCAGCAGTTCGTCAACATGCTGCGGGAGACGATCCCGGCGCACATCGCGCCGCTGTGGCCGTAGGGGGCGCTCCTCCTACCTTGCCGGCGGCGGCTTACGGCGCATTTCTTCCAGCATTCCGGCCTTCATGGATTCGATTCGGGCACGGTGTGCTTTGGAGAGGTGCTTGATCAGCTCCGCGAATGGCCGGTGTCCGCTCACGGTGTTCACCCCTCCTGGTGGTCTGTGCATTTCATCAACTCTCGCATGTGTGAAGTGTATTCTTTGGGCGGGATGTATAAAAGAGGCCCGTGTCATTCGAGGGGCAGAGTCCGTTGGAGGCGGGGTTTCTGGATACCGGCTTTCGCCGGTAAAACAGAGGGGTCTCGTGTGTGGGCTGGACGGCGATTCGCGAACCGCCCCTGCGAGGGGTCGGGGCTGGCGGGCGCATCGTGACAATGGCGCTGCTTGGGCGTACCCTCTGCGCATTCCAGCAGGAGGGTTGGCATGAAGCAGATCAGCGACAACGTTTTCATCGACAATGAGCGGCGGGGGTCCAACCACGGGTACGTGGTGACGTCGGACGGCATCGTGCTCATCGACACGCCGCACAAGCCGACGGATGCGCTGCGGCTGCGGGCGGAGATCGAGGCGATCGGGCCGGTGCGGTACATCATCAACACGGAGCCGCACGGCGACCACTGGACGGGCAACGCGTTCTTCGACGCGCCGGCAATCGCGCACTCGGGCGTGCGGCAGCGCATCCTCGACACGGACATGGCGGAGCACGTGTCGCGGGTGTCGGGCATGGGGCCGGACGAGCACCTGCACCTGCAAGGGTACGCGCCGAACACGCCTATCATCACCTTCGAGAGCGGGATGACGCTGCACGTGGGGAACCACACCTTCCGCATGACGCACATGCCGGGCCACACCAAGTTTCAGGCGGCAGTGAGCGTTGTCGAGGAGGGGGTCACGTTCACCAGCGACAACATCTTCTGCCAAGTGCATACGTGGATACAGGAGGCGGACCCGGACGAGTGGTTCACCGCCCTCGACAGCCTGGGGGCGCTGGCGGAGGACTCGTTCGTGCCGGGGCACGGGCCGTTGTGCAGCAAGGAGTACCTGGACGACCAGCGTTCGTGGATCCAGGAGTGGGTGGCGTACGTGCGGAGCGGCGTCGAGCGGGGGATGACGAAGGACGAGGCGCTCGACAAGCTGACGGACATGACGGACCGATACCCGATGGACGTCGAGCAGGACGGCATGGCGCCGTTCGTGATGCGGCTGAACGTCGCGAACCTGTACGACTACGTGACCGGGCAGGGGGCGCACTCTCGGGGGTAGGGGCCGGCGCGCCGGGGTTCGCCCTTGGGCGGGGCCAGGGCGAGCGGGGGCCGGCGCGGGGCATACGTTTGCCTCC
>JAPPNT010000052.1 GCA_028873745.1 Chloroflexota bacterium | reverse complement strand
AAGGAAGGCCGGCAGGACTTCGTGCGGGTACGGTCGGTGGACGGGGCGTTGGAGCCGGCTGCCGTTAAATAGCCGGACCGCGAGAGCGGCGAGGGGCTAGCCGAAGCCCATTCGGTCGATCTCCTCGTCGCTCCAGCCGAAGTGGTGGGCAAGCTCGTGCACCACGGTGATCTGCACCTGCCGCTCGAGCTCCTCGTGCGAGCCGCAGACCGCCTCCAGCGGCCGCTGGAAGAGGGTGACGCGGTCCGGCAGGGCGAAGTTGTAGTGGTCGCGGTCAGTGAGTGGCGTGCCCTCGTACAGGCCCAGCAGACCGTAGCCGTTTGTCGTCCCCGTCTCCTCCAGCTGCTCCGCCGATGGCCACAGTTGCGTCAGCACCTCCACGTTGTCGAGCAACTCCAGCGCTTCGATGGGCAGGCTGTCCAGCGCGTCGGCCACGAGCTGCTCGAACGCGTCCGTGGAGAGGCGAACGCTCATCCGCCCGCTCCCGCCGCGTCCCGGATCGCCTTGACGTGGTCGAGCTGCGCGCGGTCGGGCCCCTTGCCCTCGCCGGGCGTCTCCAGCAGGAAGGGCACGTCCCGGAAGGCCGGGTGCGCCATGATGACGGCGAAGCCCGCGTCGCCGATGTGCCCCTCGCCGATGTTGGCGTGGCGGTCTACGCCCGACGCGAAGGGCGTCTTGGCGTCGTTGGCGTGCACGGCGACGAGGTTCGCCAGCCCGATTGCCGACTCGAACTCCGTCATCGCCTCGTCCAGCGTGTCCGCCTGCGAGACGTCGTAGCCCGCCGCGAAGCTGTGCTGAGTGTCGAGGCACACCTTGACGCGAGGGCTGCTCAGCCCCTCCATGATGCGCCCAATCTGCTTGAAGGACGCGCCGATGTGGTTTCCCATGCCGGCACAGTTCTCGATGACCAGATACGGGCCCTCGGGCGCCACGTCCAACACCTCTCGCAGGGCGGCGACGGTCTGCGGGAGCGCCGCCTCGAAGCCCTGCCCCATGTGGCTGCCGGAGTGGAAGATGACGCCCTCCGCGCCAATCTGCGCGGCGCACTCCATGTAGTTTGCGAGCGCGCCCTTCGACTTGGCCAGGAGCGCCGGGTCCGGGCTGCCGAAGTTCATCAGGTAGATGCCGTGCAGGAACGCCGGCCCGATGCCGGTCTCCTCCGACTTCTCGCGGAAGGCGAGGACCTCGTCTTCCGGCGGCGGCTTGTACGCCCAACCCTGCGGCGGCGAGCAGAAGAGCTGGATCGCCTCCGCGCCGATCTCGACGGCACGGTCTATCGACTTGCTGATGCCGCCGGCCGACGACACGTGGGCGCCGATTCGCATGGCGCTACCCCGCGCCGCCCATTTTGACGACGATGTCCCACTCGTCCGCTGTCACGGGCTGGATCGAGAGACGCGCGCCGCGCTGGGCGACCATCATCTTCTCCAAGCCCGGCGTGGCCTTGATCGTCTCCAGCGTCACTGGCGTCTCGAACTCGCGGTCAGCCCTGATGTCGACCATGTACCAACGCGGGTTGTCCGGCGTGCTCTGCGGGTCGGGATGCGCGGAGTCCGGGTCCCAGGCGGTGGAGTCGGGATAGCCGCCGCGCACAACGACGGCCGTGCCGATGACGGCCATCGGCGAGACGCTGCTGTGGTAGAAGAGAATGCCGTCGCCCTCCTGGATGGTGTCCCGCAGGAAGTTGCGCGCCTGGTAGTTGCGGACGCCGTCCCACTCGGCCACGCCGTCCCGCTGCAGGTCGGCGTAGGAATAGGCGTTGGGCTCAGACTTGAACAGCCAGTACCGTTTCTCTGCCATGACTGCCTCCCGCCACATTGTAGCGAATGCGGAGCGCGCCCATAATGGTCCTATGAGCGAGCATCCGGTTTTCCACTGGCTCGGACGGGTCGAGTACGCCCGGGCGTGGGCGCTGCAGGCGGCGCTGGTGGAGCGGCGGAAACGGGGCGCGACCGGCGACACGGTGCTCCTTCTCGAGCATCCACACGTCGTCACCCTCGGCCGGCGGGGGCGCATGGACGACGTGCTCCTCGACGCCGAGGGGCTGGCGTCGGCGGGGATCGCCGTGCACGAGGCCGACCGCGGCGGCGAGGTGACGTACCACGGCCCCGGCCAGCTCGTGGGCTACCCGATCATGGACATCCGCGCCCTCGGCGGGCCGGTGCGGTACGTGCGGGCGCTGGAGGCGGCGCTGATCGCCGCGCTCGCGGGCTTCGGCGTCGAGGGGCGTCGGCACGAGGGCATGCCGGGCGCGTGGGTGGGCGAGCGGAAGATTGCGGCCATTGGGCTGCGCGTCAGCAGGGGGGTCAGCAGCCACGGCTTCGCGCTCAACGTGAGCACGGACCTGGCGTACTTCGGGCACATCGTCGCGTGCGGCGTGCCGCACCTGCCCGTCACGTCACTGGAGCGGGAGATCGGCACGCGCGTCGATGGGGAGCGCGTACGGATGGCCGTCGCGGAAGCGCTGGCGCACCACCTCCGTCTGCCCCTGGCGTGGGGGGACGCCGATGCCGAGACGTTGCTCGCCAATACGGGAGCAGGCGCCGCCCGAGCCTAGGACCGCACGTCGATGATGTTGAAGCGGAGGCCCAGCATCAGGCGCCGCCAATCGCGCGTGTTCAACCGCATGGCTTCCGTGCGCCGCCAGAGCCCCGGGCTCCAGGTGTCGGCCTCGTCGAGCGCCTCCATGGCGAGCTCGAACTGGTCCTCGGCCTTGTCGGCGAGGTCGCCCCAGCGCAGCCTGTCGCTCCTGGTCGGCTCGTCGGTGGCAAAGAACTCCTCGATGATCTGGTAGAGGTAGTCGGCACCCTCGTACGTGCGGGCCTGCGCCTCCATGGCGAAGACGGTGGAGCGGTACTGCCGGTGGCTCTCCACGAAGGTCTGGTTCAGGCCGGAGGGCACCAGATCTGCAAGCTCGCCAGCCTTCAGTGTGATCTCCGAGGCGTCGGTCTTGGCGAGCTGGTAGGCTTTGCTGGACTCAGCGAAGAACTTGGCGGCCTCACCATAGTTGTCGTTGTTTGCCGCGCGGTAACCCTCCTCAACGAGGAGCTGCGCGTCGCCGTGGTTGACCCCGAACTTCGTGTTCTCCAGCACCTCGATCTCCTGCAGCACTTCGATCGCGGCGCCGAGGTCTCGCTGCGACTCGGTCAGCGCGAGCACCTCAACCTGCAGGTTGCGCGTCCGCGTCTGCGACGTTTCCAGCGACGCCTCGGCTTGACCGAGCTGCGTCCGCACGTTGCTCAAGTCCACAGCCAGCCGGGACTGCTCCACCTCGAGGTCCGAAACGGTCGAGCGGGCGGCGTCCAGCGAGGTTGTCAGCCCCGTCCGCTCGGCGCTGACATCGCCGAGCTCCGTCCTGACTGAGGCGAGCTGCGCATCCAGGTCAGACAGCCGGCCCTGCTGGCTGACCAGCTCATCCTGCTGCTCCGACGTCTCCGCACGCAGGGCCGCGACGTCGGGTTCGTTGACCGATAGTCCGAGGATCACGCCGCCGGCGAACAGGCCGGCCATCAACACAACGACAGTCGTCCAGAGCCAGAACTTCTGCATGCATAGCCTCCAAGCAAGTACCTGCCATTGTAGCACCGCAGGTTGTCCATAGCGACGCCCATTCGCACTCCGCTCCCGGAATGCCTGTGCCCGGCACGATGAGGGTGCGGCGCGGCCCATTCGCGTACAATGGAGACGCCAAAGGAGTCCTCTGCAGAGACAACGTATGAGAGGGGG
>JAPPNT010000177.1 GCA_028873745.1 Chloroflexota bacterium | reverse complement strand
GGTTCACCGTCATCCCCGGCTTGACGCCCAGCTTCTTCGGCAGCGGCGTACCCGAGTAGCCCGCGAACTGCGACTCGGGCACCACCGGCGACTCCGGCGGGTGTGCGATCGCCTCCGCCAGCGCCCCGCCGACGTCGTCCCACCGCGCATAGGCCGCGTCCGGCAGCGCCTCGCGCAGCCGCGCCACCTTCGCCGCGTCGCCCCCCGCGAAGACCATCGGCACGTGCCGCGTCGTCTTCCGCTCCCGCAGCGAGATCGCCAGCTCACGCATGTGCGACGGCACCCGCGTGATGTCGAAGACATAGGCGTCCGGCGGCATCTGCCACACCCGCTTCAGCGACTCCCGGTCGTCCAACGGGTCGAAGAGCACGTCGTAGCCCAGCGCATGCAGCGCCGAGATGCGCTCCGCCGCCTCCAGCGGCCGCAGGTGGAGCAGGCGCACCCGCGGCATGGCTAGCCGCTCACCTCGATGTCGATGCCGATAGGGCAGTGGTCGCTCCCCATGACCTCGGGCAGGATGAACGCGCCCTTCAGCCGGTCCGCCAGCCCCTCGCTCGCGTAGAAGTAGTCGATGCGCCACCCCACGTTCCGGTCCCGCGCGCGAGAGACCATGTCCCAGTACGTGTAGTTGCCCGGCCCCTCGTCGAACATCCGGAACGTGTCCAGGTGCCCGTGCGACAGCAGCTTGTCGATCCACTCCCGCTCGATCTCCAGGAACCCCGACACCTTCTCATTCTCCTTCGGCCGCGCCAGGTCGATGGCCTTGTGCGCCGTGTTCACGTCGCCGCAGATGACGACGTTGCGCCCCGACGCCGTCTGCCCGTCAATGTGCTCCAGGAAGGCGTCGTAGAAGCGCATCTTGTAGTCCAGCCGCACGTCGGAGCTCTTGCCGTTGGGGAAGTACACCGCGTACAGCAGGAAGTCGCCGTAGTCCGCGATGAGGGTCCGCCCCTCGCTGTCGAACTCGTCGACGCCGAAGCCCACCGTCACCGACGACGGCTCGCGCTTCGTGTAGATTGCCACGCCGCTGTAGCCCTTGCGCTCCGCCGATGCGAAGTACGCGTGGTAGCCGTCAATCTCCTTCAGCGACGCGGGCAGCTGGTCCGGGTGCGCCTTCGTTTCCTGTATGCACAGCACGTCCGGGTCCGCCTCCGCCATCCACTCCAGGAACCCCTTCTTGAGCCCCGCGCGGATGCCGTTCACGTTCCACGAGAGCAGTCTCAGCGTCGCCATTACTCCTCCCTCTGCAGCCAGCGCGCCACGTCCTTGGCGAAGTACGTGATGAGGATGTCGGCCCCCGCGCGCCGGATGGCCGTCAGCACCTCCATCGCCACGCGTCCCTCGTCGAGCCACCCAAGCTGACCCGCCGCCTTGATCATGCTGTACTCGCCGCTCACGTTGTAGGCCGCCAGCGGGTGCGGGAACGCCTCCCGCGCCTGCCGCAGCACGTCCAGGTACGCCAGCGCCGGCTTCACCATCAGGATGTCCGCGCCCTCGGCCGCGTCCTGCTCCAGCTCCCGCATCGCCATCCGTGCGTTCGCCGGGTCCATCTGGTACCCGCGCCGGTCGCCCACCTGCGGCGACGAGTCCGCCGCGACGCGGAACGGTCCGTAGAACGCCGACGCGTACTTCGACGCGTACGCCATCACCGGCGTGTCCTCGAACCCCGACGCGTCCAGCGCCGAGCGTATCGCCGCCACCTGCCCGTCCATCATCGCCGACGGCGCGACGACGTCCGCGCCCGCCTCGGCGTGCGAGACCGCCGCCTTCGCCAGCAGCTCCAGCGTCGCGTCGTTGTCGACGGTCGCCCCATCGAGGATGCCGCAGTGCCCGTGGTCTGTGTACTCGCACAGGCACACATCCGTGACCACCGCCAGCCCCGGCACGGCCGCCTTGATGGCCCGCACCGCCTCCTGCACGACGCCCGTCGGCGCGTACGCCTGCGTCCCCACGCCGTCCTTCTCGTTCGGCAGTCCGAAGAGCAGCACCGCCGGGATCCTCAGCGACGCCACCTCTCGCGCCTCGTCCGCCAGCGCCGAGACCGGCAGCTGGTAGCACCCCGGCATCGGCTCTATGGGCGTCGCCGCCCCCTCGGCCTCCGTCACGAAGAGCGGGTAGACGAAGGACGACGGCGACAGCCTCGTCTCCTGCGCCAGCCGCCGCACGGCTTCCGAGCCGCGCAGCCGCCGCAACCGGACCGTTGGAAACCCTGCCATGACTCCCTCCGAGACCTCTCTGACTCCGTTACTCTAGACTACCGCGCTCTGCCGGGCGAACCACCCCTCCAACGCCGCAACCATGCCCGGGATCGTGTACTCCTCGCCCACCGCGTCCACGCGAACGCCAAGCCCCCGCGCCGTCTCCGCCGTCACCGGCCCGATGCACGCCACCGCGCACCCGTTCACCGCCGACGCGTCGCCGCCGAGCGCATCCACCAGCCCCCGCACCGTCGACGAGCTCGCGAACGTCACCGCGTCCACGCCCTCGGCGAAGACGTCCCTGGCCCGCTCGGCCACGTCCTCCCCCGGCGCCGCGCGGTACAGCAGGACCTCGTCAACCGAGGCCTCCGCCTTCTGCAGCTCCTCGATGAGCACGCTCCGGCCACCCTCGGCCCGCGGCAGCAGCACGCGGTCGCCCGCCGACAGCATCGGCGCAAGCCCCGTGGCCAGCGCCTCCGCCACGTATGATTCCGGCACGTAGTCGGCGTTGATGCCGTGCTCCTGCAGCGCCCGCGCGGTGCCCGGCCCGATGACCGCCAGCCGCACGCCGCCCAGCGCCCGCGCGTCCAGCCCGCGCGCCGTCAGCCGGTCGAAGAACAGTCCGACGCCGTTCGCGCTCGTGAACACCAGCCACGCGTACCCGCCGATGTCGGCCAGAGCCTTGTCGAGCGTCGCGGCGCTGTCCAGCGGCTCCACCGCGATGACCGGCAACTCCACTGGCACGGCCCCGCGAGACGCCAGGAGCGCGCTCAGCGCCGAGGCCTGCTGCCGCGTCCGCGTCACCAGCACCCGCTTGCCGAAGAGGGGGCTCGTGTCGAACCACCGCAACTGTTCGCGCATCGCCGCCACCGGCCCGACGATCGTCACCGCCGGCGGCCGCAGCCCCGCGTCCTGCACGCGCTCCACTACCGTCGACAGGTCGGCCGACACCGACCGCTGCTGCGGCGTCGATCCCCACTCGACCACGCACACCGGCGTGTCCGGCGGCTTCCCCGCCGACGTCAGCGCGCCCACGACCGAGGGCAGCGTCTCCACGCCCATGAGCACCACCAGCGTGTCCACCCGCGCCATCGCCGCCCAGTCGACGCCGGACTCGGGCCGCGAGGGGTCCTCGCTGCCCGTCACCACGGCAAAGCTCACCGCCACCTTGCGCTGCGTCACCGGGATGCCCGCGTACGCCGCCGCCGCAATGGCCGACGTGACCCCCGGCACCACCTCGAACGGCACCGAGGCAGCCGCGAGCGCCAGCGCCTCCTCGCCCCCTCGCCCGAAGACGAACGGGTCGCCGCCCTTGAGCCGCACGACGCGCTTCCCCGCCGCGCCGTGCTCGACCAGCAGCGCGCTGATCTCCTCCTGCGACATCACGTGGTCGCCGCGCCGCTTGCCCGCGTTGATCACCAGCGCGTCCGGCCGCGTGTGCTCCAGTAGCCGCTCCGCGATGAGCCGGTCGTGCACCACGACGTCCGCCGCCTGCAGCAACGCCATCCCCTTGGCCGTGATGAGCCCCGGGTCGCCCGGGCC
>JAPPNT010000254.1:2263-3742 GCA_028873745.1 Chloroflexota bacterium | reverse complement strand
GCCTCCTCCACTGTGCGCACGAGGCCCATGAGCGCGCCCTCGACGGCCTGCCGCGCCGAGGGGGTGTCCGGGTCCTGCAGGAAGAGATAGGCGTCGGTGGTGCGGAGGCCCGGGCGGCTGAACAGCTCGGCGTCGGGCGAGTCGCCGTAGGTGAGGCGGCAGCCGCCGATGTTGACGAGGGCGCAGCGGAGGGGGAGGTGGCGGTTAACGTCGATGTGCGAGCCGTCCGTCGCGACGACGCTGAAGTCGCTCGGCGGCGCGGGCGCGTCAAAGACGGTGCCGGGCGGCTCGACGGCCTCGGCAGGGAGGAAGGCGAGGAGTCCCTGTGCCGCCTCAACGCGGGAGTTCAGGGTCGCAGCGTCGGCGTCTCGCAGGGCGGCGAGGACGGCATCGGCGCGGCGGTCTCGCGCGGGGCCGAGGTCGGCGGTCGCGAGGGCGGCGTCGAGCTGGGCGGCAGTGCGGTAGAGGTCAAGGGCCATGGCGCGCCTCCATGTGCGTGGTGCGGGGAACGCCCTTCGACAAGCTCAGGGCGAACGGGGCGTGGGCTAGACGAAGATATATGCCTCTAAATAGTAGGGGAACCGGTGGGCCTGGACTATGCGTTCAGGGTCGGCAATTGCGCGGAATGTCGCGTCCGCGGCGATCACGCTGTCCAGCGCATCGCCCTGTGCGTCCGCGATTACACGCTGCCGGACATCGCCGTCACTGAACGTGACGCGGCCCGAGTCCTTCAGCCCGAGGAGGATGTTCTCACGCGCCTCTATACTCCCGCGAGCGTCCTTGTAGGACCCGTAGAGGCCGGAGGCCTTCAGCGTGCTAGCGGGACAAACCTCCATGACCCACGGCGCGTCATCCTCGGAGTAGTGGAGCGGCGGGACGTTGACCAGGTTGTCGGCTACCAACGGGCGCAGCACATCGTTGATGCCGTAGTACGTCTGTTTGTAAATGCGCAAGTTATAGGGTCCAAACGGGGCCCTAGCCTCGATGTCCGTCGTGCGCTTCAACTCCTTGCGGCCTGTCAACTTGATTGCCGCGGCAAGGCAACGCTCGCGGAATTGGTCTGCCGTGCCGAAGCGGGCTGGAAACTCAGCTACGAACTCGGCCCACGACTCGGCGGCGATCAGCTCGCGCGGCAGGCTGAAGGGGAAATCACAGCCGAACGCTGCGCTCTCCGCACCGCCGATGAACGCCCGCAGCGCGGCCAGCGACTCTTCGCGCGCGGCGGAGCATCCGAGGAACTCGGTTGCCGGAGCGCAAGCCTCCACCACGATGCCCCGGCGGTAGGGCACGGCCTGCGCTATCCAGATCTTGTTGCCCGCCTGCTTCGCGCCGCTGAAGTCGACGCCGTAGACGCGCTCCTGCATCACGAGCGCCCCGGATCACGCAGGAGCACGCGCTGGTCGCCCTGGCGGCGGGTGACGTGGAGCTGGTCGAGGTGCTCCAGCAGCGGGAGCGCGTACTTGCGGGACGTTCCGAAGG
>JAPPNT010000254.1:0-2253 GCA_028873745.1 Chloroflexota bacterium | reverse complement strand
CGGGGGGGGGGGGTGTGTGGGTGGTGGTGTTGGGCCTCCTCGTGGGGGTGCTTTTTTTTGGGGGCGGTCCGTTGGGCGCCCCCCACGTCCGCCACGGTGATGGCGCCGTGCTCGCGCAGGTGCGCGACGATGCGATCGACCATCTCACGGTACGCGCCCGCCGCGAAGACGAGCGAGTCGCTGACGCGGACGACGCTGCCGCGCTCGGCGAGGACGCCGACGATGGCGGCGTCGACGGCGATCTCCGTCGACGGCGCGTAGGGCTCACGCTCCAGCGCGGTGACGTACTTCGCGGCCTCGGCCTCCTGGGCCTCGGAGAGGACGACGCGGTGGCCGGGGGCGCGGACGGCGGCGCCCGTCTCCTCGAGCACACCCTCGTCGGCGAGCCGCTGCAGGACGAGGGTGAAGACGGCCTGCTGGAGCTTGAGCCGGTTGCGAAGCTCCTCTCGGGGGAGGCCGGTGCGGAGCGGGTTTGCGGCGTGGTATGCCTGGACGGCGGCGTCGGCCTGCCCTCGCAAGCTCGCCCAACCGGGCGTCGACATGAGGACGGCGCCCGAGTCCGACGGCGCGCCGCCGAGCACGACGGCCTCGCCCTCCGCCGCGAGCTCGGCGACGAGCGCAGCGGTCTCGGCGGCGGCGAGGTTGGCGGCGCGCGAGAGGGCGGCGAGGCCGCACGGTTCAGCGCTTTCGAGCGCCTTGAGGACGAGGTCCTCGGGCGAGCCCTCCGCCATGACTTCCAGCTTCTCAAGCACGCCGAGCTGGAATCGGCGGTGGCGGGAGGGGTGGGGGTCGACGACGCGGCCGCCGCCGAGCGTCCACTGGGACGAGCGCACGACGAAGTAGTCGCCCTTCACCAGTGGAATGGGATCGGTCAGGTGCACCTGCGCCCAACCGTCCTGTCTGGGACGGAGTTCGGACACGTCCAGCAGCCGGACGCGCGCGAAGCTCTCGCTCGTCCCGGCGTGGAAGGTGACGCCGAGGTTGTGGCGAATGGGCATGGGCGCGCCGGGCACCATGCGGACCTGCACGTCGACGGTGGTTGTCGGCTGGAGCCAGCCGGGCAGCGTGAGCACCTGCCCGCGCTCGGCCTCCTCCTGCGTCGTGTTGGCGAGGTTGACGGCGACGCGGTTGCCGGGCCCAACGCTCTCGATCCGCTGCTGGTGCGACTGCAGCCCGCGGATGCGCCTCCGCAGTCCCGACGGCAGCAGCTCGACCTCCTGGCCGACGGTCAGCGCGCCGTCGAGCAGCGTGCCGGTGACGACGGTGCCGAAGCCGGGCATAACAAAGCTGCGGTCAATGGCGAGGCGTGGGCGGCCCAGGTCTTCGCGGCGGACGGTCTCCTCCAGCATGGCGTCGATGAGGGCGGTGAGCTCGGGCAGGCCCTGGCCTGTGACGGCAGAGACGAGGGCCATCGGCGCGCCCTGCAGCGTGGTGCCCACCAGCGCCTCCTCGACCTCGCCGCGCACCAGGCTGGCCCACTCCTCGTCGACGGTGTCGGCCTTGGTCAGCACGACAATGCCGCGCTTGACCTGCAGCAGGTCGAGGATGGCGAGGTGTTCGCGGGTCTGCGGCATGACGGACTCGTCCGCGGCGACGATGAGCATGGCGAGGTCAATGCCGCCGACGCCGGCCAGCATGTTCTTGATGAAACGCTCGTGGCCGGGGACGTCGACGACGCTGATCTCGCGGCCGGAGGGCAACGTGAACCACGCGAAACCGAGCTCGATGGTCATCTCCCGGTCCTTCTCCTCCTGGAGCCGGTCCGGGTCGATGCCGGTGAGCGCCTTCACCAGCGTCGATTTGCCGTGGTCGACGTGGCCCGCCGTGCCGATGACGTACATGCGCGTTCCTTCGCGAGGGTGCGTTCAGGATAGCAGAGGGGGAGGGTGGGGGTGGAGGGGCTTTCAAGTCTTCGAGCGGGTGGGCATAATGCGGGAACCTTCGCATTGCGGTCCAGGCCGGCGGCAGAGGCTCTATGTGGAATCCCCAGGATTGGAAGACGGAGAACACTATGAGCACCTATGTTGTTCTCTTGCGCGGCGTCATGCCCTACGGCAGAAACAAAGTTCCCATGGCGACCCTTCGCACCATACTCTCCGAGGCTGGGTTAGAGAACGTACAAACCTATATTCAAAGCGGAAACGTCATTGCCACGTCAGAACTGGACCGCGCAGAAATCGAGACACTTGTGCACGATGCAATACAAGAGCGGATAGGCGCTCATATTTCTGCCATAGCCAGGACTGCAGAGCA
>JAPPNT010000257.1 GCA_028873745.1 Chloroflexota bacterium | reverse complement strand
GGATGGAGGCGTGGATGGTGTCGATCTCGCCCTCGATGCCCTGCATCCAGTTGTTGTTGCGGAAGAGGACGGAGACGTCGCAATTCTCGTGCATGTTGCCCTCGAGCTCGGGCAGGGCGGGCGGCGTCGCGCGGGGGCCCATGTAGGCCCAGATGATGCCGTTGCGCTCATGGGTGGGGTAGGCCTTGATCTTGACCTTGTCGCGGAAGTTGGACTCGGCGGGCTCCGAGGGCATGTCCACGCAGTCGCCGTTCACGTCGAACTTCCAGCCATGGTAGACGCAGCGGATGCCGCATTCCTCGTTGCGGCCGAAGAAGAGGCTGGCCCGGCGGTGGGGGCAGTAGTTGTCGACGAGGCCGACGACGCCGTTGGTGTCCCGGAAGGCGACGAGCTCCTCGCCGAGCAACTTGATGCGCACGGGCGGGCAGTCGGGCTCGGGGACCTCGTAAGTCTGGAGTGCGGGCAGCCAGTACTCGCGGAAGAAGGCGCCCATGAGGGTGCCGGGGCCTATGCGGCAGAGCTGTTCATTGTCGGCCTGGCTGAGCATCTTTCTCTCCTTGGTCTGCGTCTACGCTGTCTGTGGTTTGTCCATCGACAAGCTCCTTCGTCATGCTCAGGACGGAGTCAGGACGAACGAGTCCAGTAATTGCCCAGGACTACCCGAGACTTCTTCCGCCCTGACGCGCGGCCTCGGCACGCCCGGTGTTGCACGGGTCTGGGTAGTCGGTCGTCGAGGCAAAGAGCCAGGGCTCCAGCGCCTTCTCCCAGTTGTCGTCGGGCGGCAGCAGGGTCTCGCAGGAGCGGACGGTGTACCACTCCGGGTTCTCCGAACCGGGGGGCGGCGTGCCGTCCTCGACGAACTGCCTTGCGGCGGCAATGAGCTTGCGGCGGGTGCGGATGATGGCGGCGTCGGCGGTGCCGAGGTGCTCCTGGGTGCGGTCCATGATTCGGCCCATGCTCCACTCGAGAGCGGCGTCCTGCTGGCGGACGGCGGGGATGCCGGTGAAGTTCCTGTTCTTCTTGGCCCAGAGGTCCATGTGGAAGTCCGTCTCCGGGCTGATCTCCGCCCACCAATTGGGGTAGAACGTGCCCTTCCGCTCGGGCTTCATGGGGCCGGGCGGGCCGAGCACGCCGGGCTCGTCCGACAGCCCGAAGTTGGGGCGGCGGGAACCCTGCAGCGGCTTGGTCGGGTGCCAGTTGACGCCGAAGTGCATGGTGTTGTCGTCGTCGATGGGCATGAAGATGGAGAGGGGAACGACGCCGTTGTTGATGGCGGGGAACATGCCGTAGATGGGGAAGAGGAAGTGGGCGACGCGCCAATACTTGTTGCCGTCCTCATCGCGCTCCGCCCCGTACATCATGCCGTATTCCTTGTTGACGACGTGGAACTTGGCGGTCTGGCCGGGGTGGTACAGGCCGTAGCGGGGCGAGTCTTCCTTGTTGAGCCGGCTGTGCAGGAAGTAGATGTGGGTGGAGTCAAGCTCGCCCTCAAGGGCCTGCATCCAGTTGCACTCGTAGATGAAACGGTGGCTGTGGCCGCGCTGGTCCTCCGGCACGAGGCCCCACTCGAACTGGGGGACGGGCGGCGGGTTGTCCTGGTGCTGGCCCATGTAGATCCAGACGATGCCGCCAAAGTCGTAGGCGGGGTAGGCGGTGATCTTGACCTTGTGGCGGAAGTTGCTGGTGGACGGCTCGTTGGGCATCTCCAGGCAGTTGCCGCCGACGTCGAACTTCCAGCCGTGGTAGGCGCAGCGAAGGCCGCCGTGCTCATTGCGGCCGAAGAAGAAGCCGGCGCCGCGGTGAGGGCAGCGCTCCTGCGTGAATGCGGGACGGCCCTCGGTGTCGCGCCAGGCGAGGAGATCCTCGCCGAGGACGCGGACGCGCTGGGGCTGGCCGTCGGGCTCGAGCTCCCAGTCGTAGGTGACGGGCATCCAGTACTCGCGCATGAGCTCGCCCATGGGCGTGCCGGGGCCCACCCTGCAGAGCAGCTCGTTCTCTTCCCGGGTCAGCATACCTTCCTCCCGAAACGGGTGTTGCGAGCATTTTACTACAAGGGGAAAGTCCCCGCGCCTTCGGGGCGGGCGATTCTCGAATCGCCGCTACGCCGCGCCTCTGGATACCGGCTTTCGCCGGTAAAACGGGGCGCCCCCTTCGAGAGCCTCAGGACGGGCTTCGACGGGCTCAGGGCGAACGGGTCCCGCTCCTCGCGCCTCTGGATACCGACTTTCGCCGGTAAAACGGGGGCAAGCACAAGGGTTGCCCCTACGGACGCACCTTGGGTTAGCCCCAGAGCTCCTTTGTTGCGATGGCGGCCCCGTCAGACATGGCCTTGAACTTGGCCCAGCAGACGGAGGCGTGGCCGACGCGGGAGCCGATGCCGCAGTCCGTGCCGGCCATGACGTTCTCCTTGCCGACAATGTTGGCGTAGCGGACGAGGCGCTGCGCGACGAGCTGCGGATGCTCGATGAAGTCGCTGGCGTGGCCGATGACGCCGGGGATGAGCACCTTGCCGTCGGGCCAGTCGATGTCCTTCCAGACGACCCACTCGTGGTCGTGGCGGGGGTTGGAGGCCTCGATGGAGTAGCCGGCAGCCTTGACGTTGAGGATGATGTCGGCGATGTCGGCGAGGTCAATGTCGAACATGTGGGGGCCGTGGTAGCTGCCCCAGCAGGTGTGGAAGCGGATGCTCTCCTCCGGGATGTCGCGCAGGGCGTGGTTGAGGGCCTCAACGCGGAGCTGGGCGAACTTGCGGTACTGGGGGACGTCCATCTCCGGGTGGATCTGCCAGGCGTCGGGCAGGTCCGGGTCGTCGATCTGGAGGAGGAAACCGGCGTCCACGATGGCCTTGTACTCGATGGCGAGGGCGTCGCCGATGGCGTAGAGGAACTCCTCGGCGGTGGAGTAGTACTCGTTCTTGAGCCAGTGCTCGACGGTGCCGGGGGTGATGGCGGGGAGGAAGGCCTCGGGGTAGGTGGCGCCTTCAAGACCGGCGTTGAAGTTGTTGATGTCCGCCTGCACGTCCTCGTGGCCGACGTAGGTGATGGGGCCGACGCAGACCGTCTGGTCGGCGCGGTTCTGGCCGGTGGCCGCGCCCGCACGGTAGCGGCCAGCCTGGAAGTACTCCGGGAAGTAGATGAGGTCGCGTCCGCCGATGGCGCCCATGCGGGGGGTGTTGTCGTCGGCGGGGCGGATCTCGATGCCGCCGAGGCGCTCGCGGAGGTAGTTGCTGAAGCTGGACTTGCTGAGCTCGCCGTCATTGATGCTGTCGATGCCGGTCTCAAGCTGAAGGCCGACGTTCTCCTTGATGACGCGGCGGATGTCCGCGGTGAGCTGGCCCTCGTCGACCTGCTCGCCGCGGCTCTTGGCCATTACCCGCTCGCGCATGTCCTGCGGCCTGGGCAGCGTGCCGGCGTGCATGGTCATGATCCTGTCAGTGCTGCGAATCACGGTTCCTTCCCTCCTTGATTCCATCGCTCTCTGAAATACTTGGGCTTGACAGAATAATACTCAACAATACTTGTGGTGTAAGCCCCCGCCTTCCAATGCTAGAGATTGTCCACTTGTATATTGACGGTCGACTAGACTTCTCCCGCCAACTCAAGCCACATTGCGTACACCACGCGGCGCGGCAATCCACTCCCGAGGACCACCTCGGCGACGGCGTCCCGCGCCGAATGGCCCTCGGCGCGGCGGGGGGTGAGTTGGCGGCGGGCTTACTCGGCGGCGTCCTCGGCGGCGGCGGGGGCGGATGGGGGGGGGCCCTCTACGACGATGGTGAACTCGCCG
>JAPPNT010000228.1 GCA_028873745.1 Chloroflexota bacterium | reverse complement strand
GGCATCAGCCCCCGGTCCAGGTTGTACACGCTCAGGATGCGGCCCCGCAGCTCCTCCGGCGCGTGCGCCATCAGCGCCACGTTGCCCGCCGTCATGAAGATCGCCTGCCCCGCGCCGACGAACAGCATGTCGAACATCGGCAGCAGCACCCCCAGCCCAAGCGTCGGCGACACCCCCAGCAGGAACACGGAGAGCGCGTACCCAAACGTCGCCCCCAGGTACAGCAGCCCCTTCCGCCGCACGTCGCCGAACGATGCGACGGTCAGCCCACCGATGAGCGCACCTATACCCGCGACGGACAGCAGCATCCCGAACCCCTGCGCGCCGATGTCCAGCACCTTGTCCGCCAGTATCGGCATCAGCGTGTTGTATGGCATCACAAACGTGAACACCGCCAGTGCGATGACCATGATCACCAGGATGTTCTTGTCCGCCAGCACGTACCGGATGCCCTCGAACAGCTGCCCGCTCGCGCTCTCCGTCTGGCTCACGCTCTTTGCCCCCGGCGCCTTCATGATGATGGTCGCCACGATGACCACGGCGAACAGCACCACCGCCCCCACGAACGCCGCCCGCACGTCGAACCAGCCGATGAGCAGCCCCGCGATGCCCGGCGCGATGACCCGCATGAAGTTCATCGCCACCTGGTTCAGCGCGAAGGCGTTCAGCATGATCTGTTCCGGCACCAGGTTGGGGATGAGCGCGTTGCGCGCCGGCTGGTTGAAGGCCATGGAGATGCCGAGGATGAAGGAGAACAGGTAGATGTGCCAGAGCTCGATAAGGTCGGCCACCACCAGCCCCAGCAGGCACACGTAGCACGTCATCGTCACAGACTGGCACGCCATCAGCACGTACTTCTTGTTGAAGCGGTCCGCCGCGACCCCCGCCGGCAGCGACATGAAGAGCTGCGGCAGCGCCCGGAACAGGTTGACGAGCCCCAGCGCAACGCCCGAGCCGGTCAGCTCCCAGACCAGCCAGTTGCGCGCCACCTGCTCCATCCAGTTCGCGCCCGACCACCCAAGCTGCCCGATCCACAGCAAACGGAAGTCCGAGTAGTGGAAGGACGCAAAGAGTCTGGAATTGACTCTCGACGGCGGGCCGGCGGTGTCCGATGCGGAACGCGATGGCAGGTCGTCCGGCGGACGGGGGCCGTCCGCGGGGGTCGTGGGCCCTCCTCTGCCGAATAACGCCAATGCGCTTGCCCTTTCGATTGGGGACGCACCGCGCAGTGATGGCGCAGTGCTCCGGGTGGCCCCGACGCGGCTCCCATCGTCGTTCCTGCGAAGGCAGGAACCCCGACAAACGGAGCGGTGCCTTTCCGCCCCCGTTCGCCCTGAGCCTGTGGAAGCCTGTCCTGAGGTTCTCGAAGGGGGCGAACCCACCCCCCGTCCCCTCGTTTCACCAGCGGAAGCCGGTGCCCAGAACGCCCGCCGCCGAGGGTGCCCGATAGTGCCAAACAGCGTACGCGTCCGATACGAGAGCGTCAACGCGCCATGAGCCCCTTGTATGCCGACTTGTGTTGTGCTAGCGTCTACATCAGTGGAAAGGAGGTGAGAGCCTATGGATAGTAGCAACGGTACGCCTACGGCTCCATCTCTGGAGGGGAAGGCCTAGTCCTTTTCCACGGAGATGGGTCAGCCGATTGAAAGGGGGCCGGTTGCGGCCCCCTTTCTCTTTGCCCATTCGCCCCGACCCCGTCGTTCCCGCGCAGGCGGGAACCCACGCCCCGCCGTGCCCCCACTGTAGGGACGACTCGCGAACCGCCCACCTCGCCATCCCCACCCCATCGTTTCACCGGCGGAAGCCGGTGCCCAGGACCCCCACCCCCCTGACACCACTCCCGCGCGCACGCCCCGTCCTCGCCGCTACCCTGCCCTCATGCAGCACGAAGTCGCGTCCTCCGCCCGCCTCCCCGGCTCGTCGTTCCCGCGCAGAGCCTGCCCCGTACCGCGATACGGGGCGGGAACCCACGCGCCCCTCCGTAGGGGCGGTTCGCGAGTCGCCCGTCGGCCTGCCGGTCAGTGGTCCAGCGCGGCGGGCCGTCTCCATGGCACGGGCAGCCGTTCCAGTCGTTATCGGAAGTCGACTCCGTATCTGGAGGAGTCGTTTCCAGCTACGGATTTCCCGGCGAGTCGAATGTTTTCGCGCTGGAACGACTCCACGGCGCGTATCTGGCGGTGCCTAAAATCGTAGGGAAGGGAACCGATGCACGTACTGGGAAAACACCTACAAAACAGAGCGCGAAAGGAGTCGGCCCGCCCGCCCCGCCCAGTCGTTCCTGCGCAGGCAGGAAGCCCGACACCTCTCGCACAAGCCAACCGTTCGCCCTGACCCCGTCCTGAGGCTCTCGAAGGAGCCCGTCGAAGGGGTCTTTTGGAGCCTCTCGATGAGGCTCCAGGAGACAGTGCTCGCTCACCACTGGGAAGGCAAAGGCCCCGCCCGCCCCCTACCGGTACGCCGCAATCGCCTCCCGGAACCCGTGCATCGCCCCCTCCAGCACCCGGTCCTCCAGGCAGAACGAGATCCGGAAGAACCCCGGCGACCCGAAGCCCGTCCCCGGCGTCACCAGCACGTTCCACTGCAGCAGCTCCTTCACGAAGGCCACGTCGTCCGGGTTTGGCGACGCCGGGAAGGCGTAGAACGCCCCCTGCGGCTTGACCATGCTGTAGCCCATCCCCGTCAGCTCGTTGTACAGGAAGTCCCGCTTCCGCGCGTACCACCCCACGTCGACGCTCGCCGTCAGCGCGTCCCGCACCAACCACTGCATCAGCGCCGGCGCGTTCACGAAGCCCAGCACCCGGTTGCAGTACGTCAGCGCGTCGACCAGCGGCCCCGCGTCCGGGCACCCCGGGTTCACCGCCACGTACCCGATGCGCTCCCCCGGCAGCGCCAGGTTCTTCGAGAACGACGTCGCCAATATCGACCGCGCGTGCGCGTGGAAGATCGGCGGCGTCTCCAGTCCGTCATACGTGAGCTGCGAGTACGGCTCGTCGCTGATCAGGTAGATCGACGTCCCGAACTCTGCCTCCGCCCGCGCCAGCAGCCCCCCCAGTTGCCCCAGCAGGTCCGCCGGGTACAGCGCGCCGCTCGGGTTGTTCGGCGAGTTCACCAGCACCGCCTTCGTCCTCGCCGAGAGCATCGGCGCCAGCGCGTCCAGGTCCGGGCAGAACGCCTCGTCCGTCGGCGCAACCGTCGTCGTGGCCCCGTGGTTGTCGGCGTAGAACGGGTACTCCGGGAAGAAGGGCGCGAAGATGATGACCTCCTCCCCCGGGTTCAGGATGGACTTGAAGATGATGTTCAGGGCCCCGCCCGCGCCGCACGTCATCACCGTGTGCGCCGCCATGAACGGCAGCCCCGTCTGCGACGCCAGGTGCGCCGCGATGGCCGCCCGCGTTTCCGCGTACCCCGCGTTCGGCATGTACCGGTGCATCCCCGCGGGCGGGTCCGACGCCAGCCGCTTCAGCGCCTCCGCCACCTCCTCCGGCGGCTCCAGGATCGGGTTCCCCAGCGACAGGTCGAAGACGTTCTCGTCCCCGTGCTCCTGCTTCAGTTGAATCCCCAGCTCGAACATCTGGCGGATCCACGACTGGCTCGCCATGGCCCGCTGGATCTTGGCCGCAACGCTCATCCCGAGCTCCTCTACTGGCATCGTTGGAACCCGCGCAGCATACGTGAGCCCCTCCAAACGTGTCCAGCAACCCACGCTTACCCTCGCCCCGTCGAAGCCCCCTGCTCACACCCTCGGTTGAACCGCGCCAGGCGGGGGCCAGACCCGGGGGCCCGCACGGGGTGCGCCCGCCCCCCCAGCCACCGG
>JAPPNT010000165.1 GCA_028873745.1 Chloroflexota bacterium | reverse complement strand
TGACCACTTGGTGTGTGCCGTTGTCGACGCCTATGACCACGTCTGAGCCCGGGTGGTCGGCCTTCCACGCGTCGATGGCGGCCTCGACCTGCGCGACCGTTGCGAAGACGGCCGCCATCGCGCCCGCCCTCGGCAGCGCGCCCAGCAGCCGCCCGCGTGCCGACGCGAACCGCAGGCCGTCCTCCAGCGAGAGCACGCCTGCCGCCTGCGCCGCCGCGATCTCGCCCAAGCTGTGCCCCACGACGACGCTCGGCTCCACGCCGACGCTCCGCCACAGCGCCGTCAGCCCGGCCTCCAGCGCGTAGATGGCGGGCTGTGTCCACTGCGGCTCGTCCAGGTCGCCGCCCGCGTCCGGCCTGCCGAACATCACGTCCAGCAGCGACACGCCGCGCTCCTCCCGGATGAGCTTGTCGCAGCGGTCCAGCACGGCGCGGAACACCGGCTCGCTCTCGTAGAGGCCCTCGCCCATGCCCGCCCACTGGTTGCCCTGCCCCGTGTACGCGAACGCGACCTTCGTCGCCATCTGCGCCGCCCCGTCCTCCGCCGCATCCGCCACGGCCCGCAGGCCGTCCCGCAGCGACGCCGCGTCCCGGAAGACGACGCCCTTCCGGAAGTCGAAGTGGCTCCGCGCCACGCTCGCCGACCACGCCATGTCGGAGAGCTCCGGGCCCGTCGCCGCGCACGAGGCTAACGCCTCGCCGCCCTGCTCGTCGAGCCACTTCAGGTACGCCCTCGCGTTGTCGCGGAGCGCGTCGGCGCTCTTCCCGGCGAGGGGCAGCAGCCGCGCGGGCCGCGACACCTTCCTGTCGCCGATCGCCGCCTCGGCTTCGGGCAGTGCAATCGCCTGCGCCGCGCCGGCCGGTTGCGGCATGCCGCCGTTGTCGACGGGCGTGGGCGTCTCGCCCGGGTACGCCTCGACGACCACGTGCACGTTGGTGCCGGACCACCCGTAGGAGCTGATGCCCGCCCGGTGGGGCCGCTCGCCCACGTCCGGCCACGCCGTCGTCTCGGAAGTGATCTTCACCGGCAGCTTGTCCCAGTCCACGCGCGGGTTCGGGTTGTTGAAGTGCAGGTGCTTGGGGATGACCCCGCTGTGCATGGACAGCAGCACCTTCATCAGCCCGGCCACGCCCGCCGCCGGCTTCAGGTGCCCCACGTTCGTCTTGACCGAGCCGACCAGCAGCGGGTTCGTCTCGGCGCGCCCCTTGCCGTATATCTCGGCCGCCGCGTTCAGCTCGATGGGGTCGCCCACCTCCGTGCCCGTCCCGTGCGCCTCCAGGTAGTCGACCTCGGAAGGCTCGATGCCCGCCACCCGCAGCGCCTCGACGATGACCTGCTCCTGCGCCGCCCCACTCGGCACGGTCATCCCTGCGCTCGCCCCGTCCTGGTTGACCGCAGACCCCAGCACGACGCCCCAGATGCGGTCGCCGTCCGCTTGCGCGTCGCTGAGCCGCTTCAGCACCACCATGCCGCAGCCCTCGCCGCGCACGAAGCCGTTGGCCGAGGCATCAAACGCCTTGCACTGGCCGTCGGGCGACAGCATCCGGGCGTTCGCCCGGAGCTGCGTCAGCCGCCCGAGGAAGATCGCCTGCACGCCCCCGACGACGATCAGGTCGGCCTCGTCCCGCTGCAGCGACGACACCGCCTGGTGCAGCGCGAACAGCGATGACGAGCACGCGGTGTCGTCGGCCATCGCCGGCCCTTCGAGCCCCAGCGCGTACGCGACGCGGCCGGCGGCGGTGTTGAAGGACGTTCCCGCGACGGCGTACAGGCTGGCGGCCGGCTCCGTCGGCTGGTTGGCCTCCAGGCTGATGGTGCGGTAGTCGTTGTTGCTGATGCCCACGTACACGCCCGTGCGGCTGCCCTTCAGCCGTTCGGGGTCCACCAGCGCGTCCTCCAGCGCCTGCCAGCACGTCTCCAGCACCATGCGCTGCTGGGGGTCCAGCAGTTGCGCCTCCACAGGGGAGATGCGGAAGAAGTCTGCGTCGAAGAGGTCGATGTTGTCGACCAGCGCCGCGTAGTGGCACGCGGGGCTGTCCTTGGCCGATTCGGGGTAGAACTCGCCGATGCGTCCGACACCGGAGCCGGGCACACCCTCGGTGATGGCGTTGCCCCCCGATTCCAGCAGCCGCCAGAACGACGCCAGGTCCGGCGCCCCGGGGAACTTGCACGCCATGCCGACGATGGCGATGGGATCGTTCGCCTTGCCCGGTTCGGGAGCTGAACCTCTATGGTCGTTCGCCAACGCTGCGCTCCACGTCAACTCTGGTTTCCGAATGGTCAACCGCTGCGTGTCACCAGGCAAATGGTAAAGCCGCTCTCAAGAGCATGGCTTGTTGAGACTATATACGATGTGCGTTTTGCCTTACAGTCGCGCCCACTTTGACGGTACAAGTATACCAAGAGGATGCGCGAAACCCGCCTGTCTCAATTTAGTATCAGTTGGGGCAAAGAGGCCGAAAACTAGCGCTGTGGCGGCGCCACCCGCAGCGAGACGACCTCTGTCTCGAAGTACTGGCGGTGGCTCACGGCCGTCGCGTAGTGCTGCATGAGCCGCAGCGAGACGTCGCGCTCCACGGCCGTCTCAAGGTCCGGCGCACCCAGCTCCGTTTCCGCCGGAAGCTGCTTCGACAGCAGCGCGATCCTGTCCTCGAGGTTGTCCGCGCCGCCGCCAACGCTGATGAACTCCAGCTCCGCCGCGGGCCCCGCGCTGCCGATGTCCACCACCAGCCGACGGCGCCGTTCGCCGGTCTCGTCCTCGTGCCCCTCCTGAAGGACCAGCATCGTCTCCTCGGAGGCGGCCTGGACGCGCGCCGTCATCTCCGGGCTCCAGCCGCGGCCCGCCGCGAACCGCTCCACGAAGTCGTTCACCCTGGGCAGCTCGTCCATGCTCAGGTCCACCTGGAGGCGGCTCCGCCGCTGCCGCCGGAACTCCGCGAAGACCGTGAGGAGCACCAGCGCCAGGCCCCCGCCCGTCAGCGCCTTCTGCAGCACCGCTTCCCACAGGTCGCCGATCGGCAGCGGAAGAAGCCCCGTCTGCAGCCCGATCCCCACCGTCAGCGCCGTCCCGATCACGAGGCTCGTCCTGTAGTCGGGCGAGTCTTGGACGATCAGCTTCATGCCCTCGACGATGAGCGGCCCCACCAGCAGGATCATGTACACGGCAATCACCGTGTCGGGGATCCCCAGCAGCAGGCTCCACAGCTTCGGGAAGAACGCCGCGGCGACGATGAGCGCGCCCGTCGCGACGGCCACCTGCCGGGACGCGCAGCCCGTTTGCTGCGCGAACGCGACGCCTCGCGGGCTCGTGGTGATGGGCATCACCGCCGCAAGCCCCGACGCGACGTTGACCACCCCCGTCATCGCCGCCGCGCCCTGCACTCGCCGGAAGTCCATCGCCCGCGGCGTCCGCCACGAGACCCGCTGCGTCGACAGGGTGATGGAGCTGCCCTGCAGGACGAGGACGACGGAGAGGAACAGGAACACCGGGAGCAGCGCCCAGAACGTGGCGTCGAAGCTCAACGCCAGGCCCGGCCACCCCTCCAGCGGAAGGCCTGCAATGGCCGCCTCCTTCGCGGGCTCGAAGTCGTAGATGCCGAAGAATGCGCCCGCGACCGACCCCGCCACGATGCCGATGATGGAGGCCCACACCCGCCACGTGGCCGACCCCCGGATCAGCAGCCCGAGAATGACCGCGAAGGTCACCAGAATGCACACGGGCCCCGCTGCCTCGTGCGCCCCATCAGGCACGCTGTCCAGGTTGCGGAACAGCACCGGCGCCAGCGTGATCATCAGCAGGATGAGGATCGCGCCGCTGACCGCCGG
>JAPPNT010000149.1 GCA_028873745.1 Chloroflexota bacterium | reverse complement strand
GTCCTGCAGCGTGTGGTTCAGCAGCTCGACGAGCCGGCCGAAGCGCATGCGGAAGTCGGGCAGCTCCATGCCGAGGGCGTTGAATTTCATCACCGGCGTGTCCACCTGCAGCACGAAGCCGGCGTCGGCGATGGCCCTGTACTCCTCGCGCATGGCCTCGGCGCAGGCGCGGGTGTACTCCTCCTCCGAGGCGTAGAACTGGTTCTGCTCCGGCTGGTAGCCGACGTTGTCCGGCCCCACGGCGGCCATGAAGGCCTCGGTCACATCGACGCCCTCAAGGGCGGCGCGGAGGTTGTCCACGTCGGCCTGGATCTCGGCCTGGCCGGTGTAGGTGATGGGGCCGGTGCAGACCATCTGCCGGGCCGTGCCGGGACGGTTGCGCGCCTGGTCGGCGAAGTAGCGGTCGTAGTCGCCCTTCACGCGCTCGGTGCCGCGCTCCATGTTGCCGGCGCCGGGCTGCACGTCGAGGAACTCGAAGCCGCCGAGGCGGTCGCGGATGTAGCCGGACCAGCCTGTCTTGTACTGCTCGCCGTCATTGACGATGTCGAGGCCGACCTCCGCCTGCTGGCGGACGATGTCGGCCACCGACTGCTTCACGAGCGCCGCGAAGGCAGCCTCGTCGTAGGGCTGCTGTGCCTGCTTGGCGTCGAGCATGGCCCGGAGCTCGGGCGGGCGGGGCATGCTGCCGACGTGGGTGGTCAGGATGCGGTCTGTGCTGTGCTGCATTGTGTACTCCTTGGTTCTGTTTTGGGTCTCGCTGCGTTTTGCCCCCTTCGACACGCTCAGGGCGAACGGGGGGACAGCGCCGCTCCGTTTGCCGGGGTTCCCGCCTGCGCGGGAACGACGGGGCCGCCCTTCGACAGGCTCCTTCGTCAAGCTCAGGACGGGGTCAGGGCGAACGGTTTGGTTGCTACGTGTCCAGGGTGCTTGAGGCCATCCAGTCTTCGAGCGAGAGGCGCTGGCTGGTGAGGCCCTGCTCGACGTTGTAGGTGAGGAAGGTGTCCAGCGTGCCCATGTCCTCCTTAACGCCGTAGACCCACGGGTCGCCCCAGAGCTTCTCCTGCTCGACGACGAGCTCACGCTGGTACATGACGGAGAAGCCGGCGCGATCGTTGACGGCGTCGACGTAGGCGATGCGCTTTGCCTCCACGAAGGCGTCGAACACGCGGCGGGCCAGCTCGGGGTCCTCGCGGTCGAGCTTGCGGCTCATGACCATCTGGTGCATGGGCGTGTGGATGTGGGACTCGCGCCAGAGGGCCAGGTCCTCCTCCTGGTAGTTGGGGAAGACGCGCTTGACCTCCGGACTCGACTCCAGCATGGCGAAGGCGGGGCCGTCCGAGATGTCCGTGATGATGGCGTCGACCTCGCCGGCCATGAGGCGGTCGATGGGCGGCTTGGGCGGGTCGCCCTCCGCGGCCTCGACTTGGGTCTCGACGTGGAGAGGGAAGACGCGGCGGGGGTTGTTCACGATCCAGCGAAACGTCGAGACGTCGACGCCGTGGCGGTGCTGCAGCAGGCCGGCGACCCACGCGGTGATGGAGGTGGGGAACGAGCCGGAACCGATGCGCTTGCCCTCGAGGTCCTTCGGCGTCTCGATGCCGGCGTCGGCGCGGGCGAAGACGAAGGTGTAGACGGGCTTGCGCTTGACCATGAGCGGCAGCCCGACGATCTCCCAACCGGCCTCGATGGCGGGCAGGACGTAGCCGAGGTTCAGGTCCCACAGGCCGAAGTCGCCGGACTGGAGGGCGGGCACCTCGTTGAACACCATCGCGCCCGTGGCCGCCGGGGTCAGCTCGACGCCGGGGACCTGGACGCGCCCGTCGAGGAGCGGGACGGTGATGTCGTAACGCATGGTGGAGATGGGAAGCTCCATGGTTCACCTCCTGTTGTGGGGCCGGCCCTCCGACACGCGGCTCTGGATACCGGCTTTCGCCGGCATGACGGGAACTACGCGGGCGGACGCACCTTGACAGTGCCGTCCCACTCGCTGAGGGGGGCGCAGTGCCACCACCAGTTGGGGGCCTGCCGCTCCCTGTCGCCGAGGGCCTGTCGGCCAGTCGCGTAGAGCAGCGCCTGCCACGGGTCGCCCTCGTCCTGCACCCACGGGAAGAGGCGGGCGAGCGCCTTGGCGACGATGTCCGGCGGCGGCTCGAAGTCGAGGCCGAGCCCCTGGGCGATGTCGTAGGCGTGCACGAGGGTCTCCGTGCAGGCCATGGCCGCGAAGCCGTGGCGGTCGGCGAGGCCGGCGGGGTGGAAGCCGCGCGCGTCCTCGGGCATCGACCGGAGCACTGCGGCGAGGACGTTGGCGAGGGCGCGGTGCACGGTCACGAGCTCGGCGATGGACTGCTCGGGGTTGTTGGCGCGCGCGCCGGGAAGACGGCTGCGCGTCTGGTTGGCGGCGTTGGAAGCGAGGAAGATCTGGACGGTGGTGACGTGCTCCAGCGTCTGGCGGCAGTCCCAGTCGAGCTCGCCGGCCGTGGCCGACCAGTCGAGGCCCGCCAGGGTGGCGAAGAGGGCGTAGGCGGTCTCGGCAGCGGCTACGACATCGTCGGGGCCGGGTACGTGCAGGTCGTCCATGGCGCGGCGCTCCTCATCGGTCTCTGGGCAGCGCGTATGGTATCACGGGGCAGACGTGGCGCAAGGGCTATCCCCCACGAACCCTGACCTCGCCGTTCCACTCGCTTAGCGGCGCGCACTGCCACGACCAATTAGGCGCCCGCCGCTCCATCTCGCCTAACGGCCGGCGGCCAGCGGCGTAGAGGAGCGTCTGCCACGGATTGCCCTCGACCTGCACCCACGGAAAGAGGCGGGCGATCGTCCGGGCGGCGACGCCGTCGGGCGGCGTGAACTCGACGCCGAGGCCCTGGGCGATGTCGTTGGTGTGGACGAGGATCTCCGTGCAGGACATGGCCGCAAACCCGTAGCGGTCTGCCATGCCGGCAGGGTGCCAGCCTCGGGCGGTGTCGGGCATGGCGCGCAGCGCCTCCGCGAGAACGACGGCCTGCGCGCGGTGAACCTCGATGAGGTCGGCGACGGACTGCTCGGGGTTGCCGGTGCGAGCGGCGGGGAGGCGGCCCATCGCCTGGCTGGCGGCGTGGATGGCGTAGAAGAGCTGCACGCCGGCCACGTGCTCCAACGTCGTCCGGCAGTCCCACTCGAGGTCGCCGGTGGTGGCGGACCAGTCGCGGTCGGCGAGGGGCGCGAGGAGGGCGTAGGACGCCTGGGCGGCGGCTGCAACGTCGTCGGGGGTGGGTACGCGGATGTCGTCCATGGCGGGGCGCTCCTTCGTCGGCATGGGTGGCGGGTATGGTAGCACGGAAGCGACGCGCCGTTGACGGCATCAAACCCCGCCGGTAGGCTGACGGTATACCCTGATTCGGGAGCATTGCATGACGCGCGCGGTGTACCAGGTCCGGCTGGTGGTGAAGCCGGAGTACGAGGACGAGTTCAACGCGTGGTACGAGGGGTGGTACATCCCCAAGCTGATGGCGGAGGTGCCCCACTTCTACTCGTGCCGGCGGTACGTGGGCGAGCTGAATGGGCAGAATGTTTACATAACCGACTACGAGACGACCGTCGAGGACATGGAGACGGCCATCGCGGAGATGCGTGTGCCCGAGCGGGCGCCGGTGAACGCCCTGTTCTACGAGTGGCGCGACAAGGCGATCACCCTCCACGAGTCCGTCCGCTTCGCCGAGCGCGTGTCGGTGGAGCGGTAGCGTGGCGTCGATGGAGGAGCGGCTGCGACGGATCGAGGACCGGGAGGCGATCCGGTAGCTCGTCGCAAACTACTGCCGCGCGCTGGACGACCGCGACCTGGACGGCTT
>JAPPNT010000199.1:26833-39594 GCA_028873745.1 Chloroflexota bacterium | reverse complement strand
GGTAGTTGTGGTAGTTGCGGGCGGCGTAGATCATGTCGGTCATTTCCTTGAGGACATCGGTCTGGGGTTCCTCCACGGCGGGCCTCCTTCAGGTGGTGTTGGGGGGAGGGTATCGCGGTGGAGGGAGGATGCGCGCGGGGGTGGTGTCAGGGGTGGGGCGTGGTTCGACAGGCTCACCACGAACGGAATGCGGCTCAGGACGAGCGGGCCGCGTTTGCCGGGGTTCCTGCCTGCGCAGGAACGACGGGGCGGGGGCACCTGCGACGCTGAGGAGTCGGGTGCGGGGCCGCTGGATACCGGCTTTCGACGGTAAGCCGAGGTGGGAGGGGCCCTTCGACAAGCTCCTTCGAGAGCCTCAGGACAGGGTCAGGGCGAACGGGTGCGGGGAGGGCACCCCCATCCCCGTATCAAGTACGGGGCAGGCTCTAACCTTCCCCCACCGAGGGGAAGGGATAACTCGGCTAGGGGGCGCGGAAGAGGGCGAAGGAGCTGGTGTAGCCGTGGAGGTAGGTGGTGCCGCTGACGGGGCCAATCTCTCCGTTGCAGAAGAAGCCGCCCAGGGGGATGGAGCCGACCATGTCCGTGAAGAGTTCCGAGTCGTGGTTCTCCCGGCCGTAGAGGTGCTGGCCTCGGCCGTTGCACTGGAACATGAGCGCGCCCACGGGCGAGGCCTGCCCGGCGCCCTCCATGTAGCGGGATAGCTGGCGGCGGAGGTCCTCGGCGGAGGTGGAGGCGTCGCGGATGTGGAACTGCACGAGCTGGCCCTCCCGCAGGAACTCGCCGATGCCGATGAAGCCGTTGGCGTGGTCAACGCCGATGAGGTTGCGGATGAGGAAGTCGCCGGGCTTCACGTCGTCGAGCTCAAGCTGGGGGTCCATGGCGACGCCGAGGAAGAGGTTGTTGCCGACGAGGGCCTGGTCCTCGGGCGAGAGGCGGCGGAAGAGGTCGCGGAGGTAGTCGAGGGGGCGCTCGCCGTCGAGGGCCATGAGCAGGTTGCGCTGGCACTCGGTGATGCGCTTGAGCTCGCCGATGGGGCGGCAGCCCTGGGCGACGACGGTCTCGACGACGATGTTGCCAGAGAGGGCGACGCCGACGACGCCGTCGTGGTAGACGCTGTCGCCGAGGAAGAGGGCGTGGCCGCCGGGGCGGCCGCTGCCGCTGGCGAGGCCGCCGACCTTGGCGGCGCCGGGGAAGGCGTAGTCGAGGCCGGAGAGGATGCCCTCACCCGCCATAGAGAACGGGTCCATGAGGACGATGAACTGGGGATTGTCGGCCTGGGTGACGCCGAGGAGGCGCGACCACGCGTCCGGGGGCTCGTCTGGCGAGGGGAGCTCGTCGTTGATGACGCGGAAGGGCGTCGCGTTGACGCCGGGCAGGTGGCCGACGGTGAGGGCGACGGCCCGCTGCTGCTCGATCTCGCGGGCGGCGCCGATGACGCCGGCGCCGGAGCAGCCGAGGACGAGGACGCCGGGGAAGCGCTCGGCGAGGATGCGGGGGACCTCCTGGTCCTCGGCGCCGTAGTTGGCGGACGCGAAGACGACGGCGAGGGACGGGGGCGCGTCGGGCCCGAGCTCCGCGGCGACGGATTCGACGCACTCGCCCAGCGCGTCGACCAGGTCCGGACCCTGTGCTATTGCCGATGCCCACTTCATGGCGTGCTCCCTGCTACGCTCAAGGCGTCTTTGCCCGCGTTTGGCCATTCTGGATTCCGGCTTTCGCCGGAAAGACAAAAGGGGTGTTCGCTCCTCAGTTTCCTTTGCCGCCGATTTTTCGCGCCCGGTCCCCGATGATGCGGAGCATGTTCTTGACGGAGGCGCCGTCGACCTTCATGCGGCGGCGCTTCCGGGCGGCGCGGCCCGCCTTCCGCATGGCCGGGTCGTCCTCCGACCAGTCGGGTTCCGCTTCCTTGTCCTGCTCGGGTTGCATTTGTGTCCCTGTATACACGCGCCTTGGGTTCCCGCCTGCGCGGGAACGACGATTGAGAACTAGCCGGCGGCGGTCTGGGTTTCCTTCTCGGTTTCCGTGAAGAGCTTGGAGAGGTCCGGCTTGACGACCTTGCCCATGGCGTTGCGGGGGAGCTCTGCCAGCTCAATCATGCGGCTGGGCATCTTGTAGGGCGCGAGGCGCTCGCGGGACCAGTCGCGGAGCTGCTCGAGGGTGAGGGCGCCGTGGCGGGCGAGGACGAGGGCCGCGCAGACGCGCTCGCCCCACTCGATGTCCTCCATGGCGACGACGGCGCACTCAGCGATGTCCGGGTGCTCGCGGAGGACATCCTCGACCTCGAGGGCGGAGACCTTGTAGCCGCCGGTCTTGATGATGTCGACGCTGCTGCGGCCGAGGATGCGGTACGCGCCGTCCTCGAGCACGGCGACGTCGCCGGTCTTGAACCACCCGTCGACGAACTCGGACGCGGTGGCCTCCGGCTTGTTCCAGTACTCGATGAAGACGCAGGGGCCATGCACCTGGATCTCGCCGGGCGAGCCCTCGGGCGGGGCGTTGCCGTTCTCGTCGACGAGGCGGAGGCCGACGCCGGGGAGGGGCGTACCGACGTAGCCGGGGCGGCGCTCGCCGTTGAGGGGGTTCGAGAGGGCCATGCCGATCTCGGTCATGCCGTAGCGCTCTAGAAGGCGGTGGCCGCTGATCTCCTCCCACTCCTCCAGCGTCTGCACGGGCAGAGCGGCGGAGCCGGAGACCATCAGACGCAGCCCGGCGCAGGCCTTCGTCATGGACGCGCGGCGCTCGGGCGGGGCGGCGTTCCAAGCCTGCACGAGGCGGGCGTAGATGGTGGGGACGGCCATGAACAGCGTGAGGCCGCCTCGCTCGATGCGCTCCCAGACGGCGTCGGCGCTGAAGGCGGGGAGCATGTCGCAGACGGCGCCGGACCAGAGGGCGCAGCCGAGGACGTTGACGATGCCGTGGATGTGGTGGAGGGGCAGCACGTGCAGGATGTGGTCGTCGCCCGTCCAGCCCCATGCCTCCACGAGGCTGGTCATCTGCGCCTGGATGTTGGCGTGGGTGGAGACGACGCCTTTGGGCCGGTTGGTGGTGCCGCTGGTGTAAATTATCATCGCGCGTCGCTCCGGGGCGACGTCAGGCAGCGTGGCCTCGGGGTGCTCGAGGATGTCGAGCGTCAGGAGGAAGCGGAGACCGTGCTCCTCGGCGAGCTCGCGGAGGGTGTCCTCGTACTGCGGGTGGGCGACAACGATGGCCGCGCCAGAGTCCTCGATCATGTAGGCGAGCTCGGGCTTGGGGTGCGAGGTGGCGAGGGGGACGGCGACACCGCCGGCGCGCCAGACGCCCCACTGGGTGGCGACGTAGTGGTAGCCGCCGGGCGTGAGGAAGGCGACGCGGGCCTCTTCGAGGTCGGCGGCGCCGTCGAGGAGGCAGGAAGCGACGGAGGCGGAGTCGGCGAGGAGCTGCGCGTAGGTGAACACGCCCTCATCGGCGATGACGGCGGTGCGGTCACCGTAGCCTTTGGCGCGCTCTATCAGGGGGATGGGCACCGGGCGCGTCCTCCTGTGTCGGGATGGACGGGGCGGGAGTAGGGAGACTTTACCACGCTGGGGCGGGGAGGGGTAGCGGGGGAGGGACTAACTTCAGGGATACCTGTTTGCATGCTGCCTAGTGCCTTGACATCATTTTCGCCATTTGCGAAAATCACCGCGTGGACGGCAGTCTGACAATTGAATGGTCACCCAGGGCGATCAAGGACATGCGCCAGCTAGCGTCCAGGGACAGAGACCGCGTCATCGCCAAGGTTGAGCAGTTCGCCAGAAACCCGGCTTCGCTGGCCAATCAGGTGACTGCGTTGACAGGAGAGAAGCACCGGCGGCTCCGGGTGGGACGCATTCGCATCCTGTTCAGTGTCGAGCAGGGCGGCAGGGCGACCATGGTCGTACTGCGAGTGCGGCACAGAAGGGAAGCCTATGACTAGCAGAGAGACGGTTACCCTGACCCGTAAGGAATACGAGGCTCTCATCGACCGCAACACGGAGCTTGAGGACGCCTTGGCCGCCATCGACGCTGATGACGGTGTCCGAGTCCCCCACGCGGTGGCTCTTGCCATCATCAATGGCAAGAGCCCCGTCGTTGCCTACCGGCAGGAGCTTGGCCTCACCCTGCAGAATCTCTCCTCCAAGACGGGCCTCGCCGTGAGCTACCTTTCCGAGATCGAGCGGGGCCGGAAGGCGGGGTCCACGGCGGCGATGAAGGCCATTGCCAATGCCCTCGGCACGACAATCGACGTGCTGTTGATCGACTAGCGGGGTCCCACCATTCACCCTTCGATTTCCCTCAGGGCGAACGGCGCGGCTGCCAGACATGTACGTGCGACGCTTACCCCTACCCCCTGGAGAACACGGGGAACTCCTTTGTGATGAACTCCAGGACGGCGGTCTGGCCGGCCTCTACGCGGGCGGTGGCGCGGGTGATGGCGGCGCTGACGTCGTTGGGGTCCGTTACGCGCTCGGCGTAGGCGCCGAGGGCGGCGGCGACGGCGGCGTACTCGCCCGTGAGGAACTTGCTGCGGTAGCGCTCGACGGCGATGGGGATGTTGTGCTCGTAGCCGCCCATGGCGCCGTTGTTGAGGACGACGGTGAGGATGGGCAGGCGCTCGCGGACGGCGGTCTCGACGTCGAGGAGGACGGTGCCGGCGGCGGTGTCGCCCATGACGTTGACGACCATCTTCTCCGGCGCGGCGCACTTGGCGCCGAGGGCCAGGCCCAGGCCGGTGCCGAGCTGCGTCGAGTTGCCCCAGCCCATGTAGCCGCGGGGCGCGATGGTCTCAAAGAAGGGCACCATCTGGTCGCGGGGGTTGCCGGAGTCGTGGGTGACGATGGCGTTGGCGCGGTCGAGGGTGTTGCGGAGCTCCCAGACGACGCGGTAGGGGTTGATGGGCGTCTCCTCAGACGTGAGGTGGGGCATCCACTCGTCGAGCCAGGCGGACTTCACGGACTGAACCTCGCCGGCGATGCCGTTGCCGGCGCGGCCATTGCCTCGGGAGCGGACCTCGTCGATGAGGGCGCGGAGGACGAGTTTGGCGTCGCCGACGACGGCGTGGTCGATGGCGTACTCGTTGTCGAGGTCGGCGGCGTCGGACGTCGACTGGATGACGACCTTGCCGCGGGGGACGGTGTAGCTGGCGAGGGTCTTCTGGAAGCTGGTGCCGATGCCAAAGACCGTGTCGCACTGCCCCAGGAAGTGGCCGACCATCTTCGTGGCGGAGACGCCGCCCGCGCCCAGCGAGAGGGGGTGGTCCTCCGGGAAGCAGCTCTTGCCGAGGGTGGTGGTCATGACGGGGGCGCTGATGAGCTCGGCGAGCTCACGGAGCTCGTCCATGGCGTCGGCGAGGAAGATTCCCTGTCCGGCGTAGATGACGGGCAGCTCGGAGGCGAGGAGGGCCGAGGCGGCCTGCCGGATGTCGTCGGGGTCGCCGCCGGAGCGCCGTCGCTGGACGGGGCGGTAGGCGAACTCCTCGTCGGACATTTCACCGTTGACGACGTCGCCGGGGACCTCCATGAGGACGGGCTTGGGGCTGCCGGTGCGGAGCTGGGAGAGGCCGCGGCGCATCATCTCCGGCACGCGGTCGGCGGCGTTGATGATGGCCGACCACTTGGTGACGCCCTCGTAGTGGCGGACGGAGTCATAGACGCTGGGCTGGTTCTGGCGTGCGGCGCCGGCCTGCCCGGGGAGGATGAGGATGGGCGAGGAGTCGGCGAAGGCCTGGGCGACGCCGCCGTAGGCGTTCTCGATGCCGGGGCCGCCCTGGAAGCAGCAGACGGCGAGGGGGCTGCCGCCGTTGGTGCGGGCGTAGCCCATCGCCATGTTGACGGCGGTGCGCTCGATGCGGGTGATGATGGGGCGGATGCCCACGGACGCGCAGGCGTCTATGAGGGGGTTGTTGGGGAAGCAGAAGAGGTACTCGACGCCCTCCTGCTTCAGGATGTTGGCAACTGCTGCGCCACCCTTCATGGTGTTCCTCCTTGCTGTCATGCCGCGACCGTCACGCGCGGCGAGGGGCGTGGCTGAATCTGGGCCAACGCAGTGTACACGATGCGTCGGCGGGCGTCACCGCGTTGGCGCGCCCTTCGACGGGGCTCAGGGCGAACGGGGTCACGTACGTCGGGGTTCCCGCCTGCGCGGGAACGACGGCGGGAAGGGACGGTTTCGCGGGACGGGTCCAGTGCGGGGAGAGCGTCGTCCATGCGGACGACCCCTTCGACGGGGCTCAGGGCGAACGGGGAACGCGGCTAGGCGCGGCGGAGGGTGGGGAGGGCGGCGAGGGCGAAGACGGCGAGCACAGCGACGATGGCGCCCAGGCCGAGGGTCATCGCCTGGATGCCGATGGCGTCGACGATGACGCCCATGATGAGGGCACCGGTCGCGATGAGGGCGTGGCCCATGTTGAAGATGCTCATGACACGGCCCTGCAGGCCGTCGGGCACGCGGCTCTGCACCAGGGTGAGGTTGATGGCGGAGGCGATGGCGTCGGTGGCCCCCATGACGGCCAGCAGCACCATCGACACGATGAGCAGGGAGGACGAGCCTAGGCCAAGGAAGGCGAGACCCAAGGCCACTCCGGCAATGAGCATGAGCACACCCTTTCGCCGGACGTTGCCCGCGGCGGCGAGGAGCAGCGCGCCCAACAGGGAGCCGATCCCGGCGGCGGCGTAGAGGGCGCCGAGGCCGTCGGCGTCGAGGCTGAGGACGTTCTCCGCCCAGACCGGCAGGAAGCTGGTGAAGGGCGAGGCGAGGAAGAGCATGAGGAACTCGACGGCGAAGAGGAGGCGGAGCACGCCGATGCCCCAGATGAAGCGCAGGGCGACGGCGATGTCGTCGCGGATGGAGACGCCGGCGGCCTGCTCGTCGGTGTCGGTCTCCGGGGCGCGGAGCTGCAGGGGGAAGGCGGCGACGGCGACGCACGCGAGCAGGGCGGCCTGGATGAAGAAGTTGGCCTCCACTCCCAGCGCGACGATGAGCAGCCCGGCGAGAAAGGGACCGGCGATGCGGGTGACGGTGTTGGCCGCCGAGTTCAGGGAGATGGCGTTGAGCAGCTCATCACGGGGCACGACGGCGGGGATGATCACCTGCCGGACGACATGGATGATGGCGCTCTCGAAGCCGCTGATCAGGGCGAAGATGTAGAGGTGCCAGACCTCGACGGTCCCGGTAGCGATGTCGACGGCGAGGAGGGCGGCGACCATCGCCATGGTGACCTGGCTGATGATGAACAGCTTGCGCCGGTCGACGCGGTCGACCATCACGCCGATGAGGGGCGACATTGCGAAGGTGGGGGCCTGGTAGACGAAGAGGAGAACGCCGAGGAGGGCGGCAGAGTCGGTCAGGTCGAAGGCGAGCCAGCCGAGGGAGACCTGCTGCACCCATCGTGCGGAGCTGGAGAAGATGGTGGTTGTCCAGAGCAGGCGGAAGTTCCGGTAGCGCAGGGAGCCTACGGACTGCCGCACGCGCTCGCGGACGGACACGGCATGCTGGCGCTCATGGGAAGCGCCGTGATGGTGGTGGTGGACCACCGCTGCTCCTCCTCCTTTGTGTGGCGCTGTCCCTTCGCATGTCAATCAGGGGGAACGGGCGTCGCCCCGCTCGACCCCTCTGGGTTCCCGCCCCGTATCGGGGTACGGGGCAGGCTCTGCGCGGGAACGACGAATGCTGTATCTGCGCCCTTCGACAAGCTCCTTCGAGAGCCTCAGGACAGAGTCAGGGCGAGCGGCCTCTTTCCCGTCCCCCGGCTCTGGATTCCGGCTTTCGCCGGTAAAACGATGGTGTGTTCAGGGCAGGGGCTAGCGGACGGCGTCCAACTCCTGTTCCACCTGCATCTTGAAGTAGAGCCACGCGCCGTTGGGGCCAGCGCCGCCCTGTCGGGGGGCGGGGCCGCCCTGGAAGTGCTCCAGCTCCGAGAGGGAGGGCTGGCTCAGCGCCTCGACGATGTCGTCCTCCGGGATGCCCGGGTGGTCCGGGCCCATGGCGCAGTAGGCGTACCAGTTCATGCGCGCCTGCTCCTCAAGCTGCAGCATGTTCATCACGGACTGGTCCACGCTGCGTCCAACGGTCACCGCGCCGTGGCCTCGAAGCAGCGCGACCTGCGCGTCGCCGAGGGCGGCGACCACGCCCTGCCCGTCCTCCTCTGTGAGGATGAGCTTGTTGTGCGGGTACACGCCGATGGGCCTGCGCACCAGCTCGCGGCCCTCGTTGCACATGGGGACCAGGCGCGCCTGGAGGACGCTCATCATCGTCGCGAACCGGGGGTGGACGTGGACGGCGGAGTTGATCTCCGGGTGGGCCTTCAGGATGGTGGAGTGGATCTTGACCTCGAAGCACTGGGTGGCGTTGGGCGGGCCGCCGACTTTCCGACCCTCCATGTCGCAGACGATCATGTCCTCTGGCTGCATGAGGGGGAGCGCGTCGACCTCGTAGCCGCGGCCCTTGACGACGAAGAGTTCCGGATCACCGGGGACGCGCATGCTAACGTGGCCTAGGGACGCCAGGATGCCCGCCGACAGGCCGGTGTGGGTGAGGATGCGGTTGGCGATTGCCACCTCCCGCTTGACGTCGTCTATTTCTGCCATGGTGGTCCTCCTTCTTGTAGTGCGCCGTCGTCCTGGCGGACGACCCCTTCGACAGGCTCAGGGCGAACGGATTGGGGGCAGCTGCCCTATGCAAAAGGGCTTCCGGTGCGCCGGGATGCGGCGTTCGGAAGCCCCCTTTCTTCTCGCGTTGCTGTTAGGACGCGGGCGCGGGTTCCAGCAGCTCCGGGTGGTCGACGAAGGCCTTGCGGAGCTCCTTGGTGCCCTCCAGCCAGTCGACGTCGCGCTTCATGACGATGTCGCCGGAGCGGACCTGGTAGACCTCGGGGTTGTCGACGCCCGGGGCCGGGACGCCCTCCTGCAGGGAGCGGGCGGCGTCGATGGCGCGGCGGCGGGACTTGATGATCATGGTGTCGCTGGTGCCGAGGCGCTCACGGGTGCGGTCGGAGATGGCGCCCATGCTCTCGGTGACGGCCTGGTCCTGCAGGTGGATGCCGGTGATGCCGGTGTAGATCTCGTTCTTCCCCTTATCATAAAAAAAAATCTTGTAGTCGTTGGTCTTGTTGGCGGCGAGGCGCCAGCGGCCGTGCCAGCCGGAAGAGTTCGGGAGGTACTCCATCTGGCCGGCGCTGCCGCCGAGGACGCGGCCGTTCCGGTCGGTGCGGCGGACGCCGGGTGCGCCGGGCGTGGGGGCGGCGAGGGCCCAGAACATCGTGTGCTCGTCGTCGACGGGGACCCAGGCGCGGACGCGGACCTGCAGGCCGAGGCGGCCGGTCGGGATCATGGTGTAGAAGGGGAGCAGGTACTGGGCGAAGCGCCAGTAGTAGGAGTCCTCCTCGGCCGGACGGTAGGCGGCGTACATGACGCCGTAGTCCGTCGGCAGCACGTTGTAGCGCGGGTGGCGGACGTTGACGGTGTAGTAGTCGACGGTGCCGGGGACGAGGGCCTTGGGGTCGGCGCTGCCGAGGTGCAGGAAGCCGAGGTGAGAGGTGTCGATGTCGCCCTCCAGGGCCTGCATCCAGTTGCACTCGCGGAGGACGGTGGTGATGGTGTACTCGCGCTCCGGGCGCATGTTGGGCTCTAGGTCGGGCAGGGGCGGGAGCTCGGCGCGGGGGCCCATGTAGGCCCAGACAATGCCGTTGCGCTCGGCGCAGGGGTAGGCCTTGACCTTCACCTTGTCCCTGAAGTTGGACTCGGCGGGCTCCGACGGCATGTCGACGCAGTTGCCGCTGACGTCGAACTTCCAGCCGTGGTAGACGCAGCGGATGCCGGACTCCTCGTTGCGGCCGAAGAAGAGGCTGGCGCGGCGGTGGGGGCAGTAGTTGTCGACGAGGCCGACGGTGCCGGTGGAGTCGCGGAAGGCGATGAGGTCCTCGCCGAGGAGGCGGACGCGGACGGGGTCCGAGTCCGGGCCGGGGAGCTCACTGGACTGGAGGGCGGGGATCCAGTACTCGCGCATGAACTCGCCCATGGTGGTGCCGGGGCCCACGCGGCAGAGGGTCTCGTTGTCCTGCTGAGAGAGCATGTCTGTCCTCCGGTGGAGTCTCAGTTTTGTCTCAGGGAGTCTATAGCTGCGGGTGGGGGGCGTCAACCGGGTGCGGGGGCGCGTGGGAGTATCAGTTTGGGCAGCGGAGTGGTGGCAGGGCGCTACAGGCCCAGCAGCTCCGGGAGGGAAGACAGGCTGGTAAAGCTCTCGACACCCGGCACGCTCACTGTACCTTCGTCTGCCCCGCCGGTGTAGGCCAGGACGCGCATGCCGGCGGCCACGCCTGCCTGGATGCCTGCGGGGCTGTCCTCTATGACAACGCACTCGGATGGTGGGTAGCCCATTGTGTCGGCGGCGTGCAGGAACACGTCCGGATGGGGCTTGGGGCGGGGGACAGCCATGGCACTGAACATCCGACCCTCAAACCAATGGAAGAGGCCAGCGAGTTTCAGACGGTGTTCGATCTCCTCAGGGGAGCCGTTGGAGGCGACGCAGGTGGATATTCCTGATTCAACTACCAAGCGCACGGCAGTTTCGGCCCCCTTCACGGGGAGCAAACCCTTCTCTACTTCGGCCCGTTCCGCAGTTTCCACGTCTTCCAAGAATTCATCCGGTAAGGACACTCCCCATCGCGATGCAACAACAATCCTAATGTCGTTGTTCTGAAGTCCACTGAGATGTCTCACTACTTCGTCCAGCGAGAGTCGCAGTCCATAGGAAGCGAGGACACTCACCATCGCACGTCTGATCAAAGGCACACTGTCTACCAGCACGCCATCGCTATCAAAGATCACCAGACTGGGAGGGGCTGCCGGTTCGGGCTTTGCTTGCAAAGGCGCTCCTTTCAGTAGTGGACGGAGCCGCCCTTCGATTTCCCTCAGGGCGAACGGGGGGAGCGCGACCAGACAAGGGAGTGGATGCTGGCTGTCGCTGGCGCGTTCCGGCCTATGCCGAGTCGAAGTCCGACCTGGGGATGCCGAGGTTTCTTCTGATTCGGTGGAGGGTCCCGGTGGCCAAGTCACGATTGCCGTGTCTGGGGATGGGCGTCCGCAGCTCGTTGGCTGGGTTTATCCACATTTCGTGGGATCCGTCGGCCTGGCGCTGGAACCTGCAACCCAGTCTCTCCAGCTTCCTGCACAGTTCCCTGTAAGTCATGCAGTTACGGTCAAGGTTCCTTCGGGGCTGCGCAGAGGAGTTATCTCCGGGGGCAGCGCCTGCCCGTCTTCCTGCCGGAGCTGGATGATGGTCTGTGCTACTGCCAAGAGGCTCTTGAGGGTTTCTTCCGGCGTCTCTCCCCAAGCCATGCAGCCCTGCAGGGCTGGGACTTCGGCCAGGTACATCCAGCCCTCGCTCTCCTCGGGTTCATGAAGAACATATTCCAGCTGGTAGATGCCCATCTCTTTTTCTCCGGTTCCTGCGTTCCGGACGGTGGGTTCATGCCCATTGTGCCCTGCGGGACCGTTCCGGTCAAAGGCCATCTGGACCCCGGCTTTCGCCGGGATGACGAATGGTGGTTAGTCCAGGGGCCAGGCGGCGTCTGTGGTTATGCCGGGGACGGGGAAGCGGCTGGTTAGGCCGGCTACATCGTCACGGGCGCGGGCTTCTACGGCGGCGTCGCCGGGGTGGGCGAGGACGTCGCCGATGAGCTTGCCGATGACGCGCATCTCGTCGGGGCCCATGCCGCGGGTGCTGAGGGCGGGGGTGCCGATGCGGAGGCCGCTGGCGACGGTCGCGGGCTGGGGGTCGTTCGGGATGGTGTTGCGGTTGACGATGACGCCGACGGCGTTGAGGGCCTGCTCGGCCTCGCGGCCGGTGAGGCCCGACGCGCGGAGGTCGACGAGGAAGAGGTGGTTGTCGGTGCCGCCGGTGACGATGCGGAAGCCGGCGTCGGCGATGGCAGCGGCGAGGGCCTGGGCGTTGTCGACGATGCGCTGCGCGTAAACGGCGAAGCCGGGCTGGAGGGCCTCGCCAAAGCAAACGGCTTTGGCGAGGATGGCGGCCATGAAGGGCCCGCCCTGGTTGACGGGGAAGACGGAGCGGTCAAGGGCGCGGGCGTGCTCCTGCGTCGAGAGGATAAAGGCGCCGCGCGGGCCGCGCAGGGACTTGTGCGTCGTCGACGTCACGATCTGCGCGTGGGGGACCGGGTTGGGGTGGACGCCGCCCGCCACGAGGCCGGCGATGTGGGCCATGTCGACGAGAAGGAGCGCGCCGACCTCGTCGGCGATGGCGCGGAAGCGGCCCCAGTCGACAGTGCGGGCGTAGGCGCTGTAGCCGGCGACGATGAACTTGGGGCGGTGCTCCTTGGCCAGGGACTCGACATGCTCGAAGTCGATGAGCTCGGTGTCGGGGTCAACGCCGTAGGAGACGATGTTGTAGTACTTGCCGGTGAAGTTGACGGGGCTGCCGTGGGAGAGGTGGCCGCCGTGGTCGAGGCGCATGCCCATGAGGGTCTCGCCGGGCTCCATGAGAGCGGTGTAGACGGCGATGTTGGCCTGGGTGCCGGAGTGGGCCTGGACGTTGGCATGCTCAGAGCCGAAGAGCTGCTTGACGCGGTCGATGGCGAGGGTCTCGGCCATATCCACGAACTCACAGCCGCCGTAGTAGCGGCGGCCGGGGTAGCCCTCGGCGTACTTGTTGGTCATGACGGAGGCGGAGGCCTCGAGGACGGCCTGAGAGGCGTGGTTCTCGGAGGCGATGAGGACGATGTTCCGGCGCTGCCGGTCCGACTCTTTCCG
>JAPPNT010000199.1:16853-26823 GCA_028873745.1 Chloroflexota bacterium | reverse complement strand
TATGAGGACGAGGGAGTTCAGCTGCCGGGCGAGCTCGAGCTCGACGGCGCGAGCGGCCTCAGGATCGCGGTCGACGAGGATCTGGGGCGCGGCGAGTCCGGTGGCGTACATGTCAGCTCCTTCCGGGTGCGAGTTTCGCTCCGTTCAGTATATCTGAGCGGTGCGGGGTCGGGGGAGAGCATGCCATTCAGCCCCTTCGACAGGCTCCGGACAGGCTTCGATTTCCCTCAGGCTGAATGGGGGAAGGGCGGTTCACAAGCCGCGTCTACAAGGTCTGCCGCGTGCCTCTGGATACCGGCTTTCGCCGGTAAAACGGGGTCCGTCTTGGATGGTGACGGTTGCCTCGGTAGAATGAAGCATCGCGTTGTTCCCTCTGTACAATTGGAAACAAATGTGCTACAATTGTGGTTCGCGTTTTGGGAACGCAGAGGGAGGTGTTGATGGGGAAGGACCAGATGGAAAAGGTGCACGCACGGCCGAGGCTGGAGGCGAGCATCAGGCGGTGGGTTGAATCCGGGAGGACGTGCCCGCCCATGGTCGGATGGGAGCGGACGGAGGACGGGCACGTTGTGTCGTACGTGCGGCAGCTGGGGCCCGTGGCGTGGGACGTGCGGATGTCGTGCCCTGACGAGGGGAAGATGCGCACACAGGACAGCGTGACGTTCACGTGCACACACGGCGTGTTCGACGCGCAAGAGTTGACCGGGATGCAGACGTGGCCGTCGATCGACGCGGAGATCTGGCCGACCCTAGACGGAGGCCGTGCATGACGCTCGACGGCAAGGGCGCGCCCTCGACGACCGCCGCGCTGGAGGGGTTTCACCCACTGGTGCGGGAGTGGTTTGCGTCGGAGTTTGCGGCGCCGACAGGGGCGCAGGCTGAGGGGTGGGCGGCCATCGCCGAGGGGCGGCAAACGCTGATCGCGGCGCCGACCGGGTCGGGGAAAACGCTGGCGGCGTTCCTGACGTGCATCGACCGGCTGGTGCGCGCAGGTCTCGACGGCGGGTTGCCGGAGCGGACGGAGGTGGTGTACGTCTCGCCGCTGAAGGCGCTGTCGAACGACGTGCAGCGCAACCTTTCCGTGCCTTTGGAGGGCATCGCGGCGCTGGCGGAGGCGCGGGGGACGCCGCTGCCGGAAATCCGCGTCGCCGTGCGGACAGGCGACACGCCGCAGCGGGAGCGCTCGCTGATGGCGAAGAACCCGCCGCAGGTGCTCATCACCACGCCGGAGTCGCTGTTCATCCTGCTGACCTCGGAGAGCGGCCGCCGTGGGCTGCGGGGCGTGCGGACGCTGATCCTCGACGAGATCCATGCGGTCGCGGACGACAAGCGAGGCTCGCACCTGAGCCTGTCGGTGGAGCGGCTGTGCCGGCTGGCGGACGGGCCGGTGACACGCATCGGGCTGTCGGCGACCCAGCGGCCCATCGAGGAGGTGGCGCGGCTGCTGGTGGGGTCGGCCCCGCCCCTGGATTCCCGCCTGCGCGGGAATGACGAACTAGAGGGGGACGGGCCCTTCGACAAGCTCAGGGCGAACGGAGTTGGCGAGCCGGACTGCCTGATCATCGACACGGGGCATGCGCGGGCGATGGACATGGGGCTGGAGCTGCCGCCGGAGGAGCTGGGGCCCATCGCGACGCACGAGCAGTGGGCGAACACGCTGGACCGGGTGGCCGAGCTGGTGCGGGAGCACACGACCACCATTGTCTTCATGAACACGCGGCGGCTGGTGGAGCGGGTGGCGCACCAGCTGGAGCTGCGGCTGGGGGCGGAGGCGGTGGTCGCGCATCACGGGAGCATGTCTCGGGAGACGCGGCACGCGGCGGAGGAGCGGCTGAAGAGCGGCGAGGCACGGGTGTGCGTTGCGACGGCGTCGCTGGAGCTGGGCATCGACGTAGGGGCGGTGGACCTGGTGTGCCAGGTGGGGTCGCCGCGGTCGATCGGGCTGCTGCTGCAGCGCGTCGGGCGCTCGGGGCACTCGCTGGGGGCGACGCCGAAGGGGCGGCTGTTCCCGCTGACGCGGGACGAGCTGCTGGAGTGCATGGCGCTGCTGCGGGGCATCCGGGCGGGCAACCTCGACCGGCTCTCGATCCCGCCGTGGCCGCTGGACGTGCTGGCGCAGCAGATTGTGGCCGCGTGCGCGGGCGAGGACTGGGGCATCGACGAACTGTACGACTTCGTCCGGCGGGCGTATCCGTACCGGGGGCTGCCGCGGGAGAAGTTCGACCAGGTGGTGACGATGCTGAGCGAGGGCGTCGCGCCGCGGGAGGGCCGCTCGACGGCGTACCTGCACCGAGACGGCGTCAACGGCGTGCTGAAGGCGCGGCGAAACGCGCGGCTGGCGGCGGTCACGAGCGGCGGGGCGATCCCGGACAACGCTGACTACGACGTCATCCTCGAGCCGGAGGGGACGTTCGTCGGGACAGTGCATGAGGACTTCGCCGTGGAGAGCGTGGCAGGGGACGTGTTCCTGCTGGGGAACACGCCATGGAAGATACGACGCGTGGAGAGCGGGCGCGTGCGCGTAGAGGACGCGCATGGCAGCAGCCCGACGCTGCCGTTCTGGCTCGGCGAGGCGCCGGGTCGGACGGGGGAGCTCTCGGACGAGGTCTCGGCGCTGCGGGCGGAGCTCGAGGAGCGGGGAGACGCGGATGCGATAGCATGGCTCGTTGAGGAGTGCGGCGTGCCGGTGGAGGCGGCGGAGCAGGCGGTGGCGTACATCGCCGAGGGGCTGCGGGTGCTGGGGGCGGTGCCGACGAAGCGGCGGGTGGTGGTCGAGCGGTTCTTCGACGAATCGGGCGGGATGCAGATGGTGGTGCACGCGCCCTTCGGCGCGGGGATCAACCGCGCGTGGGGGATGGCGCTGCGGAAGCAGATCTGCCGCGCCTTCGACTTCGAGCTGCAGGCGGCGGCGACGGACGACGGGATCAGCCTGGCGCTGGGGCCGGGGACGTCGTTCCCGCTGCAGGACGTGTTCCAGTACGTGACGGCGCGGCGGGCGGAGAACGTGGTGACGCAGGCGGTGCTGCAGGCGCCGCTCTTCGGCACGCGGTGGCGGTGGGACGCGTCGCGGGCGCTGGCGCTGCTGCGGCACACGGGCGGGCGGAAAGTGCCGGCGCCGATCCAGCGGATGCGCTCGGACGACCTGCGGGCGGCGGTGTTCCCGGCGCAGGTGGCGTGCCAGGACAACGCGGCGCCGGGGGACATCGAGGTGCCGGACCACCCGCTGGTGTTCGAGACGCTGCGGGACTGCCTGACGGAGGCGATGGACGTCGACGGGCTGCGGGCCGTGCTGGCGGACATCGAGGCCGGGACGATCGAGACGTACGCGAAGGACACGCCGCAGCCGTCAGTGTTCTCGCACCAGATCCTGAACGCGATGCCGTACGCCTTCCTGGACGACGCGCCCCTGGAGGAGCGACGGGCGCGGGCGGTGACGCTGCGCCGGGCGCTGCCGGAGGACGCGCGGGACCTGGGGGCGCTGAGCCCGGAGGCCATCGCGCGGGCCGAGCAGGGGGCATGGCCGGTCATCCGCGACGGAGAGGAACTGCACGACGCGCTGCTGACGCTGTCCGTGCTGCCGCTCAGCGAGCTTGGCCGGTGCGAGGGTGTGGCGACGCGGGAGGAACTGCGGGGGTGGTACAACGAACTGGCGTCGAGCGGTCGGGCGGCGGAGTTCTCGCTCAGCGACGGGGGTGCGGCATGGACGTGCGCGGAGCGGGCGGACGTGGTGACGGCGCTGTACCCGGAGGCGGGGCTTTCGCCGGCGCTTGCGCCCTTCGACAGGCTCAGGGCGAACGGCGGTGGGGATGAGGCGCTCGGGGCGACCCTTCGACAGGCTCAGGGTGAACGGACGGCAGGCGAGGACGAGGCGTTGATGACGCTGCTGCGCGGGTGGACGGAGTCGTTGGGGCCTTTCACGGAGGCGTGGCTGGCGTCGACGCTGGGGCTGTCTCCTGCGCTCGTGCAGCGGGGGCTGGCGCAGCTCGAAGCGGAGGGCGGCGTGCTGCGAGGGCGGTTCACGCCGGGGGCCGTCGAGGAGGAGTTTTGCAACCGGCGCATCCTGGCGCGCATCAACCGCGACACCGTCGCGGGGCTGCGGCAGGAGGTGGAGCCGGTGCCCGTGGCGACGTTCATCCAATTCCTGTTCCGGTGGCAGCACGCGACGGCGGGCACGCGCGTATCGGGCGACGGCGGGCTGCTGCAGGTTGTCGAGCAGCTGCAGGGATTCGAGGCTGCGGCACAGGTCTGGGAGACGGAGCTGCTGCCGCTGCGGACGTCGGCGTACGACGGGTCGGCGCTGGACCGGCTGTGCCTGGGCGGCGAGGCCGTGTGGGGGCGGTTCGCGCGGCGGCCCATCGACGAGGAACTGCCGGGCGGGCGCGCTGCCCTCGCGCGCACGGGACCGGTGTCGCTGGGGCTGCGGGAGGACCTGCCGTGGCTGCTGGACCCGGCGCCTGAGGACGACGGGACGCCAAGCGGGGCCGCGGGCGAGGCGCTCGCCTTCCTGCGCGCGCACGGCGCGTCATTTATTGGCGACATCATCGCGGGGACGCGGCGGCTGCCGTCGGAAATCGAGGAGGCGCTGTGGCGGCTGGCCGCGGCGGGGCTTGTGACGGCGGACGGGTTCGCGGCGCTGCGGGGGCTCGTCACGGGCGCGACGAAGCGCGTGAGCGCGGCGCGGCGGGGACGTCGACCGGCCCGGCGGAGGACGGGCGGCAGCCGGTGGTCGCTGCTGCAGGCGTTCGGGGAATCGGAGAGCGCCGTGGAGGAGCGGGCGTTTCAGCTGCTGCGGCGGTACGGCATCGTCTTCCCGGAGGTGCTGGGGCGCGAGCCGATGGCGCCATCGTGGCGGACGCTGCTGCAGGTGTACCGGCGCGCGGAGGCGCGGGGCGAAATCCGCGGCGGGCGGTTCGTGGCGGGGCTCGTCGGCGAGCAGTTCGCGCTGCCTGAGGCCGTGGAAGCGATGCGCTCGGTGCGTCGCGCGGAGCCGACGGGCGAGGTGCTCGTTGTCTCGGCGTGCGACCCGCTGAACCTGGCGGGAGTGATCACGCCGGGGCCTCGGGTGCCGGCGGTTTCCGGGAACAAGGTGGCGTTCCGGGACGGCGTGCCGGTGGCGTCGCTGCAGACGGGCGACGTGGTGCCGCACGCGGAGCTGCCGGACGAGGAGCGGGACGAGGTGTACCGGGCGCTCGGCGTGCGCCGTCCCTCGGCGGCGGTGGCGGCGTAGGCGTGACAGACGAGCGAGACCGGCTGTACGGCGACCTGGCGTGGCTGTGGCCGATCATGAGCCCGCCGGAGGAGTACGCCGAGGAGGCCTCGCACTGGCTTCGAGAGCTGCGGGCGCGGTTGCCCAACGGCAAACGGCGGGTGCTGGAACTGGGCACGGGCGGCGGGCACTTCCTGCACCAACTCATTCCCGAATACGAAGCGACGGCCGTCGACCTGTCGGAGGGGATGCTGGCGCACTCGCGGCGGCTGAACCCGGGCGTCGATCACCACGTCGGCGACATGCGGACGGTGCGGCTGGGCGAGACCTTCGACGCGGTGCTCATCCACGACGCCATCGACTACATGGTGACGGAGGACGACCTGCGGGCGACCTTCGCGACGGCCCGGGCGCACCTGACGCCGGGCGGGTTGCTCATCGCCGCGCCGGACCACTACACGGACACCTTCACCTCGCCGTATGTCGACGACAACACGAAATCGGTCGGCGAGACAACGCTGACGTTTGTGGAGTACTCCGTGGTCCTCGACCCGAACGACACGGCGGTGGAAACGGTCTACGTCTACTGCATCGTGCGGGACGGGGAGCTGCGGGTGGAGGTCGACCGGCACACGACGGGGCTGTTCCCGCTGGCGACGTGGGAGCGGCTGCTGTCGGAAGCGGGGTTCGATGTGGAGCGGGTGGACTATCCCGTCGACGGGGGCGGCGGGCCGATGTATCTGTGGGTGTGCACGCTGCGGGCGGGATAGGGGCGTCCCCTTCGAGAGCCTCAGAACAGGCTTCGACACGCCCAGGGCGAGGTCAGGGGAAACGGCCCCTCCCCGCCCTCTGGGTTCCCGCCTCCGCGGGAACGACGAGTTGGGCGCGGGAACGAGGAAAGGGCTAGCCCGCGCTTCGGCGCTGGAGGACGAAGGCGACGAGAATGCCGACGGGGATGGCGAGGAGGATGAGGCCGATGACGACGACCATCGCGGCGGCCTCAAGGCCGATGAGGTGGTCGATGCGGTCCTGCACCCACCGCAGCAGGGTGGGGTCGCCGGGGGCCTCGTGGTGGAGGGGGACCACGGCGGGCCTGGCCTAGCCGCCGGCCGGCGACGGGCTCGGCTGGTACCTGACCGAGTAGCGGCGCTCCTGGATGAGGAAGGCCGTCATGGCAGCGAAGAAGAGCAGGACCGCAGCGGCGGCGAAGGGCACATCATAGTTGCCGGTGATGTCGCGCATGATGCCGCCGAACTGGATGCCGATGGAACCGCCGACCTGATGGGACAGGAAGATCATGCCGCTGAGGGTGCCCACCTTCTTCAGCCCGTAGATGTCGGCCGTCAGCCCCGTCGTAAGGGGGACGGTGGCGATCCACGAGGCGCCGCCGACGATGGCGAAGACCCAGAGGCCCCACTGGCCCGGGAGCGTGAGCAGCAGCACGTAGGCGAGGCCACGGAAGGCGTAGACCGTCCCCAGCAGGGTCTTGTTGCCGAGCTTGTCGGCGATGGGGCCGACGCCGATGACCCCGATGGTGTTCATGGCGCTCAGCAGGCCAAAGGCGGTGGCCGCGGTGGCGGGCGAGAAACCTCGCTCGACGGCGTTGGGTACGAAGTGGAAGGCCATGATGAGCGTCGTGAAGCCGCAGACGAAGTAGGTGGCGCAGAGCTGCCACATGGGCCACGAGCGGAAGGCGTGCCGCCACTGGTCGACTTCCAGGGGGCCGGCGGGGCGCTGCTGCTGACGCGGGCCGCCTGCGCCGGGGTCCTTGTCGCCGTCGGGGAGGAGGCCCATCTCCTGGGGGGTGTTGCGCAGAACGAAGAAGGCCACGGGGATGACGAGCACGAGGATCATGCCTCCCAGGATGGCCCAACTGACACGCCAGTCCAGGAGCTCAATGAGGTAGGTGGTGAAGGGGACGAGGATGAGGCCGCCGACGGACGCGCCCGCGGCGGTGATGCCGATGGCGGTGGCGCGCTTGCGCTGGAACCACTTCGACACGATGACGGCGCCGGTGGTGATGGAGCCGGCGGACATGGCGACGGCCATCACGATGCCGAAGATGAAGATGAAGTAGGCGATGTGGAAGGTGAAGGCGAGCAAGAGGGCGGTGACGCCGATGACGGTGGCCCCCCAGAGGATGAGCTTGCGGCCGCCGACGCGGTCATAGAGGTTGCCGAGCACCGGCTGGCTGACGCCGTTGAGCAGGATGCCGAGGGCGGCGGCGAAGGAGATGCTGCTGCGGCTCCAGGAGAACTCGTCGCTCATGGGGAGGACGAAAACGCCGACGCCGTTCCGGGCGCCCATGGTCATCATGATGACGAAAAACGATGCGGCGACGATGAACCAGCCGTAGAAGATGCCGGAGCGGTTTTGGGTGGTCATGGACTGCTCTTTCCGTAGGGGTTGAGGGCTGCGTGAAGCGTATCACGAGTTGGGGGAAGTGCACAATCTGGAGCAAATTGGCAACCATTCTCCGGATTGTGGCGAGCTTTCGGCAAACAACGCGAAGTTGTTATTGGAAGCCCGCCCGGAGGCCGCCTCATCCGGCAGAAAAGGCTGCAATAGGTGGTTGACAGCCTCAAACCACCCCTCTACACTTGCGAAACTCCCAAGCCCAAATGCGGCTTTGTTCGTTTGACCTTTGTTGTCTCGGACGGCCGCACCCAAGCCGTAGGAGGTGAACAGTGAACCGGAGTAGCGAGAGCGCACCCCGGGTCAGCGTCAGGGGCCTTTGGAAGATCTTCGGTGAAGGCGTCGGGCCAGACTTTCCAGAGAAGATTCAGGGCCTGAGCAAAGCTGAGGCCCAGGCCGCCCACAACTGCGTTGTTGCATTGCAGGACGTCGCCTTTGACGTGTCGGACGGCGAGACCTTCGTGGTCATGGGCCTGTCCGGCAGCGGCAAGTCGACGCTGGTGCGGTGCATCAACCGCCTCATCGACCCCACCGTGGGCGCCGTCGAGATCGACGGTGAGGACGTGCTGGCGTACAGCGAGGGCGAGCTGACGGAATTCCGGCGCAAGAAGACCTCCATGGTATTCCAGCAGTTCGGGCTGCTGCCCCACCGGACGGTCCTGGACAACGCGGCCTTTGGACTCGAGATCCAAGGCGTGGCAGAGGAAGAACGGGCGCACAAGGCCATGGAAGTGCTCGAGCTGGTGGGCCTGAAGGGATGGGAATACTACCGGCCCTCGGCGCTGTCAGGCGGCATGCAGCAGCGCGTCGGCTTGGCGCGCGCCCTGACCTCAGACCCGCAGATCCTGCTGATGGACGAGCCGTTCAGCGCGCTGGACCCGTTGATTCGCCGGGACATGCAGAACGAGCTGATCCGGATACAGGAGGGTATGCGCAAGACCACCATCTTCATCACGCACGACCTGACGGAGGCGGTGAAGCTTGGGTCGCGCATCGCCATCATGCGGGACGGGGCCATCATCCAGCTGGGGACGCCCGAGGAGATCGTCGCCGACCCGGCGGATGACTACGTGGCCGACTTCACTCGCGACGTAAGGCCATCGACGGTGCTGACGGTCGGCTATCTGATGGAGAAGCAAGCGGACGGCTCGATCGTGGAGACGCCGGCGCCTGTCGGCACGGCGGTCGACGCCGAGGTGGTGGCCGGCCAAACGGTGGACGAGGCGTTGGCGGAGCAATGGTCTACGTCGGGCAAGCTGGCCGTCAAGGACGAGTCGGGCACACTGCTGGGGGTCATCGACCGTGAGTCGCTGCTCCAGGTTGCCTTCGAGCAAGCGTCGGTCGAGAAGAACGGCAACGGCAGCTACGGTGGAAGCACGAACGGGAGCGGCGCGCAAGCGGCGGCCAGTGCGGGCGCGGTGCCGATGCCGGAAGAGGCTCCCGAGCGCGGAGGTCTGCGCGGCGCGCTTTCCCACATCAACACGCCGACGACTATTCTGCTGGCCCTCCTTGGGCTAGCCGGCCTGACCGCGGCGCTCATTGCCACCGTTGGCACAGGGGGGGTCTTCCCAGTAGACTGGGGCTCCGGCATTTCGAATGCTGTCAACGATTTCATTCGATGGTTCACTCGTACGTTTGATCCCGTAATCAGCGCGGTCTCCGACACCGTATTGCGCATGCTGGTGGAGTTGGAGAGTTTCCTGCTGTGGCTGCCCTCAGCCGTCGTTATTGCCGCGCTGGCGCTTCTGGCGTGGCGCACGGTCAGCGGCAAGATGGCGCTCTTCTGCGTTGGCTCGTTCATAGCCATCGGGCTCGTCGGGTACTGGGTCAGCGCAATGGAGACAGTGGCGCTAATCATCGTGGCGGTGATCCTCTCAATTGCCATCGCCATACCCATCGGGGTCCTGGCGGCGCGCAGCAACATGGTGGACGGCATGATCCGGCCGGTGCTGGACATGATGCAGACCATGCCGGTCTTCGTGTACCTTGTGCCCGCTGTAATGCTCTTCGGCATCGGCAAGGTGCCGGCCATCTTCGCAACGGTAATCTACGCCGTGCCCCCGGCCATCCGGCTCACCAACCTGGGCATCCGGCAGGTGACGCCGCAGGTGGTGGAGGCTGCGCAGTCCTTCGGGACGACGCGGCGGCAGCTGCTGTTCAAGGTGCAGCTGCCCATGGCCATTCCCACCATCATGGCGGGCGTAAACCAGACCATCATGATGGCGCTGGCAATGGTGGTGGTGGCGGCCATGGTGGGCGGCGGCGGACTTGGTGAGGACGTGCTACGCGCACTGAACCGCTTCCAGCCGGGTGAGGCGCTCCTTGGCGGTCTGGCCATCGTGGCGCTGG
>JAPPNT010000199.1:14404-16843 GCA_028873745.1 Chloroflexota bacterium | reverse complement strand
ATCATAGTGGACCGCATCACCCAGGCGTGGGCGAAGGAGCGGCAGGAGGCGTTGAGCACGGAGGCCAAGTAGATACACGGTAGGGTCCAACAAGGCAATGAGGCCAAAACAAGAAAGGGGTGACAGACCAATGAGGACCATGACCTGGAAGGGGGCGCTGATCCTGCTCAGCCTCGCCATGACGCTGATGCTGGTAGTTGCGGCATGCGGCGACGATGAGGATGACGCGGCAGAGCCGGCGGCCGCTCCCGAGACCACGACAGACACGTCCGGTGACGCAATGGGCGACGCGATGATGGAGAAGCCGACCCTGGTCTTCTCCGACCTGGACTGGGTCAGCGCCCAGATCCAGAACGCCATCGCGCGGAAGATCCTGGAGGACGGCTACGGGTACGAGACCGATGCGGTGTTCGGCGGCACGGTGCCGCTGATGGAGGCTCTGACCCGCGGCGACACCAACATCACCATGGAAATCTGGCTGCCCAACCAGCAGGACGCCTTCGACGCGGCCATCGCTGAGGGCACGATCGAGGTTATCGGCAACAGCCTGGAGGACAACTGGCAGTCCGCATTCATCATTCCCAAGTACACCGCGGACGCCAACCCCGGCCTGACGTCCGTCGAGGACCTTAAGAACCCGGAGTACATGGAGCTCTTCGTGACGCCGGACTCCAAGAACAAGGCCCGGCTGATCACCTGCATCCCCGGCTGGGAGTGCGAGGGCATCAACCAGGCAAAGGTAGAGAACTACGGTTTGACGGACCACGTCGAGCTGATCAACCCGGGCTCCGACACGGCACTGGCCGCTGAGATCCGGTCCGCGTTTGAGCAGCAGGAAGACGTGCTCTTCTACTACTGGGGGCCGACGGTGCTCTCGAATGATCTGAACACCATGTTCGGCGGCTACGTGGTCCTGGAAGAGGAGCCGCACACTGACGAGTGCTTCGCGTCCGACTACACATGCGCGTACCCGGTGGCAGAGGTTCTCGTCGTCATGCGGACGGACCTGGTTGAGCAGGCGCCGGACGTAGTTGAGTTCTTCAAGAAGTGGGACTTCAACGCCGGCAACCAGCTGGCCGCTGAGGGCTACCTGAACGACGCCGGAGCCGACTACCCCGAAGTCGCCGAGTGGTTCCTCGCGAACACCGAGGACTGGAAGAACTGGGTGACGCCGGAGGCGCTGGCCAAGATCGAGGCCGCGCAGGGCTAGTCGCCCCAAGATAACCGCATACCAGTGGCCCCGTCCTCGACGGAGGACGGGGCCACACTATTTGAGTGAAGCGGGACCTTCAACAACCCATTCAACCCGTGCCGCGCTCAAGGAATCGAAGGGAGCAACACCATGACAACGCAGCGGTGGAAGAACACGCTGGTCCTCCTTAGCCTCGCAATGGCGCTGCTGTTCGCGGTGGCGGCCTGCGGCGGGGATGACGAGGAGGAATCGACGGCCGAGCCCGCGACGACGACGACGGAGCCGGCTGCCGCCGGCGACGCAATGATGGAGAAGCCGACGTTGGTGTTCTCCGACTTGGACTGGCCAAGCGCACAGCTCCAGAACGCCATTGCGCGGCGGATCCTGGAGGACGGATACGGGTACGAGACGCAGGCCATCTTCGGCGGAACGGTGCCGATGATGGAGGCGCTGCGCCGCGGTGACACGAACATCACCATGGAGATATGGCTGCCCAACCAGCAGGAAGCCTTTGACGAGGCGATCTCTGAGGGCACTATCCAGGTGATCGGCAACAGCCTGGAGGACAACTGGCAGTCGGCATTCGTGATCCCCAACTACACGGCAGAGGCATACCCCAACCTGCGGTCCGTAGAGGACCTGAAGGATCCGGCGCACATGGAGATCTTCGTGACGCCGGACTCCAAGGGGAAGGCCCGGTTGATCAATTGCATTCCAGGCTGGGAGTGCGAGGGCGTCAACCAGACGAAGCTCGTGACCTACGGCCTGACCGACTACGTCGAACTGGTGAACCCGGGTTCGGATTCGGCGCTGTCGGCCGAGATTCGTTCAGCCTTTGAGCAGAACGAAGACGTGCTCTTCCACTACTGGGGCCCCACCGTGCTCGCCCACGACCTGCAGACCAAGATGGGCGGTTACACGATTCTGGAAGAGCCGCCGTACACCGATGCGTGCTGGGAGGGCGACCAAGGCTGCGCGTACCCCACGGCGCAGGTGCTGATCGTCATCCGGTCGGAGCTTGCCGAGCAGCAAGACCTGGTGGACCTGCTGACGGCCTGGGACTTCAACTCCGGCAACCAGCTTGCGGTGGAGGGCTACATGAACGATTCCGGTTCTGACTTCGCCGCGTCGGCGGACTGGTTCCTCAAGAACACCGAGGAATGGAAGAACTGGGTGACGCCGGAGGCGCTGGCCAAGATTGAGGCGGCGCTGGGCTAACCCAAGCATCAGCCACCAGCAAGCACATA
>JAPPNT010000199.1:12443-14394 GCA_028873745.1 Chloroflexota bacterium | reverse complement strand
GCCGAGGGCGGGGCATTATACTTTGCATGATGTTGGACAGGACCATTCACATCCGTTTGATCCTCTGCGCGCTCTGCATTGCGCTGACGTTCGCGTGCGGCGGCGAGGCGGAGCGTGTGGTTGTCGACGGGCTCGAGTCGCCGCGAGGGCTGACGGCGCTCGACGACGGCCGGCTGCTGCTGGCGGAGCTCGGCACGGGACGGCTGCTGCTGGTGGAGCCGGGCGGGGACACGACGGTGCATGCGGACCTGCTGCCCCGGCTGGCCGACGGGCCGGAGGGCGCGCCCGCGGGCGTGTCGGCGGCGATCATCGACGGCGGTGTCACGTACTTCATCGTCGGCGAGGCGCGGGCCAAGGGCTTTCGCGAGGTGTACGCCCTGCGGCCGGGCGACGCACCGAGGGGCATCACGGGGCAGGACGTCATGGGCACGGAGCCGACGAAGCCGCTACTGAACCCCTACGACTTGGCGCTGCTACCCTCGGGCGACCTGCTTGTCAGCGACGCGGGCGCGAACGTGGTGTGGCGGGTGACCCTCGAGGGCGAGATCGCGCTGTACGCGGACCCGGGGCCCATTCCTTTCGAGCTGGGGACCGGGTCCGGGGAGGCGGAGCCCGTGCCGACCGGGATGACGACAGGCCCTGACGGGGCCGTATACCTCGCCACGCTGACGGGCGCGCCGTTCCCGACGGGCGGGGCTCGTGTGTTCCGCATGCACGACGCGAACGGCGACGGGGACGCGCTCGACGCGGGGGAGACGACGCTCTACGCCACAGGGTTCACCACGGCGACGGACGTGGCCTTCCTGCCCGGTGGGGCGATGCTGGTGACGGAGTACACCTCGGACATGCTCGCGGTCGCGTCGAAGGGCTACGGCCGTTCCAGCGAGCACCCGGGGCGGCTGGTGCGGTGGGAGCGCGGCGCGCGGACGGTGGTGGCCGAGGGGCTCATTGGGCCGACGTCGGTCGCGGTGCTCGACGGGGTGGCGTACGTGAGCGAGGAGTACGCGGGGCGAGTCGTCGCCATCGAACCGTAGTATGATGGGGCCGCCGAGCGCGCACGCAGCCGAGAGGTGCGGTGCGCAAACACAACGGGGAAGGGAGAAGCCATGATCGTCCTGATGGTGACCATCAACATCAAGCCGGAGCACAAGGAAGCGTTCATGGAGGAGATGATGGGCGATGCCATCGGCTCCAACCGCGACGAGCCGGGCTGCCTGCGCTTCGACGTGGTGCAGGACAACGAGAACCCGAACCAGATCCACCTGTACGAGGTGTACACGGACGAGGCGGCGCTGGAAGCACACCGACAGGCGCCCCACTACCTGAAGTGGCGCGACGCAGTCGCCGACTGGCGCGACGGCGAGGCCATCCGTCGCGTGGGCACCAATGTCTACCCGCCGGACGGAGAGTGGCGGTAGGGGCGCTAAGGTACGCCGGCGCTTCCGTTCACCCTTCGATTTCCCTCAGGGCGAACGGGTTGGACGGGCCATTCAACCGGCTCAGGGCGAGCGGAAGTACACAAGGAGGGGACGGCCGTGTGGCCGTCCCCTCTTCATTTCGGGTCAGGGCGGGGAGGCTGGAGCGAGGCTACTCCCAGATGCCGACGGCGCAGCCGCAGCCGGTGCCGGCGGGGGTGCGGTAGCCGGGCTCGTAGCAGATGGTCTCCATCTTCGTGTCGCCCATGGCCCCGGCGACGGCGACCCAGTTCAGGGTCTCCGTGGTGGCCGACTGCAGGCGCACGCGCGGCAGCGACGTGAGGATCTCGGGGTCAGCCGCCTCCATGCCCTTGATGGCCAGCCTGTCCAGCTCCTCGTCGACGACGAAGTGGCTGAGGCCGCCGGTGCAGGCGAAGGCGACGGTCTTGTCGCTGTCCCACTCCTCGATGGCCTTGCGGACGGCGCGGCCGAGGGCGAAGGCGCGGCGCGGGCTGATCCAGTTGGGCGGGTAGCAG
>JAPPNT010000199.1:0-12433 GCA_028873745.1 Chloroflexota bacterium | reverse complement strand
GGTATTGATGGAGATGGGGAGGATGGGCGGCGTCTTGCCGTCGAACCATCGGGCCACCGCGAAGCCGTAGGCGTGCGGGAGGCCGAAGGGCCGCGGCTGCGTGGTGCGCGAGTGGTCCAGGTACCAGGTGGCGGGGCCGATGGTGCCGCCGTAGGACTCCTTGAGATACTTGGTGTGGGACACGTCAAAGTCCTGGTCCATGAGGGACTCGATGACGTACAGGCCGAGGTCCGACGGCACGGGGTGGTCGTACTCGCGGGTGCCGTAGGCCATGGAGGACATCTTGCGGGCCTCGCTCATGTCGGGGGTGATGGTGCGGGGGAGGACCTTGATGGAGTCGCCCCAGTAGACGTTGATGGACGGCATGTTGTCGTCGAAGAAGAACTCGCTCTGGTCGTCGCCGAACATGACGACGATGTCGGGGTTCGTCCTGGAGAACCGCTCGTTCAGCTCGTCGAGGCCCTTCTGAATGTTGGCGACCCGGTCGGTGAAGGTCTCGACGTTGGCGACGTCGGCGATGCCGGGGTCGGCGTCGGCGAGAAGCTCGTCATAGGTGACGCGCCTGCCGTTCGGGGGCTGGACCAGCTCACGGTTGCGCAGGTCGTTCTGCGCGTGGACTGCCCATAGCTCGCCGGTGAGGCTCATCAGCGGGCTATGGGACGAGGCAAACCCTCCTACGATTTTGGCCATGACAATCCTCCTCTTCTCCTGATGGCCGCTGTGTGCGGCGAGGGTACTCCGGGGGTTATGAAAAGTCTATACCCCGGCGGAAACTGGCGCGCCAACGCCGCACATCTGCGAAATCGTGCGCCAGGCGGGGGAGACGCGGCGGACAGGCCGAACAGGCTCGCCCGGGTCACGCGCCGGGGTCGCTACAGGCCGAAGGGGAAGTGCGCGAGGAACTCTGAAGAGAGCACTTCCTCATGCAGGAGGTCCGTGAGGAGCTTGCCGCTCTTCCACAGGGGCTTGCCGCGCAGGGTGACGATGCCGTACTCGCGGCCGGGGACGACGCCTTCCAGCGACACGACGTTCATGCGCCCCTCGTCCCACGGGTCGATGGTGAAGCGCGGGCCGAGGGTGATGCCAAGGCCGAGGCTGACGAAGGTCTTCACGCTGGTGACGCTGTCGAGGGTGAGCACGGACTTGAACTGGACGCGGCCCCGGCGGTAGCGGTCGACGGAGTCGCGGTCGGACAGAAAGCCGCGGCGCCAGCTGACGAAGGGCCACTGGGCGATCTTGTCCATCGAGAGGTCATCCTCTTCTGAGAGGGGGTGACCTAGGGGCGTCAGCAGGGCCGAATTGGACGTGAAGAGCGGGTCAAAGGAGAAGTTGCGGGGGATGTTGCCCCTGGCCACCAGGCCGAAGTCGGCCTCGCCCTGCTCCACCATGGTGAGCACCGCGGGCTTGGTGCCCGAGAGGAGGTTGAGGGGGATGTTGGGATGCTGGAGGCCGGCGGACTGCACAAGGTAGGGAAGCACGTGGACGGTGAAGTCGTACGTCGAGGCGATGGTGACGGTGCTGTCCTCGACGAGGCCGGGGTCGTTGGGTGAGAGCTCCATGAGGTCCCGGACGAGGGGGGACGCGCGTTTGGCAAAGGCGGAGCCGAACTGGGTGAGCTGGATGGGGCGCTTCCCGCGGTAGACGAGGGGCTCGCCCAACTCCGTCTCGAGGGAGGAGAGGTGGCGGCTGGCGGCGGGCTGGCTGATGCCAACGTGCTCGGCGGCCTTGGACACGCTGCCCAACTCCGCGATGGCGCACAGGACTTGCAGCGACTTCAGGTCCATTCACAGTCTCCAATCGCCCGGTGGACCCTCCCGGCAGGCGGGCCCGCAGGTTATGTCATAGAGCTCAATGCCTGCTAAGCCCATTATAGCAGATAGTATATCAAAAGTGGATATGCATACATGATACAGTATCCTTGACAGGGCGTTAATGCAGGAGGAAACTATATGTACCGTCCTGAAGACACCAAGAGTGACCCTTCAGGAGGCCAACAAGCCCCCCTGGTATCAATCCCCCGGCTCCTACCGGGGGATTGATAATTTTCCGGGGTGAGGCGAGTTGAACAGGCTAACCCTGGTCCACCAGGCCGATGGTCGCCGTGACGCAGGGCTCGTCGCCGAGGGCGATGGTGGTGTGGCCCTTGCCGGTGGTGTCCTCGACGAGGCGGGCGTCGCCGGGGCCGAAGACTTTGGTGGAGCCATCCTCGAAGCCGATCTGGAGCTGGCCTGAGAGGATGATGACGAACTGGCGCTGCGGGGCCGGATGCCAGTCCTGCAGCACTCCCGGCGGCCTCACGCCGAAGCGGATCTGCGTGACATCGATACCCTTCGTCCAGTCGGGCATGGCGTCGAGGTCGATCTCCTCCCACGCGGCTACGCCGTCGGCGCCGGTGTACATGCGGTAGGTGCCCATGTGTGTTTACCTCCGGTTATGATGTGTGCGGGCCGCCCCTGACATCTCCTGCTCGTCCATTCCCCACTGTCCGGCTACGCTGGTCTCTGCCCTCTGTTCCCTTCTCTGCACCCCGTCAGGGAGTGGGGCAAAAAAGAGAAACAAAACAATTCGTATCTGACGGTCCCTGGCCCAGCTACGAATTGTTTCGGGAACAATCCCCGGCTCAGCTAGAATTGTTTCGCAATCAATTCGGAAACAAAGCACAGCTTCGTAGCTGAAGCGGGAATTGTTATCGCTTTTGTTTCCTGCTCAAGTCCCGCGTCCGGCGTCGAGGCGGCGCGGCCTACGACTGCGCCTTCTCCTTCAGCGCGCGGTAGACCTTCTCCGCGGTGATTGGGAGGTCCTTGATGCGCACGCCGACGGCGTCCTCCACGGCGTTGGCGATGGCGGCGGCCACGGGGATGGTGGAGTTCTCGCCGATGCTCTTGACGTTGTAGGGGCCGACGCCGCTCTCAGACTCCACCAGCACCGTCCGCATCTCCGGCAAGTCGTTCATGGTGGGGATCTTGTAGTCGCCGAAGGAGAGGGTCGTCACACGGCCGTCCTCCACCTGCAGCTCCTCCATGAGAGCGTAGCCTATGCCCTGCATGGCGCCGCCGTTGACCTGCCCCTGGTGTCCGATGGGGTTCACGATCTTGCCGACGTCGTGGGCGGAGGTGAGGCGCAGGAGCTTGACCTGCCCCGTCTCCGGGTCGACGGAGACCTCCGCGATCTGCGCGACGTACGCGGTGACGGGCGGGAGCGCCGTGTCCGCGAACTCGGCCTTGCCGGTGACGGAGCGGCCGAGGCGCTGCAGCAGCTCGGGCCACGCGTGGGTCTCGCCCGTCGAGCGGACGCGGACTGCGCCGTCGGCGAAGGTGAGGCGGTCGGCGGGGACGCCGAGGGCCTCGGCGGCGGCCTGCAGGAGCTCGCCCTTGACCTCCTGGGCGGCGGCGTAGGCGACCTGCGTGCCGATGCGTGTGACGCGGCTGCCGCCGACGCCCGAGTCGAAGTCGACGATGCCGGTGTTCCAGACCCCGACGTGCATGCGGTCGGCGGTCAGCCCGAGCTCCTCGCCGATGACCTGCACCTCGAGGGTGTAGCTGCCGGTGCCCTGCTCGAATATGGGGGTGGAGAGCTCGGCGGTGCCGTCGGGGTTGAGGGTCACGGAGAGGTGGGACTGGCCGCCGCCGGGGGGCCTGTCGCCGATGCCGATGCCGCGGCCGACGTTGGGGGCCTTGGCCGTGCCGTACTCGGCGGCCTCGACGGCGGCCTCGAGAGTCTCGCGGATGTTGACGCCCTGGAAGGTGTGGTTGAGGGAGTCGGCCTCGCCGGGGTTGACGACGTTCACGCGGCGCACGTCGAGGGGGTCGAGACCGAGCTGGCGCGCGACCATGTCAAGCTGCGACTCCATGGCGAAGGCGGCCTGGGGCTCGCCGGGGCCGCGCATGTGGCCGCAGGGGACGTTGTTGGTGTAGACCTGAATGCCCTCCACCTTGACGTTGGGAGTGTGGTAAGGGCCGCCGGCGTGGGAGAAGCCCATCAGGTTGACGCCGGGCTTGTACGCGCCGTACGCGCCGCTGTCGAAGATGCCTCGGACGTGGTGGGCGGTCATCGAGCCGTCGCGCTTTACGCCGGTGCGGACCTGCATGACGGCGGCGTGGCGGGGGTTGGCCGCCATGAACTCGTCCATGTAGTCCATGACCATCTTCACCGGCCGGCCGCTGGCCTTCGCGAGGTAGTAGCACAGCGGGATCTCCATGGGCGAACCCTTGCCCCCGAAATCTCCCCCGATGGCGGCGAAGTTGACCTGGATCTCGTCCGAGGGCACGCCGGTGGCGTCAGAGAGTTGCTGCCGCAGGTTGTAGGGCGTCTTGTTGGACGCCCATATCTGCGCCACGCCGTCATCGTCGATCCAGACAACGCAGGAGTGGGACTCGAGGTACGCCTGGTGCTGGCGGGGCACGGTGAAGGTGTTCTCCACGACGACGTCGGCCTCGGCAAAGCCGGCCTCGATGTCGCCCTTGTTCCAGACGCTGTGGATGAAGACGTTGGAGGGCTTCTCCGGAGGCTGAGGGTAGCCGACGTAGCTCATCATGTCCGGGTGGATCAGGGGCGCGCCGTCCTGCATGGCCTCGAGCGGGTCAAGCTGGGCGGGCAGTTCCTCGTACTCGATCTCGATGAGGTCGAGGGCGGCTTGGGCGATGTCCTCGTCTTCGGCGGCGACGGCGGCCACACGCTCGCCGGCGAAACGGGCCTCGTCCCATGCGAGGACGGGCACGTCGCGCAGGCGGCGGCCGAAGAGGATGCCGCGAACGTCGTCGCCGGTCAGGACGGCGTGGACGCCGGGGAGGGCCCGGGCGGCAGAGGCGTCGAAGCTGACGATGCGCGCGTGGGGGTAGGGGCTGCGGAGGGACTTGCCCCACAGCGTACCCGGCAGGTTGACGTCGGCCGAGTACCGGACCTGGCCGGTGACCTTCTCCGGGCCGTCGACGCGGCCCAGCGGTTGTCCGAAAACGTGGTAGGTGGTGGTCATGGCTGCTCCTCTTGTTGGCGGCGCGCCCTTCGACAAGCTCAGGGCGAACGGGGGCGGCTCCACTTGCCACTGACAGATAGCTACGCTACTATGCCCCAGAACTCGCGCAAGGATACCAGATGACTACGCTTGACGCATCCTACACGGTACGACTGACGGTCAACGGCGAGGCCCGCGAGGTGCAGGTGCCGGCCCGCCGCACGCTCGTCGACATGCTGCGCTACGACCTGGACCTGACGGGGACGAAGGAGACGTGCAGCGTCGGCGTGTGCGGGGCGTGCACGGTGCTGCTCGACGGGGAGATCACGGCGTCGTGCATCACGCTGGCAGTGCAGGCGGACGGCGCGGAGATCACGACGATCGAGGGCGTCGCGCGGGACGGGGAGCTGCACCCGATCCAGCAGAGCTTCATCGACAACGGCGGCTTCCAGTGCGGCATCTGCACGTCGGGACAGATCGTCGCGGCGAAGTCGCTGCTGGACGCCAACCCCTCGCCCACGGAGGAACAGGTGAAGGCGTGGATGATGGGCAACCTGTGCCGGTGCACCGGCTACTACCAGATCCTTGAATCCATCATGAAGGCGGCGCGGCACGATGCGTGACTTCATCTACCACGCGCCGACGTCGCTGGACGAGGCGCTCTCGCTGCTGGAGCAGCACGGCGAGGACGCGCGGCCCATCGCGGGCGGCACGGCGATGGTCAACCTGCTGAAGCAGAACCTGGTCTACGCCGACCATCTGGTCGGCCTCGGCGGGGTGCCGGGGCTGCGCGGCATCAGCCGAAGCAACGGCGACCTGCGCATCGGCGCGCTCACGAAGCACCGCGAGGTGGAGCGGAGCGCGGACGTGGCCTCGGCGGCGCCGCTGCTGGCCGAGGCGTACAGCCGCGTGGCGACGGTGCGCATCCGCAACATGGCGACCGTCGGGGGCGGGCTCTCGCACGCGGACCCGGCGCAGGACCCGCCGCCGGCGCTGATGGCGCTGGGGGCGCGCGTCGTGCTGGCGTCGACGGGCGGGACGCGGGAGCTGCCGGTCGAGGACCTCTTCGTCGACTACTACGAGACGGCGCTGCAGCCGGGCGAGCTCCTGACGGAGGTCATCGTGCCGGCGCAGGCGCCTGACGCGCGGGCCGTGTACCTCAAGTTCCTGCCGCGCACGGAGGACGACTACGCGACGGTCGCCGTCGCGGCAGTGGCGCGAGTGGAGAACGGCGTGTGCGCCGACGTGCGCGTCGCGCTGGGAGCCGTCGCGCCGACGCCCGTGCGGGCGACGGCCGTCGAGGCGGCGCTGGCGGGGCAGCCGGTCACGCCGGAGGCCATCCGCTCAGCGGCGGAGGCCGTCGCGGGTCAGGTGGACCCGCTGGCGGACTTCCGCGGCTCGTCCGAGTACAAGCGCGACATGGCCGTGGTGTTCACGCGGCGCGCGCTGGAGCAGGCGCTGGGGCTCGGCCGGTGAAGTTCACCTACGACGTGACCGTCGACGCCCCCCAGGACCGCGTTTGGGCAATCCTCTCCGACGTTCCGCGCGCCGCGTCGCTCATGCCGGGCGTCGAGTCCGTGGAAGCGCAGCCGGACGGCACGTACCGGGGCGCGGTGCGCGTCCGCATCGGGCCCATCGGCCTCACTCTGGCGGGCCGCGTCGAGGTGCAGCAGGACCGGGAGGCGGGCACGTGGCGGCTGCAGGCGCGGGCGGACGACCGGCGCGTCGGCGCGGGGGTGTCCTCGTCGGTTGAGACGGTGATCACGGAGCCGGCGCCAGGGCAGACGCAGATGCGGGTGGGCGCGGACGTGCAGTTCTCGGGCCGGCTGGGTCAGCTTGGGCAGCCGCTCATCAAGAAGAAGGCGGACGACATGGTGCAGCAGTTCGCCGAGGGGCTGAAGCGGGCGGTGGCGGGGTAGGGGCTTAGGAGACTGCGGCAATGAAGCATGTGTTCACCGCCAACGTCTGGCAAGAGGGCGATGCGTTTGTAGCGCAGGCGATTGAGGTAGACGTCGCAAGTCAGGGCGAGTCTGTTGAGGATGCTCTGGACAACCTGAGGGAAGCGCTGGAGTTGCACTACACTCCGCCCGTCGTGACGTCCCCACCCCAAACCCATCGCATCGAGGTCGATATCCCCGACAAATAGCGCCGGGTGCGGGCACGCCCTTCGACAGGCTCAGGGCGAACGGGGTTTTTGCTTCGGGCGGATAGGGACAGCTACTTCGGGCGGACGGCGTCGAGGACGGCGCGGCCGGTTGCCTCCCACAGGGTCTCGCCGAATGCCCTGCCCTCTTCCAGTTCCCCGCCCGCTCGACGGGTGAGATGCACGTGGAAGTTGGGCAGGGGTTCTTCCTCGCCGGCAAGCAGGGTGCCGGGGGTGTGGAACTCGAACGACCAATCGTCGACCATCATGCGGTAGACCAGGAGCCACCACGCCCAGGGGTCCGTGCTGAAGCGTGGCGGCGGCGTCGGCTGGAACTCGGTGTTGACGAGGGCCCACATCCACGGCTTGTCGTGGATGACGCGCTCGTAGAGGACTTCGTCCATGAGAGGGCCCGCAGGCATTCCGCTGTCCGCCATAGCTTGCGGAGGATAGCAAGAGCACCAGAGGGGCGCAAGCGACGGGTCGAGTCGGCCGGTACAGTTATGGAACCCTCGCTGGCGGTAGGCCGTTGTAGCAGTGTGGCGTTGACAATCCGGCTGCGTGTAGTATGCTGGTACGGAATAACGCCATCAAAGCCTAAACGCTGTGACAGGGAGTAGTAGCGATAGTTCACGCTTCAGAGAGTCGGCGGTTGGTGGAAAGCCGATAGCGGCAGGGTCGTGAACTCGCCCTTGAGCGGAGGGGCCGAGGGAACGCAACGTGCGTCCGCCGGTAGGTCCCTACGGTTGCACCGTTACAGCTGCCTGAGGCGGTCCGGTTGGGCTGCGCATATGCGCATGGCACGACGGGACAACAGAGGGTGGTACCGCGGGTAGCAGTGAGCCCGTCCCTTTGGGGACGGGTATTTTTGTTGCCGGGGCGCCGCCCCGGCTTCGGGCAGGAGAGGAACCATGAGACTGACCGGCGGACAAATGATATGCCAGGCCCTCCTGAACGAGGGTGTCGACACTGTTTTCGGCATCCCCGGCGGGGCCATCATGCCGCTGTACCAGACGCTGCCCCAGTTCCCGGGGCTGCGCCACATCCTTGTGCGGCACGAGCAGGGCGCGGCCATGGCCGCCGACGGCTACGGGCGCATCACCGGCAACGTCGGCGTGTGCTTCGCCACGTCCGGGCCCGGCGCGACGAACATGGTGACGGGCCTTGCGGGTGCGATGATGGACTCGGTGCCCGTCGTGGCCATCACGGGCCAGGTGGCGCGCGAGGCCATCGGCAAGGACGCCTTCCAGGAGACGGACGTGACGGGCGTCACGCTGCCGGTGCTGAAGCACAACTACCTGGTCATGCGGGCGGCGGACCTGCCGCACGTGATCAAGGAGGCCTTCTACCTGGCGCGCTCGGGACGGCCGGGGCCGGTGCTGGTGGACGTGCCCAAGGACGTCTTCGTGGAGGAGGCGGAGTTCGAGTACCCGGAGACAGTGGAGCTGCCGGGCTACCCGCCGCCGACGTACGCCGACGAAGAATCGATCAAGCGGGCGGCGGAGCTGATCGCCGAGGCCAAGCGGCCGGTGGTCATGGCAGGCCACGGGATCATCATCTCGCAGGCGTACAAGGAGCTACAGGAGTTCGCGGAGAAGGGGCAGTTCCCCGTATCGACCACGCTGCTGGGCATCAGCTCCATGAAAGCGGAGCACGTGCTGAACATCGGGCTGCCGGGGATGCACGGCTCGGCCTTTGCGAGCCATGCCATCAACGACTCGGACCTGCTCATCGGGTTGGGGATGCGGTTCGACGACCGGGTGACGAGCAAGGTGAGCCTGTTCGCGCCGCGGGCCAAGGTGATCCACGTGGACATCGACCCGGCGGAACTGGGGAAGAACGTGCCGCCGACGGTGGGCATCGTCGGCAACGTGAAGCACGTGCTGCAGCAGCTCACGCCGCTGGTGGAGCGGGCCGACCGGCGCGAGTGGCTGGCGCACATCGACGAGCTGCGGCTGCGCCACCCGCTGTTCCGGGACGAGAGCGACGACCAGATCCGCCCGCAGGACGTGATCCAGCAGATCTCAGACTTGACGGACGGCAAGGCCATCATCGCGACGGGCGTGGGCCAGCACCAGATGTGGGCCGCCCAGCTCTACAACTTCAAGGAGCACAACAGCTTCATCACCTCGGGCGGGCTGGGCTCGATGGGGTACGAGGTGCCATCGGCGATGGGCGCGCAGGTCGGGGCGCCGGACCGGACGGTGTGGACGTTCGCCGGTGACGGCGGCTTCCAGATGACGATGATGGAACTGGCCACGATGGTGGAGAACAACATCCCCGTGAAGATCGCCCTGATCAACAACTTCTCGCTGGGGATGGTCCGGCAGTGGCAGGACATCTTCTACAACCACGACTACGTGGCCACGCTCTACACGGGCAACCCGGACTTTGTGAAGCTGGCGGAGGCCTACGGCATGCTGGGCATCCGCGCGACGACGAAGGACGAGGTGGGCCCGGCGGTCGAGCAGGCGATGGCGTGGGATGGGCCGGTGCTGGTGGACTTCCACGTGGAGCAGACGGAGAACGTGTACCCGTTCATCCCGCCCGGGACCGGCGTCGCGCAGATGGTTGAGGACCCCAGGCTGGTGGAAAGGCGCTCGTGATGACGCAGAACCCGGCAATAAAGCAGCACACGGTAGTCGCGCTGGTGTACGACCGGCCCGGTGTCCTGAACCGGGTGGTCAGCATGGTGCGGCGGCGCGCCTTCAACATCAGCAGCCTGGCCGTCGGGCACTCGGAGACGCCGGGGCTGTCGCGGATGACGTTTGTCGTCGAGGGCGACGACACGCTGCTGGCGCAGGTGATGAGCCAGCTGCGAAAGCTGGTGGACGTGGTGCAGGTGTCCGACCTGAACCGGGAGAACACGATATTCCGCGAGCTGTGCCTGCTGCGGGTGAAGGCCGACGCCGACACTCGCAACGAGATCATGCAGATCGCCAACATCTTCCGGGCGAACATCGTCGACGTCTCGCACGACTCGCTGATCGTCGAGATCACGGGGGACGAGGACAAGGTGGACTCGCTGGAGCTGCTGATGCGGAAGTTCGGGGTGCTGGAGATCATGCGCAGCGGGCGGTTGGCGATGGTGCGCGGAAGCCTCCGCGAGGAAGCGGCGTCACATACGGCGCCCACGTGGGGTATGAACGGCGGCGCGCGGCATACGGAGACAGAGGCGCCACAGACCTCGGCGGTCCTGCCGCCGGGGTAGGGCGTCAAACCATATCGAGAATCGGAAGGGGAACAACGGCATGGCCCAGATGTACTACGAGAAGGATGCGGACCTCTCCCTGCTGGCGGGCAAGACCATCGGGATCATCGGCTACGGCAGCCAGGGACACGCCCACGCGCTGAACCTGAAGGACAGCGGCATGAACGTCATGGTGGGGCTGTACAAGGGCAGCAACTCCTGGAGCAAGGCGGAGGAGGCCGGGCTGCAGGTGGCGGAGGTGGCGGAGGTCGCGCAGAAGGCCGACGTCATGATGGTGCTGGTGCCGGACATGCGGCAGCGGGACGTTTACAACGAGTCCATCGCGCCGCACCTGGACCCGTCGAAGGCGCTGATGTTCGCGCACGGGTTCAGCATCCACTTCAAGATGATCGTGCCGCCGCCGGACGTGGACGTGATGATGATCGCGCCCAAGGCGCCGGGACACCGGATGCGCGAGATTTTCACGCGGGGCATGGGCGTGCCCTCACTGCTGGCCATCTACCAGGACGCGTCGGGCAAGGCGCGCGACCTGGCGCTGGCATACGGCGCCGGCGTCGGCTCGGGCCGGGCGGGCATCCTGGAGACGACGTTCAAGGAGGAGACGGAGACGGACCTCTTTGGCGAGCAGTCCGTGCTGTGCGGCGGGATCACGTCGCTCATCAAGACCGCGTTTGAGACGCTCGTGGAGGCCGGGTACCAGCCCGAGGTGGCGTACTTCGAGTGCATGCACGAGGTGAAGCTCATCGTCGACCTGCTGTACCAGGGCGGCATGGCGTACATGCGCTACTCGGTCAGCGACACGGCCGAGTACGGCGACTACAGCCGCGGGCCGCGGGTGGTGGACGACCACGTGCGGGAGACGATGCAGAACGTGCTGAAGGAGATCCAGAGCGGCGAGTTCGCGCGCGAGTGGATCGCGGAGAACGATGAAGGGCTGCAGCGGTTCAGGACATCCCGGCAGGAAGCGGCGGAGCACCCCATCGAGAAGGTGGGCAAGGAGCTCCGCGACATGATGCCGTGGCTGCAGCAGACCATTTAGGCAGCCAGTTGAGGAGCAGCGGTATGTGCAACAAGGAGGGAACCCGCGTAGTTCCCGTCCCGGCGGCGCCGGGGCGGGCCTGCGCATTCCTTCGCCCTCTGTCGTGAGCGTGGAGTTGATACGCACCAACCGACAGGAGAGAGACAGAAGGACACAGCCATGACTATGGAGAACACCATCAAAGACCAGGACCGAGTCCGTATCTTCGATACGACGCTCCGGGACGGAGAGCAGGCGGCGGGCGCGGCCATGACACCCGACGAAAAGCTGGAGATCGCCAAGCAGCTGGAGCGGCTGGGCGTCGACATCATCGAGGCGGGCTTCGCCGCGTCGTCGCCGGGCGACATGGAGGCCATCAAGGCCATCGCCCGCGAGGTGAGGGAGTCGACAGTGTGCTCGCTGGCCCGCGCCAACCCGGACGACATCGACGCGGCGTGGGAGGCGATCAGGGAGGCGGCGCACCCGCGCATCCACACCTTCATCTCCGCCTCCGACGTGCACTTGGAGCACCAGCTGCACAAGAACCGGGAGGAGGTCCTCGACATGGCCGTCGCGGCCGTGTCGCGCGCGAAGGGGTACTGCGAGGACGTGGAGTTCTCGCCCATGGACGCGACGCGCTCCGACCCGGAGTTCCTGTATGCCCTGATCACCTCGGCCATCGACGCCGGGGCGACGACCATCAACATTCCGGACACGGTGGGTTACGCCATCCCTGAGGAGTTCGGGGAGCTGATCCGCAGCATCCGGGAGAACGTGGAGAACATCGACAAAGCGATCATCAGCGTGCACTGCCACAACGACCTGGGGCAGGCGGTCGCCAACAGCCTCGCGGCCGTGAAGGCCGGCGCCCGGCAGGTGGAAGGGTGCATCAACGGCATCGGCGAGCGGGCGGGGAACACGGCCCTGGAAGAGGTCATCATGAGCATCCGCACCCGCCAGCAGTACTTCGAGACCACGGTGGGCGTGGACACCACACAGATCTACCCGACGAGCCGCATGGTGAGCGAGGTCACCAACTTCCCGGTGCAGCCCAACAAGGCCATCGTCGGTCTCAACTCCTTCCGGCACGCCTCGGGCATCCACCAGGAC
>JAPPNT010000105.1 GCA_028873745.1 Chloroflexota bacterium | reverse complement strand
GGATGAACTCCGCCAGGAGGTCGTCGCCGCCAACTCTACGCAGGGCCCCTGCGTGCGCGACGGTTCAGTACCGGCAATTGGACGCGAGCGAGGTGACCGTCGCGATCATCTCCCGCTCGGCGGGGGTGACGCGGGAGGGGCCGCGCATGACGTGCATCATGAACAGACGGCCGTAGAGCATCGACAGCGGGTTGAGGCTTGCAAGCTCCGGCGGCGTCACCGGGTGCGGGCCGGGGTTGGCGGGCATGCCCGCGAGCATCTCGTCGTTGTAGTCGATGTTGACCTGGCGCATGCGCTCGTAGGCTTCCTTGAGCTCGCCCTCGGCTTCCCATTCCTGGATGACCTTGATCCATGGCATGGCGGTGTCCTCCTTTCGCCGATCGGCCCGGCGGTTGGCGCGATTCTATCACCGAGGGGCAAGGGGCGATATGCCAAGGTGTCATACGCAGGAGGGCCGCCCGCCCCGACCTCGGGACGAACGGCCCTCTCTGCTTTGCGAGTCTTGTCGAGAGTCCGGGGCGGGAGCTAACCGCCGGGGCTGGCGGCCTCCGCCTGCTCCCGGACGCCCCAAATGTCGCCGGGGAGGGAGACGCCGCGCTCCATGGCGAGCTCGGCTGCCTTGTCGCGGGCGCGGGCAGCGCCCTGCGCCAGCATGTCCGGGATCTCGAGGCCGAGGCCGTCGACGACGCGGACCCGGAAGTTGAAGTAGGCGCAGGCCATGACGATGTCGAGGACGTCGCGGTCGGTCCAGCCGACGTCGCGGAGGGACTGGACGTCGTCCTCGGTCATCATGGCGGGGGTGAGGGTGAGCTTCTCGGTGTACTCCAGCATGGCGCGCTCCGCGTCGGAGAGGTCGGCCTTGCGCCAATCGTTCTGGATGAACTCCGCGATGAGGTAGTCGCCGCCGACACTACGCAGGGCCCCTGCGTGCGCGACGGTTCAGAAGCGGCAGTTGGACGCGAGCGAGGTGACGGTGGCGATCATCTCCCGCTGGGCGGGGGTGACGCCGGACTCGCCGCGCATGACGTGGACCATGAACTGGCGACCGTAGAGCATGGACAGGGGGTTCAGGCTGGCCAACTCCGGCGGCATGACGGGGTGCGGGCCGGGCGCGTCGTCGCCCGGGAGGCGCTCGCCGTACTCGGCGTTGACCTGGCGCATGCGCTCGTAGGCTTCCTTAAGCTCGCCCTCGGCTTCCCATTCCTGGATGACCTTGATCCATGGCATGGCGGTGTCCTCCCCTGGTGGTCTGACCGGCTTGCCGCCGGACGCGAGTATGCTACACCCTCACGAGCGGGGGTGGAAATGGCGGGGGCGGCCTATGGCGGGCGCCCCCGCCCCTCTTCTAGGTTCCCGCCTACGCGGGAACGACGAGGGGAGGGGCCGGGCACCCCCTTCGAGAACCTCAGGACGGCGTCAGGGCGAACGGTTGTGGGCGGGCGCTACCCGCCGGTGCTGGCCGCCTCCGCCTGCTCGCGGACGCCCCAGATATCGCCGGGAAGCGTGACGCCCTTCTCGGCGGCGAGCTCCGCGGCGTGCTCCCGGGCTCGCGCGGCATTGGCCGCCGACACGTCCGGGACATCGAGGCCGAGGCCGTCGACGGCGCGGACGCGGAAGTTGAAGTAGGCGCAGGCCATGACGATGTCGAGGATGTCGCGGTCGTCCCAGCCGACATCGCGCAGGGACTGGACGTCGTCCTCAGTCATCATGGCGGGCGTCAGGGTCAGCTTCTCCGTGTACTCCAACATGGCGCGCTGCTTGTCCGTCAGGTCCGCCTTTCGCCAGTCGTTCTGGATGAACTCCGCCAGGAGGTCGTCGCCGCCAACTCTACGCAGGGCCCCTGCGTGAGCGACGGTTCAGTACCGGCAGTTGGACGCCAGCGAGGTGACCGTCGCGACCATCTCCCGCTCGGCGGGGGTGACGCGCGACGGGCCGCGCATGACGTGCATCATGAACTGGCGGCCATAGAGCATCGAGAGCGGGTTCAGGCTCGCAAGCTGCGGCGGCCCGACGATTCGCATGCCCTGCGCCCGCGGCGGGACAGGCGTGTCCTCGTATTGGGCGTTGATTTCGCGCATGCGCTCGTAGGCTTCCTTAAGCTCACCTTCCGCCTCGTCTTCCAGAATCACTTTGATCCATACCATGGCGGTGTCCTCCTTTCACTGGCCGGCGCCGCCGCGCGAGGCCGGGTTCCGGCGACGGGCCACCCCGTCGCCCATTGCCTCCTTCTCTAGGTCAGCGGGACGAAGGAGACGGGAACGCCGGCGTCCGCGTCACGGGCCTTCTCCGTCTCGGCCTGCCAGTCGGCGCCCTCGGGCAGGATGGCGGAGGCCGAGCGGACGCGGTAGAGCGACGTGTCGTCGACGTGGGCAGGCGGCGTGCCGTCCTCCATCAGGTCGCGGGCGGCGCGCATGAGGCGGTTGCGGACAGCGATGATCATGCGGTCGCTGGTGCCGAGGTGCTCCTTGGTGCGGTCGTAGATGGGGCCCATGGTCTCGGTCATGGCGCGATCCTGCAGGTTGCCGCCGCGGGGGATGCCGGACATGTTGACCCGCTTCTGGATGTCGTAGTTCAGGGCGTAGTCGTTCAGGCGGTTGGCGGTCGTGTGGTAGCGGGTGCGGGGGTCCGGCGTCTCCTCGACGTAGCCGCCCGAGTTGGCGTAGGGGTTGGCCGAGCGGTATTGCTCCTCCTCGGAGATCGTGCCCTCAAGGCGTCCGTGCATGTTGATGAGCATGTGGTACTCGTCGTCGATGGGCACCCACGCGCGGGCCGAGCAGCTGTTGGGCTGGCCGGCGGCGATCATGGTGAAGTAGGGCATGACGTACTGGGTGATGCGGTGCCAGCGCTCGCCCGCGTCGTTCCACCAGCGCTTGGCGGAGTAGACGGCGCCGTAGGGCTTGGGGATGACGTCGAGGGTGGGCGCGCGGTCGTCGACCCAGGAGCCGCGGCCCCAGCCCGGCTCGTCGGGGGAGTCCTTGGCGATGCGGCCGTGGATGAAGGGGACGTGGGACGAGTCGAGGTCGCCCTCCAGCCCCTGGATCCAGTTGCACTCCTCCACCATGATGCCCGGCTCGAAGACCTGGTCTATGGGGAGGGTGTTGACCTCGAACTGCGGGAAGGGGGGCGGGGTCTCGCGGGGGCCCATGTACGTCCAGACCATCCGATTGATCTCGCGGCACGGGTAGGACACGGCGCGGACCTTGTCCTTGAAGTTGCTCTCGGCGGGCTCGTTGGGCATGTCCAGGCAGGCGCCGGTGACGTCGAACTTCCAGCCGTGGTAGTTGCAGGCGAGGCCGCCGTGCTCATTGCGGCCGAAGAAGAGGGACGCGCCCCGGTGGGGGCAGTTCTCGGCGACGAGGCCGACATCGCCGTTGGAGTCGCGGAAGGCGACGAGGTCCTCACCGAGGAGGCGGACTCGCTTCAGCGGGCCATCGCGCTCCGGGAGGTCGCGGGACGGCAGGAACGGGTGCCAGAACTGGCGGAGCAGGGTGCCCATGGGCGTGCCGGGACCGACACGGGTAAGGAATTCGTTGTCAGCGGGGGTGAGCATTGTGTCCTCCTTGCGCTGTGTTGCCTTTCTGGGGGGCTTGACCCCCATCCTCGTCCCCCGCCCCTGGATTCCGTCCGCTGCACCTGCAGCGGGGCCTTCGCAGGAATGACGAATGCAGAGGCGAGGGCTCCGGTTGCTACGTCATGGCGACCCAGGAGACGGGGACGCCGCCATCGGCGTCACGGGCCTTCTCCGTCTCGGCCTGCCAGTCTGCGCCCTCGGGCAGGATGGCCGATGCGGCGCGGACGCGGCAGAGGTTGGGTTCGTCGATGATCTGCGGCGGCGTGCCGTCTTCGAGAAAGTCGCGGGCGGCGCGCATGAGGCGCTGGCGGACG
>JAPPNT010000253.1 GCA_028873745.1 Chloroflexota bacterium | reverse complement strand
TTATCTGGCTCAATGTTAGTGGGTATTGTGGCTCAATGTTCCTGGGTATTGACACCTGGAAGCGCTCGTTCTCCTGGGAATTGATGTGGGGGAATAACCACGAGTCCTTTCGCAAGGGCTTCATGAGCCGTGACTCAATCCTGCTCTGGTGCATCACCCACTGGCGCGCGCACCACCGTCGCATGAGGGCGGCGCTCGCGGAGCACGCGGACGGCACAGAGGTCGTCGTGCTGCGGTCGCCGAGGGCGGTACGCGCGTGGCTGGCGGACGTGGCTCGCCTTGACCCCTCTCGGCAGGCGGCGATACACTGAACGTACTTCATTGCCGAGTGGTGCAGCGGTAGCACGCGTGGCTCTGGACCACGTAACCTTGGTTCGAATCCAAGCTCGGCAGCCACTGACTACTAAGACCAGAACTCTCTCCCTGAACCGCCGTCCTGCGCTCTCAAAGGAAGCAAACTCTAGCCGCTTGTGTGCTCGTCGCTACGTGGCGGCCTGTCCCGCCATGTCCGCCGGTGACGCTGTGTCTTCGGCGTTCAGGTGGAAGAACCTGATGGCGTTGCCGGCGACCATTTTGTAGACCTCGTCCTCCGGCAGGCCGTGGAAGTTATGCTCGATGACTTCGTCGGAGTCGGGCCAGTCCGATTCCTGGTGTGGGAAGTCCGCGGCCCAGATGAGCTTGTCGACGCCCATCCAGTGCCGTAGCTCCACACCGGACCGGTCGACCTGGAAGCCCCAGTAGAAGTGCTGGGTGATGTACTCGCTGGGGAGCTGCTTCAGCGGCTTGAAGCCGACGAACTGCTCCGACCAGTAGATGTGCCGCTTGTACCGGACATCGGCCATCTCCAAGAAGAAAGGCACCCAGCCGATGCAGTTCTCCGCCATGTCAATCTGGAGGGTGGGGAACCGGTCGAAGAGGCCGGAGAGCACGAGCTGCACCACGTTAACACCGCCCGCCCGGGCGAAGCGCTGCACCTGGAACGCCAGCTCGGTGTGATTGAGCACCTCATGCTCGATGGGGTAGTCCAGCAGGCGGCCGTTGGGGTCCGGTGATCGATCGAGGTCAACGTGGATGGAGACGGGGAAGTCCATCTCCACGGCTGCGGCCCAGAACTTGTCGTCCTCCGGCAACGGGCGCGCGCCGCCGTTGGGGAAGCGGGCAAGCACGGCCGCCTTCAGTCCGAGGTCTCGGGCGTGCACAAGCTCGGCGACGGCGTCGTCCACGCCGGTAGTGGGGAGCGCGGCGACGCCGATGAGGCGGTCGGGCGACACGGCGCAGTACTCCTCAGCGAGCCAGTCATTCCAGCCGCGGAAGATCGCCTTCCTCGCATCGAGGTCCTTCACGCGGGACCACAGCCGTGGACCGCAGACGACGGCGGGGAACAGCACCTCGGCGTCGAGCCCATCCTGCGTTTGCTCGGCAAGGCGCTGCTCGGGCAAGCCGGTGCCGGGCGTGGAGGCGTAGGTCTGGCCGAAGGGGTGCCAGATGTCGCGGCCCTTGCCGCCGTAGAGGTCCATGGGGTTCTGCACAGGCGAAAAGTCCTCGATGACCGTGCCGTCGGCGCCGTCGGGGAGCGTCACGTTGCGGGGCGCGTGGTCGCGATACTTCGCGTCGACGCGGTGCGTCCATCGGCCCGCGGGCACTTCCAGGTGGGAATCTCCAGAGATTCGTTGGTATTTCATCGCCCCATTCCTCCTGCAGGGTCTCCCTCATGACCTCAGCATCAAGCCCGGATCGGATGCCGGGCAGCAATCGCTCGAAGGGTATCATGGTGCAGGGGATGTCGTCCCACGCGGGCAGTATGGCATCGTCAACATAGCGGTGGCCCGTTATGCGGAGCCGCCCCGTTCCGGGCTGGCGGGCGTCCGTTGGCCTCGTGCAGAGGCTGGTCGGCGGGGCCGATGAGGCTGATGGCCAGTGCGCCGGTGTTGGGGTCTGGGTAGACGACCGCCTCGACGCCGAAGGCCGAGCCGATCAACTCAGGCGTCAGGACATCCGCCGGCGCACCTTCGCCAAGGACACGCCCCTCGCTCAGCAGCACGAGACGGTCGCAGAAGCGCGCGGCGAGGGTGAGGTCGTGGATGGCGGCAACGGCCGTCAGACCGTCGTCCACCAACTGCCGCACAAGGCCCAGGACTTTCAACTGGTGCAACACGTCAAGATTGGCGGTCGGCTCGTCCAGCAGCAGGACGCGCGGCTGCTGCGCCAGCGCGCGCGACACGATGACCCGCTGGCGCTCACCGCCCGATAGAGTATCGAGGGTGCGCTCAGCGAACTGCTCGGTCTCCGTGAGGCGCATGGCGCCCCGGGCGATGCGGGCGTCCTCCTTGCCCTCGATTTGGAAGCGACCGAGGTGCGGGTATCGGCCCATCAACACGAGCTCCATCGCCGTGAAACCGTGGGTGTACGGCATGATTTGCGGCACGATGGCGAGGTTCGCCGCGACCTCCTTTGACGCGAGGGAGCGGAGGTCGGCTCCATCTAGGTGCACGCTGCCGCCCTGCACGCGGAGGACGCCGGAGACGGCGCGGAGGAAGGTCGACTTGCCCGCGCCGTTGGGGCCGATGAGACCCACCATCTGCCCGTGGTCCGCCTGCAGGTCGACGCCGTCCAGCAGCGCCCTCGCCTCGACCTGGAAGAAGAGGGCCTGCGCGGCGACTGCCGGGTGTGTGCCGTTGTCTGTCATGCGTTACTCCGCCAAGGTGAACGTCAGGACAGGCGGTTCCGGGAATGCGTCCGGCCACAGCACACGCGCGAGTTCCTCGGCACCAAGGATGTTCCAGTACGAGAGGGTGGTGTAGAACTTGCTCTCCACCACAAAGACTCTGCCGTTCTTGATTGCCGGGACCTCGGCGAGGGCTTCGTTCTCCAGGAGGGACTGGCGGAACTCATTGGCGCCGAAGTCCACGGGTTGGGGAATGATGATGACCTCGGGCGCCATGGCGATGATGCCCTCCAGGTTGGTGGTCTGGTTGCCGGTGATGCCCGCGGCGGCTGCAACGTTCATGCCGCCGGCTGCGACGATGACGCCTCCCTCCGTGGAGTCGGCGCCGGCGACCCACAGTTTATCCGAATACTGGGTGACGGCGAGGACACCCGGCTGTGGCGAAGCCGCTCGCGTGACCGCGACGAGCGAGTCGTAGCGGCCGCGCACCTCGGCCGCGAACTCCAGCGCTCGCTGCTCCTCGCCAAGGATATAGCCGATGAGCAGGATGCTGTTGATGCGGGCCTCCGGGCTTTGCTGCAGCTCTGTCTGCACGACCGGTATGCCGACACGCTCGAGGGCTGCGATACCCTCGGCCGAGAAGAACGGGCTCGTGACCAGGACGTCCGGAGATTGCGCGATGATCGTCTCGGGGTCACGCGTGATCTCCGGCTTGTCCTGCACATGACCGTAGACGTTGGAGTAGGTGTCGATCCTGGTGGGCGCGCCGACGGCGACGAGCCGCTCGGCGGGCACCAGGGCAAGGATCGTCTCGTCGTGGCCCACGGACGCCGTGATGATCCGCTGCGGCTTGGCGGGGATGGTCACGACGCCGTTGAGCCCTTCCACCTGCCTCGGCCAGCCAAAGTTCGTGGGGTCGATGATGCCGCGCACTCCCGAGAGGTCCGGCGCCGGTGTGGCAGTAGGCGGTGGCTGCGCAGTGGGGGCCACGGTGGGTTCCGGGGCTGTCGCCGGCTCGGGAGTGGGAGGGGCAGCGGTTGGGGCAGCTGCGATTTCGGGCGCAGGAGTCGAGTCGGCTGAAGAGCAGCTCGGAAAGACGAATGCCAACACCAGGACAAGCACCAGAAGAAGGGCATACCGACGGTTAATCAAGACAAACACTCCTCTCAAGAGCCTCGGTTCACAGTGAATGCACCTGCCGTTTGTTGCGTATGAGCAGCAGGATGAAGAAAGGCGCTCCCACAAAGGCCGTCAG
>JAPPNT010000184.1:1803-3966 GCA_028873745.1 Chloroflexota bacterium | reverse complement strand
GGACAGGTTATCCGCCGTAGCGGAGGAAACCCTGCTGACCCTCTCGCCGTTGGACCTGACCGGCGAGCGGCCGCCTCGAGAGGTTCAGGCGACCACCGGTGAGGAGCGACGCCTGGTGGTTGTCGCGTCTAGCGAGGGGCAATCGGCCGACCTGGAGTTCATCGCGGGGCCAAGCGGCGACCTGAACATCGAGGACCGCATCCGGCAGCTCCAGCAGCATGATGCGGACTCGGTCGTAGAGAACGAGACGTCACTCGTGCTGCTGCGGGCGTACGCGGCGTCCGTGCGGCACCAGCAATTCCACGGCACCGACATCATCACCGTTCGCGTAAACCAACCGAGCGTCACGAACACGTAGGCACGCCGGTGCCGCGTCTGCCATCCTCGCGGCGCTAGTCCGCCGTCGGCGCCTCGGCCACGGATGGCGCGAGATTTCCAGCGAAACGAGGGATGGCGGTTGACTGGCCGCGCCTGTAGGATAGCACCAAGCGAGGGCGTCCGCGGGCATTGGACTGCGGGCTTTCGCTGGCCGATTCACCCTGGCTGGTGGGAACGTCCCGATGATGGAATACCGGGTACCCCGCAACTATTCCGTGCCCGTGCTGATGGCGGTGGCGTTTCTCTTTGTCGCCGCATTCATGGCGGTTGCCTACTTCCGCATAATCGGCGAGCCGCTGACTTCGACGGCGCCGGCCGCTGGCGAGGTTGCGCAAAGCGCGAACGGGCAACCGGCGGCTGCGGATGCGGGCGACGTCGTCGTTCTGGCGGTCCCGACGGCGCCAATCCAAGAGACCCTCACTGCTTCCACGGCGTCGTGGGAAAGTCTTCCAGCGGCCACGAGGCTCGCATTGTCCAAGCGATCGCTGGCTGACCGCATCCTCGCGCTGCCCTGGGTGGAGGACGGCGTGAGCGCCGAGGAGCAGGCGGCAGTCGACCGGCTGGTGGCAGTGGAGCTGGCGTTTGGCTGGGGGGGAGACCCGGCGCTGGTGGGGAAGGAGTGGGTGGTCGACGGGCTCGACGAGGGAGAGCGGTCAATCATCGCGCTGCTGGAGCTGCTGGCGGTGGAATCCGACGCAGGTGGCCGGGTGTTCTGGCTCGCGTTTCTGGACTCGTTGGATGAGACGGACAAACCGATCCTGGACTTCCTGACGAGCCTGTCGAGAACGGACTACGGGCTTCGTCTGCTGGGCGTCATCATCGACAGGGCGTGGGTGAGCGACGGCCTCGATGTGACGGAGCTGGCCGTCCTGAGGACGTTGCAGTCGCTGGAGGGCAAGGCCGAGGACGAGGGGAGCCTGATTGGCGGCATGGCGCTCCTGGACTCGGTGGAGGACGGCGACCTGCCGGCGGTGCGACTCCTGGCGAGCGTCGGCACCCGCGACCAACCGCTGCTGTCGAGGCTGTTGCAGAAGAGCTGGGTGCAAGACGGGTTCGACGCGGAGGAAGCCCGTGTCGTCACGTCGTTGGGATCGCTGGCCGGGCAGGACCGGGTGAGCGCGCTCGCGATCGTGACCATGCCGTTCCTCGACAAGGTGGGGCACGGCGACGCGGAGTCGGCGCACTTTCTGGCGGACCTGAGCCTCCGGCAGCCTGAGATATTTGGCGCGACGCAGGACAGGGCGTGGGTACGCGACGGCATCGACGTGCTGGACGTGAAGGCGCTGGACTTTCTGGACTCGCTGGCGGACAGCAGCATCGAAAGGGCGCTGTTCGTGGCGGCGCTGCCGTTCCTTGAGACGCTCGAACCGGCTGACGCGGAGACGGCATTTGTACTGTCGGGCCTGGGGGCGCGGCATCCGGCGCTGTTTGGGGAGGCGCTGGAGAGAACGTGGGTGCGCGACGGCATCGACGAGGCGGAAGCCCTGCTTGTCAGGGAAATGGAGCTGATGCAAGACAGGCAGGAGGCTGCCCGGCGGTGGGTTGTTGCAGCCCGCAACGGCGGTGGCGACAGGCCGTTTCTCCGCGGGAGCCTCGGACGCCGCTTCGACAGCGACGACAACAGCGTCATCAGCTACTACGAGGCTGCTGCGGCCGCGGAGGCGCACCTTCGCGATGAGCTGAGCGGCGTGGTATTCGAGGAGATCGCCTCGCTGTACCTGTTCGCTGACGGCCTCGTCTGCATGCCCACTTTTTCGGAGTTGGCGGCAGCGGGGGTCTCATTGC
>JAPPNT010000184.1:0-1793 GCA_028873745.1 Chloroflexota bacterium | reverse complement strand
TTGAGCGACCCCTCTCCAGGGTAGATGCTGTCGCACGCGTGACGGGCTTCGTATAATTCGGAAAGGCGCTGTTTGTGCCGTCGATGCCGAATGTGAGGTGCACCGTGTGGTTTGTGCCCAAGGTGATGAGCACGCAACATCCCGACAACGCCACCCCCGCGCCCTTCGCCGATGAGGAAGGCGTCCTGAAGGGCGAGGGTGAGGTGGACGAGGCCGCGGAGATCTTTGCGCTTGGCTGCAACGAGCAGATGTGGGACTCCGAGGGCAAGGAGGCGGACAACCACGTCGTGCAGAAGCTGCTGACGGGGTACGCCGACTTCTTCCAGCAGGAGCGGCGGCTTGGCCACGACGTGATCCTGACGCTGCGCGTGCCCAACCCCTCGGTGGAGCGGGACATGCGTAAGTCGATGGTGGAGGCGCTGCAGAGCGTGCCCTCGGCGTGGGACGTGGCCAACGGGTTCTACCCAGGCATGGACGATGAGAACGCGCCCATCCAGGAGGTCATCCTGCCGTTTACGACGAGCGCGCAGGAGCTCCGGCTCGTGGAGGCGTACTACCGGCAGATCATCGTCGGGCAGGAGCAGCAGGCACTGCCCGGCGGGAGGACGATTCAGGACTGGATCGGCGAGTTCTCGCCGAAGCGGATACGCATGATCCCGCTGGTCGAGGACCGGGACAACATGCTGCGCAGCGACGCAATCGTCGAGGAGTACCTGTACGGGCGTGAGGTGCCGTACCAGCGGGTGTTCCTAGCGCGGAGCGACCCGGCGCTCAACTACGGCATCATCGGGGCCGAGCTCATCCTCAAGGTGGCGCTGCAGCGGCTGCATCGGCTGGAGGAGCGGCTGGGCATTCCGATGTACCCGATCATCGGGGCAGGGTCCGCGCCCTTCCGCGGGCACCTGAACCCGCTGAACATCGACCGCTCGTTCGTGGAGTACCCGAGCGCGCAAACGGTCACGGTACAGTCGGCGTTCAAGTACGACTACGACCGGGACACGGTGCGCGAGTCCATCGCGCTGCTGCGGGCGCACACGCGCCGGGATCCCCGGCCCATCGACGAGGACCGGGCGATATCGCTCATCGCCAAGGCGTCGGCGGGGTACCAGAAGCGGGTTGTGGAACTGACCAATGTCATCGCCGCGGCGTCCGCCCATGTGCCTCGGCGGCGCGAGCGCAAGATGCATGTGGGGCTGTTCGGATACGGGCGCTCGCTGGACGGCGTGGGCGGAGCGACGCTGCCGCGGGCCATCGGCTTTGCGGCGTCGCTGTACTCAATCGGTGTGCCGCCGGACCTGCTGGGGCTGAGCGCGTTTGACGAGGACGACTGGGCGTTCATTCGCGACAGCTACCCGAGCGTCGACGAGGACCTGCGAGCGGCGCTTCGGTACACGAACGAGCGGCATGTGCGAGAACTGCTCGGCGAGGACTCGATGAATGTCGTCGCGCGCTTCACGGACGAGGTGGACCGCATCCACGAGGGGCTGACGAGCGCGATCTGGGCGGCCATCAAGGACGAGGCGCGGGTGCAGGTGCGGCCGTACGTGGAGCAGGCCGCGAAGCTCCGGCGGTACCTCGGCTAACTGCCGAGCCGGTCGCGGGAGGACGGAGGCGCCAATGCTGACCGCAGAGGAGAACGAGCGGTTCACCCAGGTGGGGCCCGGCACTCCGATGGGCACGCTGATGCGCTGGTACTGGCACCCCATCGCGACTGCGTCGCAGCTCGATGAGAACCCGGTGCGGGCCGTGCGGCTGCTGGGGGAGAGCCTTGTGCTCTTCCGGGACCGGTCGGG
>JAPPNT010000239.1 GCA_028873745.1 Chloroflexota bacterium | reverse complement strand
GAGTACGCCCCCGCGCGCACCTGCAGCACAATGTCGATGATGTCCCGCAGCGGCACGTCGCGCACGTGCGGCCCCTCCTGGTTGCCCCAGCAGATGTGGAACCGCACCTGCTCCTCAGGGATGCCCTCCAGCGCGAAGTTCAGCGCCTCCACCCACAGCCCCATAACGCGCCGGAAGTCCTCCAGGGGGCCGTCCCGGAACCGTGCCCAGTTGCGCCCCATCGCCATCTCCGGCGCATCAACCTGCAACACGTACCCCGCGTCCGTGATGGCCCTGTACTCCACCTTCATCATCTCCGCCAGCGCGTAGACGTACTCCTCTTCCGTCGGGTAGTACCGGTTGGCGATGCGCAGGTCGAGGATGCCCGGCGACGACGCCGTCATGAACCCGCCGGCCACGTCGACGCCCGCTAGCGCGTCGCGAAAGTTGGCAAGGTCCGCCTCGACGGTCTCCGGGTGCGTCCACGCCATCGGCCCCGTGCACACCGGGCGCGGGAACGCGACGCTGCCCAGGAACCCCGCCGTCCGCCACCACTCGGCGAACTCCGGGAAGTCCACCTCCGAGGGCGCCTGCGGCGACGGGTCGACGCTGTCGAAGCCGCTCACCCGGTCCTTGATGTAGTCGGAAAAGCCCGCCTTGCTGTACTCGCCGTCGTTGATGATGTCCATGCCCGCGCCGGCCTGCAGCCGCACCGCCTCCGCGACCGAGCGCCGCACGGCGTCGCCGAGGACCTCCGCGTCGTAGGACTGCCCGGTCTCGCGGGCCTGGACCATCGCGAGGAGGTCCGGCGGCCGAGGCAGGCTGCCGGTGTGCGTGGTGAGGATGCGCTGCGCGCTTCCTGTCATCTCGGCCTAGCCGTCGATAGGTATCGTGGCCGTGATGCGCGGCACATCGCCCACCGCGCGCGTCGTGTGCCCGTGGCCCGTCGTGTCCTCGACGAGGTTCACGTGCCCCGGCCCGAAGTGGTGGATTGTGCCGTCGCCGAGGCCGATCTCCGCCTCGCCCTGCAGCGTGATGACAAACTGCCGCCGAGGCCCCGGGTGCCAGTCGACGAAGTGGCCCGGCGGGAACTCGCGGAAGGTGATGTTTGTGGCCTTCAGCCCTTCCTGGAGCTCAGGGTGTTCCGACAGGTCCAGGTCCTCGATGTGGGACTCGCCGTCGTCGCCTGTGTACATGCGCGTGATGGTGCTCATGACGTTTCCTCCTCAGGTTCCCGTGTGGTGCGGCACATTGTCGCCAAATTAGTATGCCCCCGCAACGCCTACGTCTCCGTCACGCGCCGCACGTCCGCGCGGAAGTCGTCCGGGCTTGGCCCGCGGTCGATGACGACGTCGACGACCGACGGCAGGCCCGACGCCATGGCGTCCCGCAGGGCGCCCGGCAGCTCGCGCGAGTCCCGCACCTGCACGCCGAAGCACCCGAACCCCCGCGCCACCGCTGCGTTGTCCGTATCGATGAACTCCGACGCGACCTTCTTCCCCGCCGGCTGGTGCTGGTTCACCATGCCCAGCGCGTTGTCGTTGAACACCACGCAGACCACCGGCAGGCCGTACTGCATCGCCGTCGAGAGCGCGTTGACCGTCATCATGTACCCGCCGTCGCCGGTCACGCAGACGACGGGCCGGTCGCGGTACGCCAGCTTCAGCGCGACGGCCGCCGGCAGCCCCCACCCCATGCCGGCGGTGCCGCCCGGGCAGAAGAAGGTGTGCGGCTGCGAGGCCTGGAAGTAGTGCGCCATCCACGTCCGGTTGTTCCCCGCGTCCAGCGCGTACACCGTGTCCGCCGGCATCGTCTCGCGGAGCAGCGCGACCAGCCGCTGCGGGCGCACCGGCGAGCTGTCTTCGTGCATCGCGGGCTCGTTGTAGTAGCGGAAGTTCCTCCGGTGTACCGGCAGCGCGGCGGTCCACGCTTCCCGCTCGGGCGTCGACATCGAGCCTCGCGCCCGCGTCTCCTCCAGCAGCTGTCCCAGCACCTTCGCCGCGTCGCCCACCAGCCCCAGCTCGACGGGGAACGTCCACCCGGCGTTGTTCTCGTCGATGTCAATCTGGATGATGCGCTGCCGCCGCGGGTCGAAGACGTTGGGCCGCTCCCGCACCGTGTCCTGCGGCGACAGCTTGGCGCCGACGACGAGCACCGTGTCCGCGTCGCCGATGACCGCGTTGGCCGCCGCCTGCCCGTACACGCCCGCCATCCCGACGGACAGCGGGTGCGTCTCGGCGAGGGCGCTCTTACCCTTGTAGCTCGTCGCCACCGGCGCGCCCCACGCCTCCGCCAGCTCCCGCAGCAGGTCGTGGCTGCGCGAGACGTGCACGCCGTTCCCCGCTACGATGACCGGCCGCTTCGACGCCGCCAGGATGTCGACGGCGCGGGCGATGTCCTCCGGCGCGCTCTGCGGCTTGGTGGTGTTCAGGTACCCCAACGTGTGGTGCAGTAACGGCGGCGACTCCACGGCGACCTCGCCGCCGGCCGCCGCCGAGCGCATGACGACGGCCGCCGGCCCCGGCCGCCCGGACGTCGCGTGCTTCAGCGCCAGCTGGGTGCCGATGACCGCCTCCTTGGGGCTTGCCGCCAGCGTCGTGTACTTGGTCATGGCGCGGAAGATGGCGGGCAGATCGATGCTGCCGTACTCGCCCGCGCCCGACTGGTTCGCCGGGTGCTGCCCCGCGCCGCCGTCCGACGTGTCGGTGACGACCAGCATCGGCGAGCTGCTCAGCATCGCCTCCATGATCCCGAAGCTGGCGTTGGAGCCCATGAAGAGCCCCTGGCCCATGATGGCGGCGGGCTTCCCGGACGCCCGGGCATACGCGTCCGCCATGATCGCCGCCGCCTGCTCGTGCCGCACGAGTACCGGCGTAACGCTGTCCCGACCGTGCATCAGCGCAAAGATCTGGCTCGTCCCACCGCCGGGAATCCCAAACACATACTCGACGCCCGCCTCTTCCAACACCTGGAGGATGTGCTCCGCTGAGCTAGCCATGACAGCTCCTTATGTCAAACAGCGACTATGGATCCCGTTCGCCCTGAGCTTGTCGAAGGGGTCTTCCGAGGCCTCTCGATGAGGCTCTGGAAGACAGGGCGCCCAAACTGTACGCACTCTACCCCCACAACCGCTCGCTGGCCATGTGCGCGCCCTCCGAGAGCGTGCGGAGCTTTGCCCACGCGATCTGCGGGTGCACCCGCGCGCCGAGCCCGCAGTCCGTGCTCGCGACTACGTTCTCGCGGCCCACCACGTTGGCGATGCGCTCGATGCGGTCCGCCACCAGCTCGGGGTGCTCGATGGTGTTCGTCGAGTGCGTGACGACGCCGGGCATGAGGATCTTGCCGTCGGGCAGCTTCGTGTCGCGCCACACCTTCCACTCGTGCTCGTGCCGCGGGTTCGCCGCCTCCACCGAGTACGCCTGCGCGTTCACCTGCAGCACCAGGTCCACCACGTCCTTCAGCTCCAGGTCGAAGGCGTGCGGCCCATGCCAGCTTCCGAAGCAGAGGTGGAAGCGCACCTGCTCCTCCGGGATGCCCTCCAGCGCGTGGTTCAGCGCCTCGACGCTGCGGGCGAACCGCGCACGGAACGCCTCCAGCGTCATGTCCTGCGTCTCGAACTTGCCCACCGGCGCGTCGATCTGCAGGATGTAGCCGGCGTCCGTGATCGCCTTGTACTCCTCGCGCATCGCCTCCGCGACGGCGTACACGTACTCCCACTCGCCGGGGTAGAACTCGTACCGGCTCTGGGGGATGACGTTGTCCGGCCCGATGGAGGGCATGAACACGTCGGCGACCTGCCTCGCGCCGACGGCGGCCTTCAGGAACCCGACGTCCGACGCAATCGCCGCATGCCCCGTGTAGGAGACTGGACCGACATTCACCAGGTTGATCTGCCAGTTCCGGGCGTCCCCCGCCCGCTCGCGGCGCAGCCGCATGGTGTTGGCGTCATAGTCCTGGTAGAACTCCTCGAACGCCCGACGGTCACGCCCGACGATGCCCGCCTGTGTGCCGGAC
>JAPPNT010000187.1 GCA_028873745.1 Chloroflexota bacterium | reverse complement strand
CCACCGGCCCCGCCGACACCACCACGCCGTCGACGATGTGCACGTCGCCCACCGCGTCCAGCCCCTGCGCCGGGTCGATGATCCGGCCTCCCGTGATCAGGATTGACTCAGTCATGGTCTCCTCCGTGCGGTGCGGCCAGCATGAGCAGCAGCGCCATGCGGACGGCGAGCCCGTTCGTCACCTGCTCCTCCACCGCCGACGATCCGCCGTGCGCCACGTCCGGGCTGATCTCCACGCCCTCGTTCATCGGCCCCGGGTGCATCACGACCGCCTCCGGGCAGTGCCGCGACAGCCGCTCCTGGTTCACCTGCCACAGCCGCGCGTACTCGCGCACGCTCGGCAGCAGCCCCGCCGCCATTCGCTCCTTCTGCAGCCGCAGCGGCATCACCACGTCCGCGCCGCCCAGCGCCCGCTCGATGTCCGTCTCCACCTCCACCCCCGCGAACGGGTGCCCCTCGTCGAAGCCCCGCCGCTTCAGTAGGTCCCACGGCATCAGCGTCGGCGGCCCGCACAGCACCGGCGTCGCTCCCATCTTGCACAGCCCCCACAGGTCCGACCGCGCGACGCGGCTATGCGAGATGTCGCCGACGATGACCACGCGCTTCTCCTCGAGGCTCCCCAGCCGCTCCTCGATCGTGAACAGGTCCAGCAGCGCCTGCGTCGGGTGCGCGTGCGAGCCGTCGCCCGCGTTGATGACCGACGTCCGCTCCAGCACGCTCGCAGCCAGGTACGGAGCCCCCGAGTGGCTGTGCCGCATGACCAGCACGTCGGCAGCCGCCGCCTGCAGCGTCAGCACCGTGTCCACCAGCGACTCGCCCTTCTCCGTGCTGCTCCCGCTCGACGAGAGGTTAATGACGTCCGCCGAGAGCAGCTTCCCCGCCGTCTCGAAGGACACCCGCGTGCGCGTGCTCGGCTCGCTGAACAGCGTCATGATCGTCCGCCCGCGCAGCGTCGGCGCCTTCTTCACCTCGCGCCGCAGCATCGCCTTCATCGCCTTCGCCGACCGCAACACCGTCGCGATCTCCTCCGGCGAGACCGCGTCCAGGTCCAGCAGGTGCCGGTGCCGCCACACAGCGGGCGGCGCCGACTCTGCGATCTGCGCCGCGAAGGGCGCCACCGCCGTCTGCTCTTCTCGTGCGGGCCTGATGCTTGTCATCGCTGCCTCCCCGCGCGCACTCCAACAACGCTCACTGTCTTACCGGCGAAAGCCGGTACCCAGAAACCCCGCCCCAACGGACTTCGCACTCCTGCCTAACCCCCGTTCACCCTGAGCTTGTCGAAGGGTCGCCCTGACTCCGTCCTGAGGCTCTCGAAGGAGCCTGTCGAAGGGGGCGCTCCCTTACGTCCGCTCCCCGCTCGTCCTGAGCCTGTCGAAGGGCGCGCCCTCGCGCCGCATGATGACCACCTCGTCCACCCCGTCCGTCTCGACCAGCCGGACGCGAATGTCCTCCGACAACGAGCTCGGGATGTTCTTCCCCACGTAGTCCGCCCGGATCGGCAGGTCCCGGTGCCCCCGGTCGATGAGCGCCGCGAGCTGCACCTTCGTCGGCCGGCCGATGTCCATCACCGCGTCCATCGCCGCCCGCACCGTCCGCCCCGTGAACAGCACGTCGTCGACGAGCACCACCCGGCGGTCCGTCACAGAAACCGGCAGGTCCGTCGATTCGAGCGTCAGCAGCCCGCGAAGGTGCACGTCGTCCCGGTACAGCGTCACGTCCAGCGACCCCACCGGCACCGGCTCCCCCTCGATGTCCGACACCAGCTCGCCCAGCCGCTGCGCCAGCGGCACGCCCCGCGTGCGAACGCCCACCAGCAGAAGTTCCCCCGCGCCGCCGTTCCGCTCTAGGATCTCGTGCGCAATGCGGTTCAGCGCGCGCCTGATCTGCTCGCGTGACAGGATGGACTTTTCGCCTGCCTCTGGCACAGATTCACCCTCAGCGAGTGGCTCGGGCGGCGTGAGGCGGGGCAAGAAAATACCCCTTGCCGCACAAGGCAAGGGGCTCCGAAGGCGTAGGCCTATGGCATGTCTGCACACGCCATCGCCTGGGAGTGGAGCGCCTTGCCAGCCTCACAGGGCTGCCCTTAAAGGCCACTCTCTCCATTTGGAGAGACAACTACCCAACGATGTCCAAACTAGCGTAGCACCCCCACCCCAACAGAATCAAGACGAAAGGACAGCGTCAATCCCCACTTTTCGCACCGCCCCGTCGTTCCTGCGCAAGCAGGAACCCCGGCCTTCGCCACCAATTCAGCCGTTCGCCCTGAGCTTGTCGAGGGCCACCCCCCACCGTCATTCCCGCGAAGGCGGGAATCCAGAGGGAAGGGCAGCCCCGCTCGCTCTGAGCTTGATCACTCCCGTTCGCCCTGAGCCCGTCGAAGGGCGCCCCTCGCCGGCACAGATCTCCCCTGACACCACCGCGTTGCCCAACCACCGATACCCCCACTACGCTGCCCTCATGGAAACCGTATGCCTGACGCAGAGAGCGCACCGCCAACGGCAGCCTCTCCACCCCACCGTCCTCACAGAGTGCAAAAAACTAAAAACGAAAAACGAAGAATCCGTATTTATAACAAGACCCGCCAGATACGGATTCGTTCAACGAAATCGAATCCCCCGCCCAGCCGCTCGCCCCGCCTGTCCTGACCGCGTCCTGAGCCCCGTCGAAGGGGCCTGTCGAAGGGTCCGTCCCCGCGCCAGCATCCGCGCCCGGAATTGCATTTCGCAACTCAATGCAACACAACCCGTCCCCAATACGAATTGCCTCCCCGCAGCACAATGCAACACAATGCAACTCAACCCCCTTCCAGCTACGGACCTCCGGCAGTCGTTCCTTTCGTTATAGGCCCTTCCCGTATTGGGAAACCAAAAAAACTCAATCCAAAATGCTCGGAAACTCAACTCAATTCCCCACCCCTCACCGTCGTTCCCGCGAAGGCGGGAACCCACCCCGGCCCCCGCAGAGGAGCCTGTCCTGAGCCTGTCGAAGGGGCCCGTTGGCCTGCCGAGTGCGGGGTGCTATCATGGTGCCAGCCATGACGACGCAGCAGCGGCCTACGCTCATCACGGTCATCGGCGGCAGCGCCGCCGCGCCCCCCGCTTTGGACGACGCCTATCAGGTCGGCCTTGAGCTCGCGAGAAGGGGCGCTGTCGTCGTCTGCGGCGGCCTCACCGGCGTCATGGAGGCCGTCTGCCGTGGCGCCAAGGCCGGCGGCGGCGTCACCATCGGCATCCTCCCCGGCCACATCCCGGACGACGCCAACTCGTACGTCGACTACCCTATCGCCACCGGCATGGGCTACATGCGGAACGCCATCGTCGCCAAGGCCGGTCGCGCCGTCATAGCCATCGACGGCGCCTACGGCACCCTGTCCGAGATCGGCCACGCCCTCGGCGAGGGCGCAACGGTCATCGGCCTGAACACCTGGCGCATGAGCGTCGATGGCGTCGAGGACACGGCCATCATCCGCGCCGTCTCGCCCGTCGACGCTGTCGACAAGGCGATGGCCGTCGCGGAATCGAAGCAGGCAAGAGTATGACGGCAACCATCAGCGATGTGCGCGCCCGCGAGATCCTCGACTCCCGTGGCAACCCCACGGTCGAGGTCGACGTGCGGCTGTCCGACGGCGCAGTCGGCCGCGCCGCCGTTCCCTCCGGCGCCAGCACCGGCCGCTACGAGGCCGTCGAGCTCCGTGACGGCGACGCCGCCCGCTTCGGCGGCGCGGGCGTCCGCAACGCCGTCGAGAACGTCGGCCGCCGCCTCGCCCTCGCCGTCGCCGGCCTCCCGGCCGACGACCAGGAGACCGTCGACCACCGGCTCCTCGACGCCGATGGCACCCCGGACAAGTCGGAGATGGGCGCCAACGCCATCCTCGGCGTATCCCTCGCCGTCGCCCACGCCGCCGCCGCGTCCAGCGGCGTCCCCCTCTACCGCCATCTCGGCTCGGGAGTCACGCTCCCGGTGCCCATGCTCAACATTCTCAACGGCGGCAAGCACGCCCAGGACTCCACCGACATCCAGGAGTTCATGGTCGCCCCTGCCG
>JAPPNT010000089.1 GCA_028873745.1 Chloroflexota bacterium | reverse complement strand
AGTGGGATGGGCACATCCCCGCAGACGCCGCCCTCGCCGAGGTGCTTTCGAAGCTCGCCTAGCTACTCCCAACCACTTCCCCATCCCCACCCTGTCCCTGTACCCTAGATACGTAGGGCACTCGTATCCCAAATGCAATTCTGAGGGGGTCGCGCTATGGAGCTCGCGGAACGCATGGGTCGCCTGGGCACTGAGTCAGCCTTCGAGGTCCTCGCGCGGGCCAAGGCCCTCGAGTCCCAGGGCGTCGACGTCGTCCATCTGGAGATTGGCGAGCCCGACTTCGAGACGGCGCCCCACATCAAGGCCGCCGCCGTCGAGGCGCTGGATGCCGGGTACACCCACTACGTCCCCTCGGCCGGCATCACGGAGGTGCGCCAGGCCGTCGCCCGGAACGCCGGCGAGCGCCGCGGCCTCGAGTACGACTGGGGGCAAGTGATCATCACGCCCGGCGCCAAGCCCATCATGTTCTTCACCCTGCTCGCCCTGGCCGAGCCGGGCGCAGAGGTAATCTACCCGGATCCCGGCTTTCCCATCTACGCGTCGATGGTCAACTTCTGCGGCGCAAAGCCCGTTCCCATGCCTCTCCGCGGCGAGCTCGACTACCATCCCGACCTCGACGAGTTTGCGTCGCTGGTGAACGAGAACACGCGGCTCGTCATCCTCAACTCGCCCCACAACCCCTGCGGCTCCGTCCTGTCGCCCGAGGAGATCGCCGCCATCGCCGAGATCGTCCGCGACCGCTCCGACGCCTACGTCCTCTCCGACGAGGTCTACAAGGACCTTCTCTACACGGGCGCCCACGCCAGCATCGCGGCCATGCCCGGCATGCAGGACCGCACCATCATCCTGGACGGCCTCCCCAAGAGCTACGCCATGACCGGCTGGCGGCTCGGCTACGGCGTATTCCCGCAGCCCCTCGTCGAGGGCGTGACGAAGCTCGCCGTCAACAGCGTCTCCTGCGCCAGCGCTTTCTCCCAGATGGCGATGATCGCCGCGCTCGAGGGTCCACAGGACGCCGTCAGCGCCATGCGTGAGGAGTTCCTGAAGCGGAGAGACGTCGTGGTCGAGGGCCTGCGCAGCATCCCTGGCGTCACCTGCCCGATGCCGGAGGGGGCCTTTTACGCCTTCCCCAGCATCGGCGGCACCGGCCTCACCAGCGCCGAGTTCGAGGCGAAGGCCCTCCAGGACGCGGGCGTCGCGGTTCTGTCCGGCAGCGCCTTCGGAAAGTACGGCGAGGACTGCGTGCGCCTCTCCTACGCCAACTCCATTGAGAACATCCAGAAGGCCATCGACCGGCTGCGGGACATGGTGGAGTCGCTGTAGCCCAGCGCTCCCCTACCCCGCCGGCGTCCTTCCGCGCCTACCGTGGATCCACACCCAGTAGTACACCGATGTTGCCATCCCGATCAGCAGGATGACCGTGCCTGCCCACGCCACGCGGTGGTAGTCCGCCGATACCTGCGCCGCCGTCTGCGTTTCGATGTCCGTGCCCGAGCTCAACAGGATACCCCCCAACGTCCCGCCGACGGTTGCCGCAAGCATGATGAGCCCGATGAACAGCGCCGACGCCATGCCGATGTGCGCCGGCGGGACCGCGTTCATCTGCGCCGCCCCCGCTGCAGTCTGCAGGAACCCGGACCCAAGCCCCATTACTGCCAGCGCCACCGCGACCAGGTACGGCGCCGACGCTTCGTTCAGCGTCAGCAGTATTGTCACCCCCGCGACCTGCCCGATCATCCCCACGATCATCACCGGCCCCGCGCCGATGCGGTCTGACAGCCGCCCGGCAACCGTCCCGCCCGCGAACATGCACGCGGGCGCTGTTGCAAAGAGGATGCCCGAGAACCCCGCGCTCAGTCCCAAAGCATGCACAAGGAAGAAGGGAAGCACCAACGTCGCTGTGCCCTGCCCCATGACCTGCCACACCAGCGCCAGGCTCGTCAGCACCACCGCCGGGCTCCGAAGGATGCCCAGCTCCAGCACCGGCGTCGTCGCCCGCCCCTGCTGCCACGCAAACAGCGCCATCATGACGACCCCGGCGACAGCCAGACCGACGACCCCCGCCGACGTTGCGCCCCAGTCCGCCGTCCGGTTCAGCGCGATCACCAGCGACGCCAACCCCACGAAGACGAGGAAGGCGCCAAGGAAGTCAAACTGCGCCAGCGGTTGCCGCTGCTCGCGCCGCAGGAAGATGAACGCCAGCGCTGTCGTCGTTACCGCCAGGGGCGCCACTGCCACGTATACCGAACGCCACCCAAAGGCGTCGACGAGTTGCCCGCCCAACAGCGGGCCGGACCCGCCGCCGATACCCACCGCCGCAATGATGACTCCCAGAGCCATCCCACGCCGCTCCTCCGGGAATCCCCCCATCCCGATGGCGTTCCGTGTCGAGAGGAACAGCGCGCACCCCAGTCCCTGCAGCGCCCGCCCCGCGATCAGCGCGGGCAGGCTCGGCGAGAGGTAGGACACCGCCAGCCCCGCGAGAAACACTCCGAGGCCTATGGTGAACAACCGTCGCCGTCCCAGCCCTGTAGACAGTGAGCCGACGGGCAGCGCCAGCCCAAGGATCATGAACTGCAAGACCACCGCCACCCACACCACCCCCGCCGGTGACGCGTGGAACTCCGACGCGATGGCAGGCAGCGCGATGATGTTCATCGAGCCGTCCATCGTGAACACCAGCGTGCACATCGCCGCCAGTCCCAGCGGCAGCCACGTCGAGGAGAAGCTCGTGCGAGGATTGCTAGCGGTTGAGGTTTCCGGGTTTACAGCGGCCATACCCTCCGAGTGTACTCTCGGCGCTTAGCGGCGGCAAAGCCACGGCCTCCATGGGCACGACGATTTCTGACACGACATTTGTGTCATTCCCTCGAAAGCCGCCATATAATTGAGGCAGGGATAGGAGGCCAGCGATGGACGCGAGCACCAGCACTGAATGGTACCGGGCCCCCTGGATCCGCGGCGTCCTGCTGCCGCTCCTCGTCGGCGGCGCCGCCGTCGCCATCGCGGCGGTCGGCGCGATGCTCACGGGCTCCGGCGCCGACGCTACCGGCGGCGTGAACGCCTTCGTCGAGGGCCTCTCCGGCCGGTCCGGCAGCGGGCTGGACAATATCGGCATATTCGGCTTCACCTTCGCGGCGGGCATGGTGTCGACGGTGAATCCCTGCGGCTTCGCCATGCTGCCGGCCTACCTGGGCCTGTACCTCGGAGCAGCAGACGCCCAGGGCCAGCGCGCCTCGACCCCAAGCAGGCTGCTTCAGGCGTTGATCGTCGGTCTGCTCGTAACGTCAGGAATGCTCCTGCTGTTCGGTTCGGTTGGCATCATCCTCTCCGCGGGACTGACCTTCGTCCGGTCTGTCATCCCGTGGCTCGGGCTCATTATCGGCATCGTGCTCGCTTTCGCCGGCGCCTGGATCATGCTCGGCGGCAAGGTCAACATCGGCATGTTCAGCCGCGCCGCGGCCCACATGGGCGACGCCCGCCAGGTCAACCTCAAGAGCTACTTCCTCTTCGGCCTCAGCTACGGCACGGCCTCACTGAGCTGCACGCTCCCCATCTTCATCGCCGTTGTGGGTTTCGGCACCACCGCCAGCTTCTTCTCGGCCCTCGGGCAGTTCGTCCTCTACGGCCTCGGCATGGGCACCGTCATTCTCGTGCTCACCCTCGGCATGGCGGTGTTCAAAGGCGCGATGGTGGGCGGCCTGCGCAAGACCCTGCCCTACATCCAGCCCGTCAGCGCGGCGATCATGCTCCTGGCCGGCGCCTACATCGTCTTCTACTGGCTTACCCTCGGTCTCGACCTGCTGTAGCGCGCTCACGACCACCCGCCGACCCGCGCACAGTTTGAGCCGCCGGCCCTTGGTGCGTACAATGCGCCCAAACCCGCGAATCCAGCTTGCACCGAAAGCGAGGCCGGCATGCGCCTGCAGGACAAGGTCATCATCATCACCGGGGCCGCCCACCACATCGGCCAGGCCTACGCCCTCCGCTGCGCCCAGGAGGGCGCCAAGCTCGTCATCTGCGACATCCGAGACTGTGGCACGACGGCCGAGATGTGCATCGAGGCCGGCGCCGAGGTGCTAGCCCTCCACACCGACGTTGCCAACGAGGAGGACACCCT
>JAPPNT010000255.1 GCA_028873745.1 Chloroflexota bacterium | reverse complement strand
CGGCATGACCTACTACATCCGCCACAACGAAGAGCCGCGGGTGCGCGGCAAGATTGCCCTCGTCGTGAAGGCGGGCTCCGTCCTGGAAGAGAACGACCAGCGCGGGCTGGCCCACTTCGTCGAGCACATGGCGTTCAACGGCACGGAACGCTTCGCCAAGCAGGAGATCGTCGACTACCTCGAGTCCATTGGCAGCGGCTTCGGCCCGGACTTGAACGGGTACACCAGCTTCGACGAGACCGTGTACTTCTTCGAGATCCCCACCGGCGACGATGAGGTTGCCGAGACCGCCTTCCAGATCCTCAGCGACTGGGCCTACGCGATCACCTTCGACCCGGAGGAGGTTGACCTGGAGCGTGACGTCGTTCTGGAGGAGTGGCGCCTGAGCCAGGGCTGGAGTTCGCGGTTCCAGAACACGCTGCTGCGGCTCATCTTCGGCTCTTCGCCCTACGCCATCCGAGCCCCCATCGGCCTCCCGTCGGTTGTCGAGGCCGCGACGGCCGACGACCTCCGCGCCTTCTACGATCGCTGGTACAGGCCGGACCTGATGGGCGTCATCGCCGTCGGCGACTTCGACGTGGAGCAGATTGAGGCCAAGATCAAGCAGCACTTTGCGCCGCCGCCGGAGGGTGGGGCCATGCAGGACCGCGCCGCCCATGCTCCCGCGACCGAGCGTCCGGGCTTCGACTTCACCAGCCACCAGACGCCATGGGTGAACGTGTTCACCGACGCCGAGTCGCCCGGCTCGCAGTTCGTCCTGGTCAAGAAGCTGAGTCCACAGACGCTGCCCACCGAGTCCGCGTACCGGGAATACCTGGTTGAGTCGCTTGCGTTCCGGATGCTGAACGCGCGTCTGTCGGAGCGGGCCCAGGCCGTCAATCCCCCTTACCTGTTCGCCAACGCGGGCCGGGGGCCGTACGCGGCGCCGCTGGACATCGCCACGTTCTCCGGCTGGGTGGGCACCGGCGGCATCGAGGCCGGTCTCGCCGCGGTGCTGGAGGAGATCGAGCGCGTAAGGCAGCACGGCTTCACCGAGGGCGAGCTTGAGCGGGAGAAGAGCAACCTGCAGCGGTCGTATGAGAGCTCGTACAAGCAGCGCGACCAGCGGGTGACGCAAAACTTCATCAACGAGTACATCGACCATTTCCTCTACGAGGTGGCGTCGCCGGGCATCGAGATCGAGTGGGAGCTGGTGCAGGAGTTTCTGCCGCAGCTATCGCTCGAGGACTTCGTTGAGGTTGCCGAGTCCTGGGCCGACCTGCAGGACACCGCGCTGCTGGTCGTGCGCCCGGCGGAGACCGAGGGCAGCCCCGACAGCCGGCTGGCCGACGCGACACTGGCCCAGCTCATGTCGGCCAGCGCCCTCGAGGTCGAGCCCTACGCCGACACCGTGGGCGACGTGCCGCTGCTGGAGGTCCTGCCGGGCGGCGGCAACATCGTCGCCGAGGAGCAGCTGGAGTCCGTCGACGCCCAGCGGTGGACACTGTCCAACGGCATCACCGTCATCGCCAAGCAGACCGATTTCCGCGACGACGAGGTGGAGTTCCGGGCCTTCAGCCCGGGCGGCTACTCGCTGGTCCCGGACGAGGACTACGTCTCGGCCCGGTACGCCGCGGCCATCGTCGGCGGAAGCGGTGTCGGGCCGCACGACAACGTCACGCTGGAGAAGCTGCTGGCGGGCAAGCGGGTCGCCGTGTCCCCCTACATTGACCGGCTCTTTGAGGGCTTCCGGGGCAGCGCCTCGCCCGAGGACCTGGAAACCATGTTCCAGTTGGTAACCCTCTTCGCCACGCAGCCGCGCGTCGACCCCGCCTTCTATGACAGGTATTTGGCGCAGCTGCAAAGCGTCGCGGAGATCAACACCGCCGACCCCGACTCCGTCCTCTTCGACACCGTCGACAGAGTGCGCTACCAGGACCACTTCCGCGCTCGCCCGCTGTCCGTCACGCTGCTCGAGGAGCTGAGCATCGAGCGCGTCGGCGACGTGTACGTGGACCGCTTCGCGGACTTGGGCGACGCGACCTTCGTCTTCGTCGGCGCCTTCGACTGGGACCAGCTCCGGTCGCTGGTCTCGACGTACCTGGCCAGCCTGCCGGCTACGGGCCGCGCCGAGCAGTGGCGCGACAACAACATCGACCCGCCGCCCGGGCTGGTCGACCGCGTCGTCCGCAGCGGCATCGAGCCGCGCGGCAACACCGTTGTCGTCTACGCCGGCGACATGGAGTGGAGCCGCGGCGAGATCCTCAAACTCAACGTCGCGGGCGAGATGCTGAGCATCCGTCTCCGTGAGCGCGTTCGCGAGGAGCTCGGAGGCACCTACGGCATCTGGGCCAACGCGGGCGGCAATCCCCTGCCGGACAACGAGTACCTGATCTCCATCATCTTCGGCAGTGACCCCGACCGGACAGACGAGCTCTTTGCCGAGGTCCTGAAGGAAGTGGAGTGGATTCGGAACGGCGGCGACCAGGAAAACCTGGACAAGGTCAAGGAGCTCCTGCGGTCCGCGCGGGAGGAGGACCTGCGCACCAACGGGTTCTGGCTCGGCCAGCTTACGAACGCCGCCCAGCGCGGAGAGTCCTTCGACGGCATCCTCGCCTACGAGGAGCTGCTGGAGTCCCTGACCCTCGAGGACATCAAGGAAGTGGCCCAGCGCTACTTCACCCTGGACCGCTACATGCGGGTGGTGCTGCTGCCGGTGGAGGAAGAGGCGGCAAGCGGTTAGCCGCCCCTCTGGGCTCCCCGCCCTCCGCCGGGGCGACGATTGGGGGGTGTTGCGGTTGCGGTGGAATGACCTGTAGTCAGCGCAGAGACGTGGTCAAGGAGGACGGACGCCCATGACGAAGGTTGGGTTCCTCGCTCCCCCCACGACCTGGAACGACGTCCCGCTCGAGTTCCTGCGGGTGGCGCCTGACGGCACGAGCGTCGCGGGCGCATTCATCCCGGTGCGCCTTATGGGCCGAACGATGGCCGATTTCAGCCTGGACCGTATCGCTGACGCTCTCCCCGCCGTGCAGGAAGGCGCCCGAGACCTCGCCGTTGCCGGAGCCGACGTGGTCGCGCAGTTCGGCATCCCGTTCTCCCTCGCCCACGCGGAGCGTGCGCGGGGCGCGCAGGCGCAGGTGGCGGACGCGGCCGGTGTCCCCGTCGTGCTGATGGGCGCCGCGATGCTCGACGCGCTCGACCACCTTGGCGCGCGCCGCATCGCCATCGCGGGCGGCTACTACCCGCCCGGTGATTGGACGTCCATGGCACGACGCGGCTTCGAGGCCAACGGCTTCGACGTCGTCTTCCAGGAAGGTTGGGTAGAGCAGGGCATCGTGGCTTCCGTTGGAGAGTCGGACAGGCTCGCTTGGGAGCAGGACGCGGCCATCACGAAGGCGCACGTCCTCAGGACTGCTGAGCGCGCCGGACGCAGCGTCGACGCCATCGCCGTCTGCGGCGGGGGCCTCCGGCTCCTCGGACACGCCACGGAGCTGGAAGCGGCAACGGGCCTCCCCATAGTCGCGGGCGACCTCGCCATGTTCTGGGCAACGCTCAAGGCGATGGATGCGAAGCCTCGCAGCGCCGGATGGGGGCGGCTGCTCGACGGTCTCTAACGGAATCGTGGGGGCGGTCGGCAAGAAGGGCTGCGCTCCTACACGAGCGCTTCCGGTCCCACCAGAGTCTCCGCCTTCTCGCGGTCGTCCGAGGACAGCGCGAACGTCACGTAGTCACCGTGCCTGTCGAGGATGTGCAGGCTCTGGATGTTCACGCCGGCGACCTTGAACCGCTCGGCGACTTTCGCCAGGGCGCCCGGCTCGTCGCGCAGGCGAAACACGAGCACGTCGTCGATGACGGCGCGGAAGCCGGCCGTCGTCAGGGCTTGCAGCGCGGCGTCGTTGTCCTCGGCCGTCAGGATGACGAGGCCCGTCTCGCCGGTGTTCTCCGTGTTGACCGACAGAATGTTGATGTGAGCTTCAGCCAACGCCGCCGTGATGTCCGCGATGACGCCAACCTGGCTCTTAGCCATGACGATGATTCTCTCCAAGTCGCATCCTCCTGCCGCTAGCCGTTCTTGATGTCGTCGATTAGCGCGTTGACCACCTCGCGGGTGACGTGCGGCATCGCAATGATGTGGGCGATGTCCTCGAACGGCGCTATCTGCCACCTGCGCACCACCTCGTCCGAGGGCCTCGGGAAGACGACGGTCAGCGAGTTCCTGTTCCGCCACGCGGGGATGCCCGCCTCGTTGAACCGGTCGACCGCGTACTGGGCGACGGACAGGCTCCTTGAC